>JBNKWI010000113.1:0-10735 GCA_050299695.1 Paracoccaceae bacterium
GGCTGGATGTAGCTTCCGGCCTGCTGCCGATTGACGGGTGGCCCCTTGCGGGCCGCCCGACCTGAAAGCACCGGGTGAGCGGCCGGGGCTCGCCGGCCGGTCTCCCTCAGACCAACACGGACGGGGGACAAGACCATGAGCGACGACAAGCAGTTCCAGGCCTCGGCCGTGGAGCAGGAAGCCGCCGGCAGGGGCGGGCTCAGCCAGGAAGAGCTCGACGAACTCGTCGCCTCGTCCGATACCGGCGGGCGCTCTCCGGCGGGCGCGGTGGGCGTCTTCATGCTCCTGACCGCGCTGGTCTGGTCGCTGTTCCAGCTCTGGATCGCCTCGCCGATCCCGTTCATGGTCGGCTGGGGCGTCTTCAACGACACCGAGGCCCGATCCATCCACCTCGCCTTCGCGCTCTTCCTTGCCTTCCTCGCCTATCCCGCTGCCCGCACGCCGGTACAGCTGGGGCTGGCCATCGCGGTGCCGGCACTCCTCACCATCCTTTTCATGATCAGCGCCAAGGCGGGCACGCCGGTCTGGTGGATTCCCATCGTCGGCGTCGCGGTGATGGCCGCGATTCTTCTGGGCTCGCCCAAGGACCGCATCCCGCCGTGGGAATGGGCGCTCGCCGTCATCGGCGCGGCCGCCGCGCTCTACATCCTGTTCCATTACGATTCCATCGCCAACCGGGTCGGCGCGCCGATCCCGATGGACTTCGTCGCCGGCGTGATCGGCCTCCTTGTCCTGCTCGAAGCCACGCGCCGGGCGCTCGGCCCCGCGCTGATGATCGTGGCGACGGTGTTCCTCGCCTACACCTTCCTCGGGCCGCACATGCCGGGGATCATCGCCCACAAGGGCAACAACCTGTCCGAAGTCGTGAACCACCAGTGGATCACCACCGAGGGCGTGTTCGGCATCGCGCTCGGCGTCTCGACCTCCTTCGTGTTCCTCTTCGTGCTATTCGGCTCGCTTCTCGACAAGGCCGGCGCGGGCAACTACTTCATCCAGGTCGCCTTCTCGCTTATGGGCCATATGCGCGGGGGACCGGCCAAGGCGGCGGTGGTCTCCTCGGCCATGACCGGCCTGATTTCCGGGTCCTCCATCGCCAACGTGGTCACCACCGGCACCTTCACCATCCCGCTGATGAAACGGGTGGGGTTCTCGTCCGAGAAGGCCGGTGCGGTCGAAGTGGCCTCATCGGTCAACGGCCAGATCATGCCGCCGGTCATGGGCGCGGCTGCGTTCCTGATGGTCGAGTACGTGGGCATCCCCTATTTCGACGTGGTCAAGCACGCCTTCGTGCCCGCGGTCATCAGCTATATCGCGCTGGTCTACATCGTCCATCTCGAGGCGATGAAGGCCGGCATGCGGGGCCTTCCCCGCGCGACCGCGCCGAAGCCACTTGTGGCCTGGCTGATGTCGCTCGCCTTCACCATCGCGGTGATCTGTGCGCTTTCGTTCGCCGTCTACTACGGCATGGGCTGGATCCGGCCCGCCTTCGGCGCGAATGCCAGCTACGTGGTTTTCGCCGCTCTCATCGTGGTCTATATCGCGCTCCTCTATGTCGGCTCCCGCGAGGCGCCGCTGAAGCTCGAAGACCCGAACGCGCCGATCACCAAGCTGCCGCTGCCGGGTCCGACGATCCGGGCGGGCCTGCATTTCCTACTGCCGGTGGTGGTGCTGGTCTGGGCGCTGATGGTCGACCGGCTCTCGCCCGGGCTTTCCGCCTTCTGGGCGGCGGCCTTCATGGTGTTCATCCTGGTCACCCAACGCCCGCTCATGGTGATCCTGCGCGGCGCCGGGGACATGGCGACGGAGATCCGCGCGGGCTTCACCGACCTCCTCGATGGGCTGGTCTCGGGTGCGCGCAACATGATCGGCATCGGTATCGCCACCGCGACCGCCGGCATCATCGTCGGTGCGGTCAGCCAGACCGGCGTGGGCTCCGCGCTCGCCGACGTGGTCGAGGTGCTTTCGGGTGGCAATATCCTCGCGATCCTGTTCCTGACCGCGATCCTGTCCTTGATCCTCGGCATGGGGCTCCCGACCACCGCGAACTACATCGTGGTCTCGGCGCTTCTCGCGCCGGTGATCGTGACGCTCGGCCAGCAGAACGGGCTGATCGTGCCCCTGATCGCGGTCCACCTCTTCGTGTTCTACTTCGGGATCATGGCCGACGTGACCCCGCCCGTGGGTCTCGCCTCCTTCGCGGCGGCCGCGGTCTCGGGCGGCGACCCGATCCGGACCGGCGTGGTGGCGTTCTTCTACTCGCTCCGGACGGCCGCGCTGCCGTTCCTGTTCATCTTCAATACCGATCTTCTCCTGATCAACGTGGACTGGTTCCACGGCATCTTCGTGTTCATCACGGCGACCATAGCCATGCTCCTCTTTGCGGCGGCGACCCAGGGCTGGTTCCTCACCCGGAACCGGATCTACGAGACCGTGGCGCTCCTGCTCATAGCCTTCACCTTCTTCAGGCCGGGCTTCTGGATGGACATGCTGGCGCCGCCCTATGCCAATCTCGCGCCCTCCCAGATCGAACAGGCCGCGGCCGAGACGCCAGCAGGCGAAAAGCTCCGGCTGACGGTGAACGGCGTCGACTCGGTGGGCGAGCCGGTGACCTTCACCGCGCTCCTGCCGATGGGCGAGGGCGCGACCGGGGCCGACAAGCTCGCCGGCGCGGGGCTCGAGTACATCGCCAATGGCGACGACGTGGTGATCGACAACGTCGCCTTCGACAGCGAGGCGCAAAAGGCCGGGTTTGACTGGGATCAGAAGATCGTGGAGGTCCTGAAACCGGTCCCGACTCCGTCCAAGTACTGGATGTTCATTCCGGCGCTCCTGGCACTTGCCGGGGTCGTGATGCTCCAGCGCGGCCGGATCCGGCCCGAAGCGGCAACGGTGTGAAGGGAGGGCAGGCGATGTTCGACAAGGTTCTCCTTCCGATCGACATGACCCATCCCGAAAGCTGGGAAAAGGCGCTGCCCATGGCGCTCCGCTGCGCCGGGTCCTCGGGCGAAATCCATGTCCTCGGGATCGTCCACGATCTCGGGGCGGCAATGATCGCCTCCTACCTGCCGGAGGATTTCGAGAAGACGGCGATGGAGCGGCTGAAGGCCGATCTCCAGGAATTCGCCGCGCGGGAGTTCCCGGATCCGGCCCGGGTCCATGTCCATGTCGGCCACGGCCATGTGCCCGAGACGATCCTGAGGATCGCCGGCGATCTGGGCGCAGATCTGATCGTCATGGCCTCGCATCCGCCGAATGAGTTGAAAACCTTGCTTGTCGGTTCGAATGCGGACAAGGTTGTGCGCCATGCAACCCTCCCCGTGCTGGTCGCGCGCTGACCGGGACGGGCGAGGCCGCTGAGGCCCAACAAGAGCGACATCCAACAGGGATCAACCCTATGGAGAGACAACCCGAATGACCCCATTCGCAATCGCCGGCGTGCAGATGCACGTCGCCGCGCTGCACTCGAACGTCGAAGGCATGCGCCAGAGGATCGAGATCCTGATGGCGCGCTTCCCCTGGACCCAGATGGTCCTGTTCTCCGAACTCGCGCCCTACGGCCCGCTGGACCGCTTCGCCCAGCCCTTCCCGAACGACGCGATTGCCCAGTTCCAGGACGACGCCCGCCGTTTCGGGATCTGGCTCATCCCGGGCTCGATGTTCGAGCGGCGCGAGGACGGGCGGATCTACAACAGCTCGGTGGTGATCAATCCCGACGGCGAGATCGTCGCGAAATACTCGAAGATGTTCCCGTTCAAGCCCTATGAGCAGGGGATCTCCTCGGGAACCGAGTTCTGCGTTTTCGACGTGCCCGGGATCGGCCGCTTCGGCCTCTCGATCTGCTACGACATCTGGTTCCCGGAGACCACGCGCCAGCTCACCAGCCAGGGCGTCGAGGTGCTCCTGCACCCGGTCCTCACCGGCACCACCGACCGCGAGGCCGAGATCGCCATCGCGCGGGCCACGGCGGCGCAGTTCCAGTGCTATGTCTTCGACGTGAACGGGCTCGCCGCGGGCGGGGTGGGGCGGTCGCTGGTGGTCGACCCGACCGCCACGGTGCTGCACCAGTCGGCCGGGCAGGAGGACATGTTCCCGATCGAGATCGACCTCGACATGGTGCGCCGCCAGCGCGAGACCGGGCTCAAGGGCCTCGGCCAGGTGCTGAAGAGCTTTCGCGACCGCGAGGCCGATTTCCCGGTCTACGACCGCATGAGCGGAACGGATGCCTATCTCCATACGTTGGGACCATTGGAGACCCCGACAAAGGGGTCGCGGTCGGGCGTGGAGGCGGCCGATCCGCGCACGGCGCTCGGGTTCGCCGAAGCCGGCCGGCCGGCCACGGATGCGGTGCCAATCTTCAAGGGGCGGACGGGGACCGACTAGACGCGAAGACCAGGGAGGAACCGGCGGCAGAAGCCGCCGGAGAAAGGACTGACCGATGAACGTGCAGGCCACGGACGCGAAGCTACTGTCGATCGGCGACTACTACAGCGCAACGCAACTCCGGGCCGACCGATGGAGCGCCCTCAGGGAAACCGTGGAGACGCTCTCGTCCCACGGGGTCGAGGGGCGCCAGGGCAAGAAGCTCGTCGCCGCCGCCGAGGGGCTGTTCGACGCGCTGGAGCCGATCGAGCTCTACTGGGCGTTCCCCGGCGCTCACGCCTTCGCGCATCTCCGCCGCCTGCTTGACCAGCGCAACATCGACGACTTGGCCGTTTCGCTGCGACGGGTCGCCCGCGCGCTGGGCTCGGGCGCCTACCGCCGCCGCACTGTTCCCATTGCCGGCGACGAAATCGACGGCGAGGATTTCGACGACGAGAGCACGCTCGCGCCCGAGGACCGGGCGCTGGGCCGGCCCTATTTCGAGGTGCTGATCGTCGACAACGTCAACGAGCACCAGGAACGCTTTCTCAAGGCCAACCTGCGTCGCGCCCGCCGCGCGGAGGATCCGTTCATCTACGAGGCGGTCGTGGTGCCGAGCCTCGAAGACGCGCTGATGGGCATCCTCTTCAACTACAACGTGCAGGCGGTGGTGGTGCGCCCCGGCCTGACGCTCAAGTCGAAGAACGATCTGCCGCTCCTCAAGCAATACCTGAACCAGTATGGCGACGGCGAGGAGGTCGATGCGCTCGAGGCCCATGACTACGGCCCCGAGACCTGCCGTCTGATCGCCAAGGTCCGTCCCGAGCTCGATGCCTACCTGATCACCGACCGCTCGGCCGAGGATATCGCCGGGCTCGACCTCGGCCGCTGCCGGCGGGTGTTCTACAACCAGGAAGACTTCCTGGAACTGCACCTCAACATTCTCCGCGGCGTGAACCGGCGCTACAAGACGCCGTTCTTCACCGCGCTCAAGGAATACTCCAAGCAGCCTACCGGCGTGTTCCACGCGATGCCGATCTCGCGCGGCAAGTCGATCTCGCGCTCGCACTGGATCCAGGACATGGGCGCCTTCTACGGCCCCAACATCTTCCTGGCCGAGACCTCGGCCACCAGCGGAGGGCTCGACTCGCTTCTCGAGCCGCGCGGACCGATCAAGGAAGCGCAGGACATGGCGGCCCGGGCCTTCGGCTCGAAGCAGACCTTCTTCGCCACCAACGGTACCTCGACCTGCAACAAGATCGTCGTGCAATCCCTTATCAGACCTGGGGATATCGTCCTCGTCGACCGGGACTGCCACAAGTCGCACCATTACGGGATGGTGCTGGCGGGCGCGAATGTCGTCTACATGGACAGCTATCCGCTCCACGAATACTCGATGTACGGCGCCGTGCCGACGCACGAGATCAAGCACCACCTGCTGAAGCTGAAGGCGGCGGGAAAGCTCGACCGGGTGCGCATGATCCTTCTGACCAACTGCACCTTCGACGGGCTCGTCTACAACGTGCAGCGGGTGATGGAGGAATGCCTCGCGATCAAGAAGGACCTGATCTTCCTCTGGGACGAGGCTTGGTTCGCCTTCGCCCGCTTCGCTCCCACCTACCGGCCGCGCACCGCGATGGGGGTGGCGAACACGCTCCGCGAGAGCCTGCGCACGCCGGAGGCCGCCGCGGCCTGGGAAAAGCAGCAGGCGAGGCTCGAGGGCGCCGATGAGGCGACGCTCCTGAAGTCCCGTCTGGTGCCGCCGCCCGACGCGCGGGTCCGGGTCTACGCGACGCAGTCCACGCACAAGACCCTGACCTCGCTGCGGCAGGGCTCGATGATCCACGTCAACGACCAGGACTTCAAGGGCGAGGTCGAGCAGAGCTTCCACGAAGCCTACATGACCCACACCTCCACCTCGCCGAACTACCAGATCATCGCCTCGCTCGACGTGGGCCGGCGGCAGGTGGAGCTCGAAGGCTTCGAATTCGTCCAGCGCCAGATCGACAGCGCAATGGCGATCCGCCGCGCGGTCTCGACCCATCCGCTCCTGAAGAAATACTTCAAGGTTCTGACCGTCGCCGACATGATCCCTGAGGAATACCGGGAAAGCGGCGTCACCCAGTACTACGACCCCGAACAGGGCTGGTCGGATATCTGGGATGTCTGGACCCGCGACGAATTCGTCCTCGACCCGACCCGGGTGACCCTCGCGGTGGGCGGCACCGGCTGGGACGGCGACACGTTCAAGACCCGGATCCTGATGGACAAATACGGGATCCAGATCAACAAGACCTCGCGCAACACCGTGCTTTTCATGACGAATATCGGCACGACGCGGAGCTCGGTCGCCTATCTGATCGAGGTGCTCGTGGAGATCGCCCACGACCTCGACGACCTGCTCGACGACGCCTCGAAGATGGAGCGCCGCTCCTTCGAGAACCGTGTCGCGGCTCTGGTCGAGCATGTGCCGCCCTTGCCGGACTTTTCCCGTTTCCACGATGCGTTCCGGAGTGGTAAGGAGACGCCCGAGGGCGATATCCGCACCGCCTTCTTCCTCGCCTATGACGAGGACAATTGCGACTATCTCAATCTCGACGACGCGCTGATGAAGCGGCTCGAGGCTGGCGAGGAACTGGTCTCGGCCTCGTTCATAATCCCCTACCCGCCGGGCTTCCCGATCCTGGTGCCGGGGCAGGTGATTTCGCCCGAGATCCTGTCCTTCATGCGCGCGCTCGACGTGAGCGAGATCCACGGCTACCGGCCCGACCTGGGGCTCCGGGTGTTCACCCCCGAGGCCCTCAAGAAGCAATCAAAGAAGTGACCGAAAGCGGAGGACAGTCCCCATGCCCAAGAAGACGCTGAAGAACATCTCGGAGATCCGGCGGTATTTCCATACCAACAGCGACCCGATCTACTTCGTCTCGGCCACCAACTTCAACCTCCTGGGCCTCGACGAATGGGTGAAGAACTTCAAGTATATCTGCTACATGGACTGCTTCGACGGCCGCCATCCGAACGTGCTCTGCCCGTCGGAACTGCCACATGACGAGTTTCAGTCGATCGAGGACATCAACAACTATCTGCTCTCCCACAAGGAGGTGGTGGACTACGTCAAGGCGCGCGGCGGCAAGCCGAAATTCGTGTTCCTGATGTTCGACGAGAAGACCGAGAAGCTCGCCAAGGAACTGGGCGGCGAGGTCTGGTTCCCCAAGGCCAAGCTGCGCCAGTCGATGGACAACAAGATCGAGACCGTCCGGGTCGGCAACAAGGCGGGCGTGCCCTCGGTGCCGAACACGCTCAGCGAGGTGAAAGACTACGAGCACCTTCAGGCGCTTTGCGAAAAAGCGGGGCTTGGCAAGGACTTGGTGCTGCAATCGGCGTTCGGGGACAGCGGGCACACCACGTTCTTCATCAAGTCGGAGGCCGATTTCCGCAAGCACGAGCATGAGATCGTCGGCGAGGGCGAGATCAAGATCATGAAGCGGATCGACTGCCGGGGTTCGGCGATCGAGGCCTGCTGCACCTCGCAGGGCACCATCGTCGGCCCGCTGATGACGGAACTTGTGGGATTCAAGGAGCTTACGCCCTATCGCGGCGGCTGGTGCGGCAACGAGATCTTCTCCACCGCCTTCACGCCGAAGCAGCGGCAGAAGGCGCGGGAGCTCACGTTCAAGTTCGGCGAGCAACTCCGGAAGGAGGGCTATCGCGGCTATTTCGAGCTCGATTTCCTGATCGACAAGAAGAACGACGACATCTGGCTGGGCGAGCTGAACCCGCGGATCACCGGCGCCTCGTCGATGACGAACCACGCCGCCTTCGCCCATGCCGATGCGCCCCTGTTTCTCTTCCATCTCCTTGAATTCTCTAAGAAACCCTTCAAGCTCGACGTGGAGGAGCTGAACGCGCGCTGGGCCGATCCGGACATGATCGACAGCTGGTCGCAGATGGTGATCAAGCACACCCAGGACACTGTCGACATCATCACCCACGCGCCGCAATCGGGGATCTACAAGATGCTGCCCGACGGGCGGGTGGTCTATGACCGGTTCGACTATCACCGCCGCGCGGTGGAGACCGAGGACGAGGCATTTTTCCTGCGAATCTCGAATGTTGGCGACTATCGCTACGAGGGCGCCGATCTCGGGATCCTGGTGACGCGGGGGCGGTCGATGACCAAGAGTTTCCAGCTCACCGCGAAGGCGAAGAAGTGGATCGACGGGATCAAGGCGGGCTATTACGCGAGGCCGCTCCCCTCGGTCCAGACCTTCGAGGATCCGGCCTTCAAGATAATGTAAACGGCCGCAATCCGAGCCGGCACAACCCGTACACAACCTGTACACAACCCGTACACCGGCGGAGCGCGGTCTCGGCGGTTAACGCCTCGCGCGCCGCCGGTGGCGCCATCCGCCCTTTCCACGATGCGGATCGCGCCCCCCGGGCTTCCTTCGCGCATCATAAGTATGATAAAGTATGTCGAAACGACAGGAGCGAGACGATGCCGGCCGTCGAGAGACTGACGATCACGATCCCCGCGGAGTTGGCCGAAACGCTGCGCCAGACGGTTGCGGGGGGCGAGTATGTCTCGACCAGTGAAGTGGTCCGGGAAGCCCTTCGCGACTGGACCCGCAACCGGGATACCGAACGGCGCGAGCTCGAAGCGCTCCGAGATGCGATCAGGGCGGGGCTGGACAGCGGCCCGGGCGTTCCGGCGGATCGCGTGTTCGCCGATCTGCGCGCCCGGTATGCGGCGAAGTCCTGATCTTTGGCGCGCCTTGTCATTCTACCCGCGGCACGGAACGACCTTGTCGAGATCGGCGACTTCATCGCGCAGGACAATCCCGGGCGGGCGATCACGTTCCTTGCCGAGATCGAGGCCAGGATGAACGAGGCCGCCCAACGTCCGGGGAGTTTTCCGGTGCGCGACGATGTGGTCGCGGGGCTGCGGGCGGCGCGCCTTGGGCGCTACCTGATCTTCTTTCTCGATGCGGGAGACGAGGTGCGGATCGTCAGGGTGCTGCACGGTGCGCGCGATTTGCCGGGTCTCTTCGGCTGAAGAGGCTGGAGGCAGCTCTGGCCCGGGTCAGGCCTTGAGCGCGGCGAGCGCCTCGGCGAGGTCGATGGCGCCGTCATAGAGGGCGCGGCCCGAGATCGCGCCGGCGATGGCGCCGGTGTCGCGGAGGCGGATCAGGTCGCCGAGCGACGAGACGCCGCCAGAGGCGATCACCGGGATCGACACCGCGCGGGCCAGCGCCTCGGTGGCGGCGATGTTGGGGCCGCCCATGGCGCCGTCGCGGTCGATATCGGTGTAGACGATGGCGGCGATGCCGGCGTCCTCGAAGGCGCGGGCGAGGTCGGTCACCTCTACGTCGGTTTCCTCGGCCCAGCCCTTGGTGGCGACGCGGCCGCCGCGTGCGTCGATCCCCACAGCGACCCGGCCCGGGAAGGCGCGGGCGGCCTCGCGGACGAGGCCGGGGTTCTCCACCGCGACGGTGCCGAGGATCACCCGGGCGAGACCCTTGTCGAGCCAGGCCTCGATGGTCGCCATGTCGCGGATGCCGCCGCCGAGCTGGGCGGGGACGCTGATCGCTTCGAGGATCGCCTCGACAGCGGCGGCGTTCACAGGGGCGCCGGCGAAGGCGCCGGTCAGGTCGACGAGGTGGATCTGGATCGCACCGGTTTCCGCCTCGAAGGCGCGGGCCTGCGCGGCCGGGTCGTCGTTGAAGACGGTGGCCGCCGCCATCTCGCCGCGGAGCAGGCGGACGCATTGGCCGTCCTTCAGATCGATGGCGGGGTAGAGGATCATGGGCGCGGGCTCCGGACTGGCTCGGGCGCCTTCTGCCGGTTCGGGCGGGGATTGCCAAGGGGCGCCTCCCCCGAGGGCCACGCACCGCGTCTCCATCCCTCCCTTTCCGTCTCCCTCCCCCATCCCCTTCCCGCCGGGAGGGGGATGGGGGAGAGGGGCGCGGGTGGGGCGGGCGACCCGACGTCATGCTTGCGGGAACCCGCGCCGCTGGCAGGATGCCCGCCAGGGAACCGGAGGACCGAGATGAAACGCTTTCTGCTGGCCGCCATGCTGATGGCCGTCGCAACCGCCGCGGAGGCCGACCCCGTCGAGGGGATGTGGATGACCCAACCTGACGACAACGGCAATTTCGGCCATGTGGAGATCTACTCCTGCGGGGCGCAGATCTGCGGCGTGATCCGCAAGGCGTTCAGCGCCTCCGGCGACGAGCGGCCGTCGGACAATATCGGCAAGCGGATGATCTGGGACATGGCGCCCGAGGGCGGCGGCGCCTATGGCGGCGGCAAGATATGGGCGCCGGACCGCGACAAGACCTATTACAGCAAGATGGCGCTCACGGGCGACACGCTG
>JBNKWI010000114.1:0-277 GCA_050299695.1 Paracoccaceae bacterium
ACCGAAGACCGCCCATTCTCCGGCGTTTCCGCCACGGCCGGAGCCGCCGCGCCGGCCCGGCCGCACCGAGTCCAGGATCGCCCCTCCGGTTTGCATAAGCGGGTTCGACACCATGATCAGCATGCCGGCGGTGATGGTCGCCCCGGCGACCGCCCCGTTGACAAAGGGCTCGGCACCGGCCGCGATGACCGCGAGAATGTCGGTCAGGTCGGCGATGAAGTCGGCGAGGAGGCCTACGAGCGCCGCCGCGACGCTGAAGGCGCCGCGCAGGATCGTC
>JBNKWI010000114.1:287-10612 GCA_050299695.1 Paracoccaceae bacterium
GACGGCGATCAGGAACAGCGTCAGCAGCGGCTGGACCCGGACCTCCTGCAGGGCCTCGGCGAACGCCATCTTCTGGCCCTCGCCCTTGCTGGGCGGCGTGTGCGGCAGGAAGAAGCAGTAGACGCCCATCAGGGCGCCGAGCGCGGCGCTCAGCTCCTTGTATTGATCGAGAGCGAAGAGGTTCTTGACCGTGCCGTCGACCACGTCGCCGGTCAGGTTCGCAATGTCCACCATGGCAATCGTTACTCCAAATACGCGTTAATCCGTCGATCCTTTCACAAGATTCCCGCTGCGTCCAATTCGACGGCATCCCGGGGCAAGCTATCCCAGGATGCGGCTCACCATTTCGCCGGCGTCGCGGCTGAGGTCGGGGGTGGCGGCGATGCGGCCGAGCGCGTCGCGCATCATGCCCTGGCGATCGGCGTCGTAGCGGGCCCAGGTCTCGAAGATCGTGGTCATCCGCGCGGCGGTCTGCGGGTTGAGCGGATCGAGCCGGATCAGCCAGTCGGCGACGAAATCGTAGGCCGCGCCCGAGGGGTGGTGGAACCCGGCGGTGTTCATCGCGAGGCCGCCGATCAGCGCGCGGAAGCGGTTCGGGTTCTTCCAGTCGAAATCCGCGTGGTCCGTCAGCGCGCGTGTCACCCCGGCGGTCCGTTCCGGCGCCGCCTCGGCGACCTGGAGCGAGAACCACTTGTCCATCACCAGCCGGTCGTGGGACCAGCGGCGGTAGAAGCGCGCGACCTCCTCGGCGCCGTTGCCGGATTCGAGGAGGCAGGCGAGGGCGCCGATCTCCTCGGTCATGTTGTCGGCGGCGAGAAATTGAGCGCGGGCCTGCGCGCCGTCGTCGAGGCGGGTCAGGAGGCCGAGCGCGGTGAGCCGGAGCGCGCGGCAGCCGGCGGCCTTGGGGTCGGGCGAATACGGGCCGGGGAGCGACATCGCCTCGTAGATTTGCGGAAGGATCGCCGAGAGGTGCTCGGCGGCGGCCTTCGCGAGGCGCTCGCGGGCGGTGTGGATCGCGGTCGGGTCGGGGGTGACGCCGGAATCGAAGAGCGTCTGCGCCATGTCGTCCTCGGAGGGCAGCCTGAGCGCGAGGGCGCGGAAGGCCGGGTCGAGGCTGTCGTCGCGGGCGACCATCTGCAGCGCGTCGAGATAGGCGGGGCCGGGGGCGGCGCCTTGCGCGATCATGGCGGTCAGCACGTCCTTGGCGAGCTGGCGCCCGGCCTCCCACTTGTTGAACGGGTCGGTGTCGTGGGCGAGGAGGAAGGCGCGTTCCTCGGCGGTGGAGGGCCGTTCGAGGATCACCGGGGCGGAAAAGTTGCGGAGGAGCGAGGGGACGGGTTTGGCGGCGGCGGCCTCCCCCCCGGCCCCCCTCCCGGCGGGAGGGGGGGGCGGTACCGTCGCTGTGGGTTCCCAGCCATCCGGCGTGGCGCGAAAGGCGAAGCTCTGCCGGGCCTCGGTCATTTCGAGCACCGTGGTGGGCATCACCTCGTCGCCGTTCGGGCCGAGAAGGCCGACAGCGATGGGAATCACTTGGGGCGCCTTCGCGGGCTGCCCTGGCGTGGGGGGCGTTTCCTGTTCGAAATGAAGCGTGTAGGTGCCGTCCCTGAAGTCTTCCTTCACCCGCAGCCGCGGGGTGCCCGACTGGGAATACCATTGCGCGAATTGCGTGAGGTCGCGGCCGGTGGCGTCTTCGAAGACCTTGAGCCAGTCCTCGATCGTGGCGGCGTCGCCGTCGTGGCGGTTGAAGTAGAGGTCGAGCGCCGCCTTGTAACCCTCTGCGCCGACGAGGGTTTTCAGCATGCCGATCAGCTCGGCGCCCTTTTCGTAGACGGTGGCGGTGTAGAAGTTGTTGATCTCGACGAAGCTCGCGGGCCGCACGGGATGCGAGAGCGGGCCGTTGTCTTCGCGGAACTGCCGGGCCCTGAGTTGAAGGACATCCTCTATCCGCTTGACGGCATGGGATCTTTGGTCGCCGGAGAATTGCTGGTCGCGGAAGACGGTGAGGCCTTCCTTGAGGCAGAGCTGGAACCAGTCGCGGCAGGTGATGCGGTTGCCGGTCCAGTTGTGGAAGTATTCGTGGGCGACGATGCCCTCGATCAGTTCGAAGTCGCGGTCGGTCGCGGTTTCGGGCGAGGCGAGGACGTATTTGGAGTTGAAGACGTTCAGCCCCTTGTTCTCCATCGCGCCCATGTTGAAATCGTCGACGGCGACAATGTTGAACACGTCGAGATCGTATTCGCGGCCGTAGACCTGTTCGTCCCAGCGCATCGAGCGCTTGAGCGCGTCGAGCGCGTAGTCGCAGCGGCTCTCGTCGCCGGGGCGGACCCAGACGTTGAGAGCGACCGGTTTTCCGGACGCGGCAGTGAAGGCGCCGGAATGGGCGGTGAGGTCGCCCGCGACGAGGGCGAAGAGATAGGCGGGCTTGGGCCAGGGGTCGTGCCATTCGGCCCAGCCTTCGCCGGTTTCGCCCGGGTTGCCGTTCGAGAGGAGGACGGGGAGGTCGCTTTCAATCCGGACGGTGAAGGGGGCCATCACGTCGGGGCGGTCGGGGTAGTAGGTGATCTTGCGGAAGCCCTCGGCCTCGCACTGGGTGCAGTACATACCCTTGGAGATGTAGAGCCCTTCGAGCGCGGTGTTTGCGGCGGGGTCAATCTCGACCTCGGCCTCCCAGGTGATGGGGGCGTCGGGGGCGGGGCAGGTGAGGCCCTCGGGCGTGATCTCGGGGGCGATTTCGGTGCCGTCGATGGCGGCGCGGAGGAGCGTGAGTTTCTCGCCGTGGAGGAAGAAGCGTTTGTCGGCCGCGTCGGGGTTCGGGCGGAAGGCGATGCGCGACAGGACCCGGGTGCGGGACGGGTCCAGCCGGAACGTCAGATGGACGGAGTCGACGAAATAGGAGGGTGGTGTATAGTCGGCGAGGAAGACGGCCTTGGGGGCGGCGTCCTTCATGGGGTTACTCCGCGAGAGGGGTGCATCTGCTGGGGCGACGTTACGGTTTTGTCCTGCCCCGTCAACCGGGGCCGAACGCCAGATCAGGGGAGGCAGCAATGTCCGCACCCGATACCGACACGGAACACGAGGCCGAACCGCACGGGATGCCGGTCATCGGCATCGCCGCAGCGCTGGTCTTCGCCTTCTTCATCGCGGTGGCGCTGTTGGGCGTGATGAACGAGGCCGCGGGGCCGGCGTCCGACAGCGCGAGCGCGGCCGACGAGGGCGCCAGCTAGGCGGCGGTCGTTGCGGCCGGTCAGTCCGCACCGATGAAGCGGGCGAGCTTGCCGAGGGTCTGGAGGCCGAGTTCGACGGCGCCGAAACCCTTGGCGTTCTCGTATTCCTCGGGCGTCACGAAGACCATCGTGAGGGTGACGCGGGTGCCGTCGCCTTGCGGCTCGAACCGGGCGGAGGCGTCGGCGTGTTTCGGGCCGTTCTCGCCCCAGTGCAGCGTGTAGTCGATACCGGTCTCGCGGTCGAAGCGGGCGTATTTGTGGTGGTTCGGGAAGATCGTGCCGTCCGGGCCGATCATGTCGAACACCCATTCGCCGCCCGTGCGGAGGTCGATCCGGTCGGTGCGGCAGGAGAACCCGTCGGGTCCCCACCATTGCGGCAGGGCCTCGGGGTCGGACCAGGCGGCCCAGACGGCGGCGACGGGTGCGGCGATGTTGCGCTCCAGGACCATGGTGCGGTCGGCGGGTTTGACGTCGATGTTCATTTCGCCAATCCCTGGGCATAGGCCTCGAGCTGGTCGGCCACGGTGCCCCAGCCGGCGGAGAACCCCATGGTCTCGTGCCGGCTTGCCGCCTCGGGCGACCGGTGGCGGGCAATCGCGGTATAGCGGGTCCTGCCGGCGCCCAGATCCTCGAACGTCACGATGGCGGTCATGAACGGATCGGGGTTCGGTTTCCAGCCTCGGGTGTAGGTGTCGGTGAAGACCAGCCGTTCGGGCGCGACCACCTCCAGGTAGACACCGCGCTGCGGAATGTCCTGGCCATCGACCTCGAAGACCGATTCCGACGCGCCGCCGGGGCGCAGGTCGATGACGACGTCCTTGACCTTGTGCGGCTTCGGCACGAACCAGTGCGGCAGGTGCTCGGGCGAGGTCCAGCATTCCCAGAGCAGCTCGCGCGGGGCGTTCAGCTCTCGTACCAGCACAAGGTCTGTCTCTGGGTCGTAGTCTGGCAGATCGGTTTCGGGGGTCATTCGTTACGGTCCTTCATCAGCGTCTGTACGTAGCTGTCGAGCCGGTCGAGCCGCGCCTCCCAGATCGCCCGTTGCCGGGAGAGCCAGTCGGAAGCGGTGTCGATGGCGGCGGGATTGGCGCGGCAGATCCGCGTGCGGCCCTGCTTTTCGGTGGTCACGAGACCGCCTTTCTCGAGTTTCGCCAGGTGCTGGAGCACCGTCGGCAGGGCCATGTCGAGGGGTGCCGCAAGTTCGCTGACCGAGGCCGGACCGGTCATCAGACGCTGGATCATCCCGCGCCGGGTCGGGTCGGAAAGGGCCTGGAACAGGGCGTCGAGGGTGGGGTCATGCTTAGCCATGTGGCTAAGTATCAGGCGGCACGCCACGGCGCAAGCGGAAACTTAGGCATTTGGCTAGGTTTTGCCGCCGGCTGGGGCGCTTGCCTCCGGAGGGGGCGCGTCCTAGAACCCTGTCTGGTGGTATACCAGAGGAGCGGTGCGATGGCCGAAATGACCGAGATTGCGGGCCTGAAGGTGGCCTCCGAACTGGCGTCCTTCGTCGAGTCCGAGGCGCTGCCGGGCACCGGGGTGGACCGGGACGCGTTCTGGGCGGGCTTCGCGTCGCTGGTGGCGGAATTCCAGCCCAAGAACGCGGCGCTGCTGGCGCGGCGCGGTGAGTTGCAGGCGAAGATCGACGCCTGGCACCTGGCGCGGAAGAACCAGCCGCATGACCATGTGGCCTACAAGGATTTCCTGGTGGAGATTGGCTACCTGGAGCCCGAGGGCGAGGCGTTCGAAATCGACACGTCGAACATCGACCCGGAAATAGCCACGGTGCCGGGGCCGCAGCTGGTGGTGCCGATCACCAATGCGCGCTATTCGCTGAACGCGGCCAATGCGCGTTGGGGCAGCCTCTATGACGGGCTGTACGGGACCGACGCGATGGGCAGCCCGCCGCCGCCGGGAGGCTACGAGCGCGGCCGGGGCGCCCGGGTGGTGGCGCGGGCGCGGGTGTTCCTCGACGAGGCGTTTCCGCTGGAGGGGACGAGCCATGCGGATGCGCGGCGGTACCATGTCCATGGCGGCGCTTTGCTGGTGGACGATCTGCCGCTGGTCTCTCCGGAGAAGTTCATCGGCTATCGCGGCCACCCGAGGGCGCCCGAGGCGGTTCTCTTGAGGAACAACGGGTTGCATGTCGAGCTCGTGTTCGACCGGACCCATCCGGTGGGATCGCGCGACCAGTGCGGGCTGGCGGATGTGCGGCTCGAAAGTGCCGTCACCTCGATCATGGATTGCGAGGATTCGGTCGCCTGCGTCGATGCCGAGGACAAGGTTCTGGCCTACCGGAACTGGCTCGGCCTGATGAAGGGCGACCTGGCGGAGACGTTCGAGAAGGGCGGCAAGGCGATGACCCGGACCCTGAACCCGGATCTCTCGTTCACTACGCCCGACGGCAAGAGCGAGGTAACGGTCAAGGGCCGCGCGCTGATGCTGGTGCGGAACGTGGGCCACCTGATGACCAACCCGGCGGTGCTGACCGGCGCGGGCGCGGAGGTCTACGAGGGGCTGATGGACGCGATGGTCACGGTGCTGATCGCGATCCACGACCTGAAGAAGACGGAAGGCCTGCGCAATTCGGTGGCCGGCTCGGTCTATGTGGTGAAGCCGAAGATGCATGGGCCGGAAGAGGTGGGGTTCGCCGATGCGGTGTTCAGCCATGTCGAGAAGGAGCTGGGGCTGCCGCAATACACGGTGAAGCTGGGGATCATGGACGAGGAGCGGCGCACCTCCGTCAATCTCAAGGAATGCATCCGGGCGGCGAAGCATCGGGTGGCGTTCATCAACACGGGCTTCCTCGATCGGACCGGCGACGAGATCCATACGTCGATGGAGGCCGGCCCGTTCAGCCGCAAGGATTTCATCAAGCGGAAGTCCTGGATCGGCGCCTATGAGAACCTGAACGTGGATGTGGGGCTCGACTGCGGGCTGTCGGGCCGCGCGCAGATCGGCAAGGGCATGTGGGCGATGCCCGACAAGATGGCGGCGATGCTGGAGGCGAAAATCGAGCATCCGAAGGCGGGGGCGAATACCGCCTGGGTGCCTTCGCCAACCGCGGCCACGCTGCACGCGATACATTACCACAGGGTCGACGTCTTCGCGGTGCAGGCGGCGCTGCGGAAGGGCGGGCCGCGGGCCCATGTGGACGGGATCCTGGATATTCCGCTGGCCTCGTTCAAGAAATGGTCGAAGGCGCAGATCCTGCGCGAGGTGGAGAACAACGCGCAGGGGATCCTGGGCTATGTGGTCCGCTGGATCGACCAGGGGGTCGGCTGCTCCAAGGTGCCGGACATCAACGATGTTGGGCTGATGGAGGATCGGGCGACTTGCCGGATCTCGGCCCAGCATATCGCGAACTGGCTGCACCACGGGGTGGTCTCGGCGGACGAGGTCGAGGCGGTGTTCCGCAAGATGGCCGAGGTCGTGGATCGGCAGAACGCGGGCGATCCGGCCTACCGGCCGATGGCGCCCGGGTGCGACGGGGTGGCGTTCCGGGCGGCGCGGGACCTGGTGTTCAAGGGGCGGGAGCAGCCCTCGGGCTATACCGAGCCGCTGTTGCACGCCTACCGGCTGGAGGCGAAAGCGGGGTAGCGGAAGCGGTCCGCCTGGCCGGAAGCGGACCTGCCGCCGGAACGAAGCGCGAAGCCGGGCGGGCGCCTGCCCGTGGGGTGGCGCAGAAACGCTGAGCGGGGCACTTTATGGTGCCACGTCCCTCCAACCTCCAAGGTCCGCGCAAACGTCGCCAAAGCGCCAGCCCGCCGGGACGGGCAGGCGCTCGCCCGGCGGCCCGTCCCGGGCCTTGTTCCGGGCGGGGCAACGAACCACCGTCATTCACGCCGGCACCTCCGGCGCTCTTCGGGTGGGAAATGTAAAGATGTTGAACGGCGGGAAGTCCGCGCTGGACCGGTGTCGATCCTGCGCCACGTGCCGTCCGCGCGATTGTGCGACTCGGGTCCGTTTGGTAGGATCCGCCCAGCCGTTGGCCGGCCATTTTGTTTCCGGCCGGTCCGCGGCCATATTTTCAGAAGTGACGTTTCAGGAGTAATTTCATGGCACTGCGTGCAAAATCCATCCCCGTCGCCGATGTCGCCAAGCGCGCCAAGGAGGCGGCGCAGAGCGTCGCCGCCGAACGGCTCAAGAGCCTTGGCGGGCGCCCCGAAATCGGGTTCTTCCCCGATATCGGCACCATCGGAATCATCCTGCGCGACCCGGATTTCGGCCGCCTCGGCACCGGCGAGTTGCTCGAGGTTGCGGAGCGCATCACCGGGGCGATGGGCCCGCTTGCCGAGGGCGCCGATCCGATGGTCAACATCGTCAAGGGCGGGATCACCATGGGGTATTTCCCGAGCGCGCCCATCCTGTTCGACCAGGCGTTTTGAGCGCCGGGGCCGACCGGCGCCTCGACTGCCCCTCCGCGCAGCCCGAGATGTCGGACGCGCGTGTGTTGGGCGTTGTCGAGCGCGGTCCGGAGGGGGTGCGCCTCGCCTATGCGGCGGGGCATGTCCCGGTCACGGCGGAGCTCCTCGAGGCGGCGGGCGAGGTGCCGCCGACGCTGGTCTATCGCTTCGCCGCGCCTTGTGCGGCCGAGCGCTGCACCCACTACGACGGGAGCCAATGCCGGCTCGCGCAGCGCATCGTGGCGGGGCTCGACCCATCAGTGGACCGCCTGCCGGCCTGCGCGATCCGGCCGAGTTGCCGGTGGTATGCCGAACAGGGCGCGGGCGCCTGCCACCGCTGCCCCTCGGTGGTGACGCGGATGGAAGAGGCCGACCCGGCACTGATGGAGATCGCCGGCCTTCCGGCCTGAAACCTGCGGGACGGCGTTGTGTTCCGGCGCCGTCCCGTCGTATCCCGTCCGGGCAACCGAACGGGGAGGCAGGGACATGGCGGAGATCGGGCTGACCAAGGCGCGCAGGATCATCAAGGAGGCGCTGGCCAAGGGCCGCGCGATGGAGATGAAGCCCTTGTCGGTGGTGGTGCTGGACGCGGGCGGGCATGTGAAGGCCTTCGAACGCGAGGACGGGACGGCGCCGGGGCGGTTCGCGATCGCCCATGGCAAGGCCTATGGCTCGGTGATGCTGGGCATGGCGGGGACCGCGCAGATGGCGCGGGCCGAGGCGCAGGCCTATTTCATGAACGCGGTGAACGGGCTCTACGGCGGCCAGGTGGTGCCTGTGCCGGGCGGTGTGCTGGTGCGCGACAAGAAGGGCGAGATCATCGGCGCGGTGGGGGTGACGGGCGACACGTCCGAGAACGACGCGGCGGCGGCCACGGCCGGGATCGAGGCGGCGGGCTTTACCGCGGAGACCTGATCCGCCGCGATCTGCCCATTTGCGCGTCATTCGCGCGATGCACAGGCGCCTGTGCGTTTCACAAGCTTTCGCAAGGCGTTCCGAGGCCATAGATTAGCCAAGAATCCAGCGTATCGAGGATCCATGGCGCGTCCTGTTGTCGGCATTATCGGAAATTCCTACCTGCTCCATGACGAGTATCCCGTCCATGCCGGCGGAACGATGAATTCCGAGGCGGTGGCCCGTGTTGCCGATGCCATGCCGCTCCTGGTGCCGGCCGATCCGAACTATCTGTCGGTCGAGGAGCTTCTGGAGGTCTGCGACGGCTTTCTCCTGACCGGCGGGCGTCCGAACGTGCATCCCGAGGAGTACGGCGAGGCGCCGACCGAGGCCCATGGCGCCTTCGACCGGGCGCGGGACGCGATCACGCTGCCCCTGGTGCGTGCGTGTGTCGAGCGCGGCCAGCCGTTCCTGGCGATCTGCCGCGGGTTCCAGGAGGTCAACGTTGCGATGGGCGGCACGCTCCATCCGGAGATCCGCGAGTTGCCGGGGCGGCTCAATCACCGGATGCCGCCGGATGGCACGCTCGAGGAAAAGTTCGCGCTGCGCCACGAGGTGACCTTCACCGAGAACGGGCCGTTCCACCGGCTGATGGGGGCGCAGGCGGTGCGGACGAACACCCTGCACGGCCAGGGGATCATGCGGCCCGGAAAGCGGGTGGTGATCGACGGCTCCGCGCCCGATGGCACGCCCGAGGCGCTCTATATCGAGGGCGCGCCGGGGTTCTCGCTGGGGGTGCAGTGGCACCCGGAATACAATGCCGCCTGCGATCCTGTCTCGCGGCCGTTGTTCGAGGCGTTCGGCCGGGCGGCGCGGGCCTGGGCTGAGGGCAAGCGGCCAGGGCGTCTCAGGAGCGCCTGAGCCGGACCCGTCTTGATCCTGCGCAAGGCCGGCCCCGGCGGAGGGCGGCTAGAGTGACCTCCTGACAGGGGAGGTCGCGATGAAGATCCTGATCGTCTATGCCACGACCGAAGGACAAACCGAACGGATCGCGCAGTTCATGCTCGATTGCCTCACCGGCCTCGGCCATTCGGTGGCGCTGATGCCGGCGGCGTCGGCCCGGGCCGTCGCCATCAGCAGCTATGACGGGGTGATCGTCGCCGGGTCGGTTCATGCGGGCCGGTACCAGAAGGCGCTCCGGAAATGGGTCAGGGCGACGGCGAAGGAACTGTCGGTGCATCCGACCCTGTTCGTCTCGGTCTCGCTCTGCGCGGCAGGCGACGATGTTGAGGACTGGAGGGGGCTGGAAGACTGCGTGGCCCGCTTCGTCGAGGCGACGGGCTGGACGCCCACACGCGTCGAGCACGTCGCCGGCGCGTTCCGGTTTTCCGAGTACGATTTCTTCCGCACCTGGGCGATGCGCTGGATCGCGGCGCAGAAGGGCCAGGAGATCGCGCCCGGCGAGGACCGCGAATATACCGACTGGGAGGCGCTTCGCGCGCTAGTAGGGGAGTGGACGGAGACGCTCGCGGCTGGCAAATAGCGGGAACCGCAACTTGGCCGGAGGAGGGGGGATGAAACGCTCCCGGATCAATGAGATCATGGCCGAGGCCGACGCGATGATCCGCGCGCATGGCTTCGCCCTGCCGCCCTTCGCCTATTGGACGCCGGAGGAGTTCCGTGCCCGCACCGATGCCGACCGGATCGTCGTGCTGGAGAAGGGCGAGATCGTCGAGGAAGGCACGCATGAGGCGCTTCTGGCAAAGGGCGGGCGCTATGCCGCGATAGATCGGAAGAGCACACG
>JBNKWI010000115.1:0-10529 GCA_050299695.1 Paracoccaceae bacterium
CACATCAAGGTCAAGTTCCTGCGCGTGATCTGCGGCACCGAGGCGCCGCAATCGGCCGACCTGATCCTCGAGATCGACGGTACCGAGCACCGCACCACCGCGCAGGGCGACGGTCCGGTCGATGCCACCTTCAACGCGGTGAAAACGCTCTTCCCGCATGGCGCCCATCTCCAGCTCTACCAGGTCCACGCCGTCACCGAGGGCACCGACGCGCAGGCGACGGTCAGCGTCCGGATGGAGGAAGACGGCCGCATCGCCACCGGCCAGGCGGCCGATACCGATACCGTCGTCGCCTCCGCCAAGGCCTATGTGAACGCGCTCAACCGGCTCCTGGTGCGGCGGCAGAAATCCGACCCGGATTCCGACGTGAAGACGGTGAGCTACAAGGACGCCGGCTGACCCACTCAGCCCTTGATTTCACCTGGCCGGAAATACGCCGGGGAGCGCGAGGGGCAGCGCCCCCCCCCACCGCGCCTGCCGGAGGCAGGCGCAACGCATCGCGCGCACGCCGAAGGCGTGCTCCGTTCAGTAGCCCGCCGCCCGGTCGACCCGCCCGATGAAGGGCAGCCCGGCCTCGCCACGGCGGATGTTTTCCGCCAGGGCGCGGCTCGCGGAAGGCGGCCGCGTGGCCGAGGCCACATGCGGCGTGACGGTCACGCCCGGATGGCCCCAGAAGGGATGCGCCGCCGTCAGCGGCTCCTCCCGGAACACGTCGAGCGTCGCATGCCCGACCTGCCCCGCGTCCAGCGCCGCAAGGAGCGCGGCGTCGTCGATCAGCCCGCCCCGTCCCGGGTTGAGCAGAACCGCGCCCGGCCGCAGCGCCGCGAAGGCTCCCGCGGCGAAGAGGTTCTCCGTCTCCGGTGTCAGAGGCAGGAGAAGCACCAGGATCTCGGCGCGCGCCAGCACCGCCGCGAAGCCGTCGGCCCCGCTGAACGTCTCCACCCCCGCCACCGTCTTCGCTGACCGCGCCCAGCCCAGCACCCCGAACCCGAGCGCCGCCAGGGCCCCGGCGCAGGCCGCGCCCAGCTCGCCAAGCCCCAGCACCGCCACGCAGCGGTCCCGCGCGAGCGGCGGTACCGCGACATCCCAATGCGGCGCCCGGCGGCCGACATAGCGGTCGGTTCCGAGGTGATGGCGCAGCACATGCCCCGCCACCCATTCCACCATGCCCTCGCGCAGTCCCGGCTCGACCATGCGCACCAGCGGCTGGGTCAGGGTCGCGTTGCCGACGACCTTCTCGACCCCCGCCCAGAGGCTCAGGACGGCCTTCGCGCCGGTGAACGGCGTGAAATCCGTCAACCGGCTCGACGGGGCGTAGACGATGTAGTCGATCCCCGCCGGATCCGCCGGCTCCAAAGCGTGCTCCAGAACCGCGTCGATCCTCGCCTCGGCGAGCGCCACCGGCAGCACCTCCCGATAGTCTTCCCAGTCCGACCGGGGCGCGGAGAAGAGAATGCGCAGGCTCACCGGCCGCGGGGCCTGTGGACGCAGGCCGATTGCACCAGCCCGAAGGCCGCGAGCAACACGAGCATCGCCGAACCGCCATAGCTGACGAGCGGCAGGGGCACGCCGACGACCGGCGCCAGCCCCATCACCATCGACATGTTGACCGCGAAATAGAGAAAGAACGTCGCCGCGATCCCGTAGGTCAGGAGCGCCGAATAGCGGTCCTTCATCGCCGTGGCCGAGGCGATGCAGAAGAAGATGATCAGACCGTAGAGCACCAGGAGCGAGAAGGCACCGACGAAGCCGAATTCCTCTGCGAGCACGGTGAAGATGAAATCGGTGTGCTTCTCGGGCAGGAAATTGAGCCGCGACTGGGTACCCTGCATGAAGCCCCGCCCCGAGAACCCGCCCGAGCCCAGCGCGATATTCGCCTGGGTGATGTGGTAGCCGGCGCCGAGCGGGTCCTGCGAGGGGTCGAGGAAGGTGTCGATCCGGCGAAACTGGTAGTCCTTGATGAGCTGCCAGGGCGTGCCGCGCGAGGCGAAGACCGCCCAGACCGCGCCGACGCCCGCCGCGATCACGGTGCCGAAATACCACCAGCTCACCCCCGCGCAGAACATCACCAGCCCGCCGCCGGCGAGAAGCAGGATCGCGGTGCCGAGATCGGGCTGGATCAGCGTGAGCGCGGTCGGCGCCAGGATCAGCGCCACCGGCACCAGCACCCAGAACGGGTGCGAGACCTTCTTCGGATCGAGCCAGTCGTAATAGGCCGCGAGCATCATGACGAGCGTGATCTTGGAAAGCTCCGAGGGCTGCAGCCGCAAGGGTCCGATGTCGATCCAGCGCTGCGCTCCCATGCCGATCGCGCCCACGAGCTCCACCGCGAGCAGGAGCAGGATCGAGCCCAGATAGGCCAGGACCGAGAGATTCCGCCAGAACCAGATCGGCACCATGCCGACGATCAGCATCACGACCATGCCGAGGACGAAACGCTGCATCTGCGGCTCGGACCAGCGCGCGATATTGCCGCCTGCCACCGAATACAGCATCAGGAAGCCGATCGAGGAGACCGCCGACAGGAGCAGGATCAGCGGCCAGTTCAGGTACAACACCTTGCGGAACCCGGTCGGGACCGTCTTGAGGTTGTACTCGAGATAGCTCATGCGCGGCTGCGTCCCGGCGCGGGCGGGCGCGGATCGGAAAGCGTCATAGCCTCGAAGCGCTGGCGGATCTCCTCGCGCTGCTCCTTCGGGTAGGACTCGAGCGGCGGGATGCCGCCATGCTGCGCGAAGAGCAGGATGTCGCGCGCGATCGGCGCCGCGGCGGTCGATCCGCCCATGCCGTGCTCGACCACCACCGAACAGGCGTATTTCGGCGACTGGTAGGGCGCGAAGGACACGAACAGCGCGTGGTCCCGCCGCTCCCAGGGCAGTTGCTCGTTGCGGGTGACGCCGCGGGCGCGCTCGGCCGCGGTGATGTTCCGGACCTGGCTGGTGCCGGTCTTGCCGCAGAGCTCCTTGCCTTCCTCGACGATGCGCGCGCGGCGCGCGGTGCCCCGAACCCCGTTCGAGACGTTGAACATCGCCTTGCGGACCGCCCGGAGATGCGCCGGGTTGATGTCGAGCGCCGGGATGTCGGCGGGAGCCTCCTCCATGCCGCCCAGCGTCTTGATCAGCCGCGGCGGCAGCGCCTTGCCGCTGGCGATCCGCGAGGCGTAGACGGCGAGCTGCAGGGGCGAGGCCAGCGTGTCGCCCTGCCCGATCGAGGCGTTCAGCGTGTCGCCCTTCTGCCAGGGCTCGCCCCGGCGGATGAGCTTCCATTCCTGGGTCGGCGCCAGCCCCTCGGAGACGGCCGACATCGGGATGTCGTGGCGGACCCCGAGACCCAGCTTGTTCGCCATCGCCGAGATCCGGTCGATCCCGACCCGCTGCGAGACGTCGTAGTAGTAGACGTCGCAGGACTGGACCATCGAGTTCTCGAGGTTCACATGCCCGTGCCCGCCGCGCTTCCAGCAATGGAAGCGCCGCTTGCCGAGGTTGTAGAAGCCGGGGCACCAGACCGTCTCGCCCGGGCTCACCACCCCGGCCTCGAGCGCGGCCAGCGCCACCACCATCTTGTAGGTCGAGCCCGGCGGATAGGTGCCCTGCACCGTCTTGTTGCGCAGGGGGACGTGGTTGTCCTCGGTCAGCACCCGGTAGTCCGCGCTCGAGATCCCGCGCACGAAGAGGTTCGGGTCGAAGGCCGGCGCCGAGCCCATCGCCAGGAGATCGCCGGTCTCGCAGTCGATCACCACCGCGGCCGCGCTCTCGCCCGCGAGCCGCTCCTGCACGAAGTTCTGGAGCCGCGCGTCGATGGTGAGCTGCACGTCCTTGCCGGGTGTGCCGGGGTCGCGTTCGAGCTCGCGCATCACCCGGCCGGCGGCGTTCACCTCGATCCGGCTCGAGCCGGCCTTGCCGCGGAGGTCCTCCTCCAGCTTGTTCTCGACGCCCACCTTGCCGATCTGGAACTTCGGGATCTGGAGGAGCGGGTCCGGATCCTCGATCTGGCTCAGGTCGTAGTCCGACACCGGCCCCACATAGCCGATCACATGCGCCAGATCGCTCTTCATCGGGTAGAAGCGCGACAGCCCCACATCGGGCGTGATCCCCGGCAGCGCCGGCGTGTTCACCGCGACACGGCTGAAATCCTCCCAGCTCAGCCGGTCGGCCAGCGTCACCGGCACGAAGGGCGAGCGGCGGTACATCTCCCTCAGCGACCGTTCGAGTTCGGTCTCGTCCAGCGTCACGATCTCGCGGAGCTTGGCAACCACCGCGTCGACGTCGCCGGCATCCTCGCGCACGATGACGATCCGGAAATTCTGCGAATTGTCGGCAAGGACCACCCCGTTCCGGTCGTAGATGATGCCCCTGGGCGGCGCCACCAGGCGGACGTTGATCCGGTTCTCCTCGGCCAGCATCCGGTATTCGTCGGCCTTCTCGATCTGCATCTGCCGCATCCGCAGCGCGAGACCCGACATGAACGCCAGCTGCAGCCCGCCCACGACCAGGCCGCGCCGCGTCATCTGGCGCGAGCTTTCCTCGAGTTCCTTCGGGTTCTGCCTCATAGCCTGTGCCCCAACTGGTCGACGGCTCCCGGCGGCGCCTTGCGAATTCCGAACACCGCGGCCGAGAACAGGACGACGAGCGGATAAGCGGCGACGGTCACGATCGTCTGGATCAGCACCTGGCCCAGGGCCGGCCGGATCACCACGAAGAGCGCCAGGATCGTGGCGTTCAGCAGGGTGATGGCCAGGATCGTCGCGGCGACCATCATCCATTCGCCGAGAAACGGCAAGTCGCGGGTCAGGTCCGCACGAGCGCGCAGGAATTCGAGCCCGAGCACCACGCAGGCGGTCCAGAGCCCCAGGGGCCGCATGAAGAGAACGTCGGTCATCAGGACCACCGCCGTGACCAGAAGCACCGGCACCGCTTCGGGCCGCCGCAGCGCCCAGGCAAAGGCGAAGAGCAGGATCATGTCGGGGCCCGGCCAGCCGCCCGGCCCGGCGTCGAGCGGCAGGAGCCGCGCGAAGACGAAGAGAAAGGCGAGCGCCAGGAACAGGACCCGGTTCCGCCAGCGCCGTGCGACGATCGCCTCAGCCATTGCCGGCCTCCCCCGCGGCCAGGGCGTCGTCGCCCGGCAGCGCCGGCCCGATCAGCCCGCCGGGCTCGTGCACCGACTCGGCCGGCGCCGACCGCAGCACGCGCAGGAATTCGAGCCGCTCGTAATCCGCCGAGAGCCGGACCCGGAGGCGGTGGTCGGTGCCCTCGACCAGCTGCCCCACCAGGAGCCCCGCCGGAAACACCCCGCCATCGCCCGACGAGACCACCCGGTCGCCCGGGCGCACCATGTCGAGATCCTCGATGAAATCCACCGGCGGCAAGGGCGAGTTGTCGCCCGCGAGGATGCCCCGCTGCCCGGACGGCTGGATCGTCACCGGGATCCGGCTGCCCGGATCGGTGAGCAGGATCACCCGCGAGGTGGTGTCGCCCACGCCCGAGATCCGCCCCACGATCCCCAGCCCGTCGGTGGTGGCCCAGCCGTCATGGATGCCGTCGCGCACGCCCACGTTCAGGAGCACCGATTGCCGGAACGGCGAGCCCGAATCCGCCAGGACGACGCCGGTCACGTAGGTCAGCGCCGGATCGAGCCGCACCTTGTTCAGATCGAGGAGCTTGGCGTTTTCCTGCTCGAGCTGCAGCGCCGCCTCGCGCCAGGCCCGCATCTGCTGGAGCTCGCGCCGAAGCTGCTGGTTCTGCTCGTAGATCCGCGAATAGCTCTCGAAGCCCTCGACCATGTCGGCGACCTTGGAGACCGGCACCAGCGCCCAGTCCATCGAAGGCACGAAGCGATCGACCAGCATCGCCCGGAATCGCTCCGCGCGCGGCGAATCGATCCGCCAGAGAATGAACAGGGCGAACAGGAAGAACACCAGCCCGCCGACGAGCAGACGGCGGATCGGAGTTCTGTACTGGTCGTTCGTGCCTCGGTCTCGCGCCACAGGCCGTCCTTAGCTCGGTGCCCCCGCCCCCGGCTCAGCTGTCGTAGTCTATCACATGTCGGAGTTGTTTTTCATATTCCAACGCCTTGCCGGTCCCCATCGCCACACAATTCAGCGATTCATCCGCAACGGTGATGGCCAGGCCGGTCTGTTCCCGCAGCGCGAGATCCAGTTCGCCCAGAAGCGCGCCGCCGCCCGTCAGCATCACGCCGCGGTCGACGATGTCGGCGGCAAGGTCCGGCGGGGTCGCCTCGAGCGCGGTCATCACCGCCTCGCAGATCGCCTGCACCGGCTCGGCCAGCGCCTCGGCCACCTGGGCCTGGTTGATCTCGGTCTCCTTCGGGACGCCGTTCAGGAGGTCGCGCCCGCGGATCTCCATCGACTGTCCGCGCCCGTCATCGGGCATTCTCGCCGTGCCGATGGAGGTCTTGATCCGCTCCGCCGTGGCCTCGCCGATCAGGATGTTGTGCTGGCGCCGGAGGTAGCTGACGATGGACTCGTCCATCCGGTCGCCCCCGACGCGCACCGAGCGCGCATAGACGATGTCGCCCAAGGACAGCACCGCCACCTCGGTGGTGCCGCCGCCGATATCGACGACCATGTTGCCGGTCGGATCGGTGATCGGCATCCCCGCCCCGATCGCCGCGGCGATCGGCTCCGCGATCAGCCCGGCCTTCCGCGCACCCGCGCTCAGGACCGACGTCCGGATCGCGCGCTTCTCCACCGGGGTGGCGCCATGCGGCACGCAGACGATGATCTTCAGGCGGGAGAAGATGCCCGGCTTGCGATGCACCTTCCGGATGAAGTGCTTGATCATCTCCTCGGCGACGTCGAAATCGGCGATCACGCCTTCCCGCATCGGCCGGATCGCCTCGATGGAGCCCGGCGTGCGGCCCAGCATCAGCTTGGCGTCCTCGCCCACCGCGAGCACCTGCTTCTTGCCGTCCTTGACGTGATAGGCCACCACCGAGGGCTCGTTCAGGACGATCCCCTTGCCCTTCACGTAGACAAGCGTGTTCGCCGTGCCGAGGTCGATCGCCATGTCGGATGCGAATAGCCCGCCCAGAAATGCCATGTGTTGGGGTCCTGTGATGCTGCCCGTTGAAACGGGACTCTTGCGATCCCGTGATCGGGGGAGGTTATAGGACGGGTTTGGTTAACGCGAAAGGTGCAATCCGGAGGTTAAGCCCGGATTGTAGCCGCCTTGCACGGATCCGCCGTCAGCGCAGCCGGGGCGGCGCGTCGGGGTCGGACCCCGGCGGCGCCGGCGAGAACGGCCGCGGCGGCACCGGGATGTCGAAACGCAGGCCCACCCGGGCGAAGCGCTCGAGAAGGCCCGGCGCAGGGAACACCACGTCGAGCGCGCCCTCGTCGAGGCCGGAAAAGATCAGCGCCTCGCCCACCGTTCGCGCCAGCGCCTCCTCCGCCCCGGGACTGGCGCCCGCGAAGGCGAGAAGGAGGCCCCTCGCCCCGCCCGGATAGGCGGCCTCGGCCAGGTACACGTGCTCGGCCAGCCCCGCGAGCCCCGGCAGCTTGGCATCGAGCGCCGCGAGCAGCGCCTCGGGCGCCTGCCCTGGCGGGTGGAGCGCCTCGGGAACCTCCTCGCGCCGTCCCGGCCGGGCCGCGAGCAGACCGGCCAGCCAGGCCATCGCCGCCGCCGGCAGCAGGATCTCCGAGGGCGCCACGCCAAGGTTGAGCCCGAGCCCCAACCGCGCCTCGGCCAGCATCGGCGCGAGCACCCGCCCGGTCATCTCCGCATGGTCCGCCGCGCCCTCGGCAAAGCCCGCGAGCCGTTCCTCCCGGTCGAAGGCCAGCACAACCGGCCCGTCCTCGAGCGGAAAGACCTGCGGCCTGAACCATCCGTCCTCCGCCGCGCCCTCGAGCAGCACGAAAAGCTCCGCATCGGCCAGCCGCTCGTAGAAGCGGAGCCGCAGAGCCTCGTCCTCCGGCGCCGCCGTCATCGCCGCGTGGGCGCGGTCCAGCACGGTTTCGCTCATCCCAACACCTCCGCCACCCGTGCCCGCAGGGCAGGCAGCACCTCCTCGCCGAACCAGGGATTGCGCTTGAGCCAGCCGGTGTTCCGCCAGGACGGATGCGGCAGCACGAAGACCGCGGGCGCATGGTCCCGCCAGCGCGCCACCGTCGCCGTCACGCCGCCCGCCACCGGCGCGGCACCCAGATGCCAGCGATGCGCATGACCGCCCACGAGGAGCGTCAGCCGCACCGTGCCCAGCGCCGCCATCACACGGGCGTGCCAGGTCTCGGCACAGAGCCGCGGCGGCGGCAGGTCGCTGCCCTTCGCATCGTAGCCCGGAAAGCAGAACGCCATCGGCACCACGGCGACGCGCGCGCGGTCATAGAAGGTCTCGGACCCGATCCCCATCCAGTCGCGCAGCCGGTCGCCCGAGGGATCGCAGAACGGCCGCCCGGCCTCATGCACCCTAAGCCCCGGCGCCTGCCCGGCCACGAGAACCCGCGCGCCTTCGCGAAACCAGACCACCGGACGCGGGGCGTGGCCCGTGGCGGTCCCGGCGAAGCGCGTGGCACAGAGCCGGCAGTTGGCGATCTCGTCCTGCAATCTCATGGCGCGCACCCTAGCCCGCGCGCCGGCGGACGCAATCGCCGGGACGGCGGCGTGATCCAACGGCGCGCCTGCGGCGCATTCCCTCTGGCCCTCCGGGATCGCTGCCGCGACCCTGCGGGCGGCGGGCACCCCTGACCGGCCGAGGCGCGCAGCGGCACCGCCCCGCGCAGGCAAATGATTGGTTTCAGGACGTCTGCCTCTTGCGTCGAAATTTCCATGTTTGTAGAAATATCGCATCATGTCCGCACCGACCCGGCTCCACACCGCCCCGCTCCCGGTCCACGAGGCCGCCTCGACCTTCGCCGCGCTCGGCTCCGAGCAGCGGCTCGCCGTGCTTCGCGCCCTCGTCCGCGCCGGCCCGGAGGGCCTCGCCATCGGCGAGCTCGGCGACCGCTCCGGCGTCACCGGTTCGACGCTCACGCACCATTTGCGGATCCTCGCCCAGGCCGGGCTCGTCAATCAGGCCCGGCAAGGCCGCAAGATCATCTGCATCGGCGCCGCCTATGACAGGATGCAGGCCCTGTCCGACTTCCTCCTCTTCGAATGCTGCGCCGACAGCCCCTCGAACAAGGCCCATCCCCATGGCTGACATCGCAACGCCCGGTTCCGCCACACACTGGTCGCGCCTGGACAAGGCCTGGGCCCTCGTGGTGCTGATCCCCCTTGCGCTCCTCATCCTTGACCCGCCGGCAGCGCTGCCGACCCTGGCAGGCGCGCTGGCGGCACTCGCCCATACCGCTCCCTTCATTCTCTTCGCCGTCGCCGTGATCGGCGTTCTCAAGGCGACCGGCTCCGAAGCTCTGCTGGCCTCCGCTTTCCAGGGCCGCGAAAGACGGATGATCGTGCTGGCCGCGCTCGCGGGCGGGCTCTCGCCCTTCTGCTCCTGCGAGGTGATCCCCTTCATCGCCGCCCTTCTCGCCGCCGGCACGCCGCTCTCGGCGGTGATGGCCTTCTGGCTCGCTTCGCCCTTGATGGACCCGGCGATGTTCGCGATCACCGCGGGCACGCTCGGCACCGGCTTCGCGCTGGCCAAGACCGGCGCCGCCATCGCGCTCGGCCTCGGCGGCGGCTTCGCGACCCGGGCGTTCCGTGCCTCCCCGGTCTTCGCCGACCCGCTCCGTGCCGCGCCCGCCAAGAGCTGCGGCTCCTGCTGCGGCGGCGGCGCCAATCCCGTTTCCGACCGCCCGCATTGGCGATTCTGGGCCGACCCCGCCCGGCGCCGGATCTTCCGAGACGCCGCGCTCGAGAACCTCCTGTTCCTCGGCAAATGGCTCCTGCTCGCCTACCTGATCGAGATGCTGATGCTGCGCTACGTGCCGGCGGAGAGCATCGCCGGACTGCTTGGCGGCACGGGCCCCGGCCCGATCCTTCTCGCGAGCCTCGTCGGCGCCCCCGCCTATCTCAACGGCTACGCCGCCGTGCCGCTGGTTTCGGGCCTTCTCGAACAGGGGATGAGCCAGGGCGCGGCCATGGCCTTCGTGATCGCCGGCGGGGTGAGCTGCATTCCCGCCGCCATCGCGGTCTGGGCACTGGTCAAACCGCGCGTCTTCGCCGCCTATCTCGGCTTCGCGCTCACCGGCGCGGCGCTTGCGGGATTCGCCTGGAGCGCGATCACCGGCGCCTGAAAAAGCGCCCTTTCGCCACGGCAAAGCGCCCCGGAGCATCTGGTATACCAGATCGTGGCGCGCTTGGGTTGTGCTTTGAAAGACCCTGCCCTAAATATTTTGGTAAGGAATTACGAGGCGCCGGAAAACGGGGCCGGAACCGGGGGGACCAAGGCCCGTGCGAACTTTCGGCGCCGTGATCGGAATGGCCGTGCTCTGGCTGCTGATGTCGGGGCTCTACAAGCCGTTGATCCTCGGATTCGGCGCCGTCTCCGTCCTGATCGCCGTCTGGGTCGCCCGCCGCACCGATGCGGTGGACGGCATGCGTGCCGAGCTCGCGCTGAAGCCCGTCGCCGCG
>JBNKWI010000116.1:0-10524 GCA_050299695.1 Paracoccaceae bacterium
CAGCGCATCTACAGGGCGACCGACAGGGTCGCCCCGCGCTTTCCCGATATCGAATTCGTCAAGGCGCCCTACCTCAACGACCACGATCTGGTGATCGACACGTTCGCCGAACGGATCCGCGAGATCACCGGAGGCGGCGCGCATGTCTCTGTCGAGGCGCTGGGGATCGCGGCGACGACGAACGGCTCGATCGCCTGCCTGCGGGCGCTCGGGCGCCATGTCCAGGTGGGCATGCCGGTCGGCCATACCGCGCGCATGGAGATCGACATGAACGCCGTCTACATGAAGAACCTCGCGCTCTTCGGCACACGGGGCATGCCGGCGTGGAAATACCCCTCGCTGCTCGACCTCATCACCTCGGGCCGCGTGGACGTGACACCGATGATCTCCCGCGAGATCGCCCTTTCCGGCGTCTCGGCCGAGCTCCGCGCCTTCAACGGGCCGACCCCGCCGGGCGTGGCGGTGGTGACGGATTTCGCGGCGTAGGCCCGGTGTTCTGGCTCGAGGCCCTCAGCTACGTGGTGACGATCCTCGGCTTTCCCACCGCGATCTACGTGATCTGGCGCGAGGAGCGGTTGCGCCGGAGGAACGAGGTCGACGCGCTGCACCAGCAATTGTCGGAGGAGTACGACAACTTCCTGAAGATGGTCATGCAGAACTCCGATCTTCTGCTGATGAGCCGCCGGTCGCTTCCCGAACACGCGACGGAGGAGCAGCGGGAACGGACCGAGATCGTCTTCCGGATGCTGGTGTCGCTGTTCGAGAAGGCGTTCATCATCCTGCATGACGACCTCATGGACAGCGACGCGCGCCGCCGCTGGCTCTCTTGGGAAGACGACATGGCCGAATGGTGCAAGCGCGAGGATTTCCGCTCGGCGCTGCCGAAGCTTCTCGAGGGCGAGGATGCCGCGTTCAGCCGCTACATCTCCGGGCTGGCCGAGGCCCGGACCCCGCCGGCCGGCGCCTGATCCCGTCCTCGCACGCCGCCGCGTCCCGCTCGCCGTCTCCGCGCCGCGGCGCCGAGGGCCGCCAGCGCTCCGCCCAGGAGTCCGAGCGATGCCGGAAGGGGAACCGGTGCGGGCAGTTCGGTGACAACCGCGGTGCGATCCGTCGCGTCACCCGTGCCGCCATGTGGGAAGTTGTGGGCGACGAAGGCGCAGGGAGGAGCCGCGACGCAATCCCTGTTGCTGAGGCCGATCGCGTACTCGAACGATCCGGAACCGTCCGGCACGAAATAGGGCGCCAGGATGCCGGTGCGGAAAGTCGGAAATCCCGGGATGTCGCTCTTGCCGAAGTCACCGCTGCCGAGGGTGTAGATCAGCAGGAAATCCCGCTCGGGGCCCGGGATCGTAAATGCCGGCACGATACTGTTGCCCGAGAAGGTCAGGCGGAAGGCGGTCAGCTCGTTCGGGAGCGTGCTGTTGCCGGGCCCGATGATGAAACCGTCGCCATTCAGGTCCTCGCCCGCGAACATGCCCTTGACGAAGGCACCTTCCGAGAATCCGCCGTTGTAGAATTCGAACTCCATCGCCTCGGCCAGGAATGGCGAGGCCACGAAGGCCGTCGCCAGCGCCGAGCTTCGGAGAAACGAGCACGTAAACATCAACATGGCTTCTCTCCCTCTTCCTGTCATTTTTGGATCCACTGTCTTGCGGCGTCGAATTGCGTGGCGTCGAAATATTCCACCTCGGCCTTCACGAAGAGCGGTGCTAGGTGCCGGGCCACGCGCTCGAAGGCGTTGGTGCCGACGATCGCCATCTTCTGGACGAAATACCGGTGGTCGCGGACCAGCGCGTAGTGCTGCGCGAGGGCGCCGAGGCCCTGCCACCCGTCGAATTCGCGCAGGTCGAGCAGGATCCTGATGCGGCCGTTGGCGCGGAGGAAGGCGTCGAGGTCCTCGCCCTCGCCGGCATAGGCCGCGGGCTCGAGCTTGCCCAGGAGCTGCACGTGGAGCACGCCGCCTCCGAGATCGGTCTGGTGGATCGCGCCGAGCGACTCCGTCAGCCAGCGCCGCGCCGCGTCCTGTTCGGTGATGGGAAACACCATGACCGGGCAGGGCATCAGCACGGAAAATGCGCGGATCGTGCTGGCGATCCACCCGGGATCGGCGACCACCGCCACCCGGTCGAAGCCGCGCCAGTGCCGGAGCCCGAGCCGCGCATCCTCGAACATCGCGCCGGCGGTGTAGCCGGCGAAGTCCTTGTCCACCGTCAGGAGCAGGCGGACGCCGTCATGCCTGGCGATCGCCGCGTCGATGGCGGGCACCAGAATGTCCCTGTAATCCGCCTCGGTGACGGTGCCGGCGATATGGAACTCGAGAAGGTCCTCGCGCGACGTGGGTGTGGCGTAGATCATTTCATCCTCCCGGGATGGGTTTCTCCGCGGATTCTCCCACATTCCCCGGGGTCCCACCTTGACGGAGCGCAAGACGGGCGCGATGACGCAGGCAGGCGTCCGGCCAGACAGGAGAAAGCCCATGAAAGCCGCCGTGATCGTGTTCCCGGGATCGAATTGCGACCGCGACCTTGCCGTCGCCTTCCGCGCCGCGGGGATGGACGTGTCCATGGTCTGGCACAAGGACACCGAGCTGCCCGCCGGGGTCGACCTGGTCGGCGTGCCGGGGGGGTTCTCCTTCGGGGATTACCTGCGCTCCGGCGCCATCGCGGCGCGCTCGCCGGTCACGGCGGCACTGGTCCGGCACGTGGAGGCCGGCGGCTATGCGATCGGGATCTGCAACGGCTTCCAGGTCCTGACGGAAACCGGCCTGCTCCCGGGTGCCCTGATGCGCAACGCGGGCCTGAAGTTCGTCTGCCGGAACGTGAAGCTCACCGTCGCGACGGACGAAAGCGCGTTCACCTCCGGCTATTCCCGGGGCGAGACCGTGCATTTCCCGGTGGCGCATCACGACGGAAACTACGCCGCCACCGCCGAGCAGGTCGCGGCGCTGAAGGCGGAGGACCGGATCGCCTTCACCTATGGCGAGCCGGTCAACGGGTCGGTCGAGGACATCGCGGGCGTCCTGTCGGACAACCGCCGGGTGCTGGGTCTGATGCCGCATCCGGAGCGGGCCGCGGACCAAGCGCATCCGGGCCGCGACGGGGCGCGGCTTTTCAAGTCTCTCGCGGGGCTTGTCGCCAACGCTTGAGCCGGGGCACCAGCCTCTGTAGATTGAAGCATGGGCCTAGGCGACACCGAGGAAGAGACGGAGCTTGAACCCGGCGCGATCTGGCGCATCCGGGCTTTCTTCATCCTGTTCGTCGCCGTCGCCGTCTCGGTGGTCTGGGTAACCAACTCCTTCCTGACGCAGCGCTTCACCGACACCGTACGGTCGCGGGCCGAGGTGCGGCTGGCGCTCTATTCAGGGAACCTCCTGTCGGAGCTGCAGCGGAACTCGGTGGTGCCGCTCCTCCTCTCGCGCGATCCGGCGCTGATCGGGGCGCTCAATTCGGGCGATTTCTCGCAATCGACCCAACGGTTGATCTCCTACCGGCAGGAAATCGGCGCGGCGAGCCTGATGCTGCTCGACACCGACGGACGGGTGGTGGCCGCGACCGACCGCAACGTGCTCTCGAGCCAGCGCCGCACGAACCCGTTCTTCGTCGATGCCATGCGCTCGAACGAGACGGTCTTCACCACCTACAAGGCCGAGGACGCGCCGATCTCCTTCAGCTACTCGCGGCGCATCGACGCGAATGGCAGCGCGGTGGGCGTCATCGTCGTGGGCGTCGACCTGGGCAAGTTCCAGAACTACTGGTCGGGCTTCCAGGACGCGGTGATGGTCACCAATTCCGAGGGCGAGATCATCCTCGCCACCGAGAGCCGCTGGCGGGGCCTGACGGAGGAAGCGGCGCTCGCGGCGCGGGATGCGCCCTCGGCGATCCAGCGTGCGGTGCAGGCGACGGCCGATTGGGCGGCGCTGCCGGTCGAGGCGTTCTTCACCGGCGACGCGGTGATGCGGCAGGAGGCGCGGGTCAACTTCCAGGGCTGGCGGATGACCTCGTTCACCACCTACCAGAACGTGCGGGAGCGGGTGAACGCGGTCCTGGCGCTCGAGATCATGGTTTTCGCGATTCTCCTGGCGGTCGCGTTCTATTTCGTGTCGCGGAAGGCGCAGTACCGCTCGACCCTGTTCCAGCGCGAGTCGGCGGAGCTCCGCCAGCTCAACGACGCGCTGCAGCGGGAAATCGCCGAGCGCGAACGGGCGGAAAAGAACCTCGAAGTGGCGGAACAGACCATCCAGCAATCGTCGAAACTGGCGCTTCTGGGCGAGATGTCGGCCTCGGTCAGCCATGAGCTGAACCAGCCGCTCGCGGCGATGAAGACCTATCTCGCCGGTGCCCGGCTCCTGCTGCAACGGAAGCGGTCGGAGGAGGCGCTGTCCTCGTTCCAGCGGATCGACGGGCTGATCGACCGGATGACCTCGATCACGCGGCAGCTGAAGAGCTATGCCAGGAAGGGCGGAGACGCGTTCGAGCCCGTGGATGCAAGGGATTGCGTGTCGGTGGCGCTCGAGATGATGGAGCCGCAACTGAAGCGCTCGCGGGTGCAGATCAACCGCTCGGTGCCGCGCCAGCCGGTGCGGATCCTGGCCGACCGGATCCGGCTGGAACAGGTGATCATCAACCTTCTTCGGAACGCCATCGACGCGACCTCCGAGGTCGAAGCGCCGATGATCGACATCGTGCTGAGCGCGGGCGAGCGGGTAGTGATTTCGGTCAGGGACAACGGGCACGGGATCGAGGACCTCGACGCGCTGTTCGAGCCGTTCTACACGACCAAGGCCCCCGGCGACGGTGTCGGTTTGGGACTTGCCATTTCCTCGGGTATCGTCAGTGACCTCGGGGGGCGCCTGACGGCGCGGAACGGCCGCACGGGCGGTGCGGTTTTCGAAATCCGGCTACCGATCCACCAGGTCGGCAGCCAGGCGGCGGAGTGAGGGACATCCTATGGCGCAGGCCATGAAAGTTGCGATCGTCGACGACGAACAGGACATGCGGCAGTCGATCAGCCAGTGGCTGGCTCTGTCGGGCTTCGACACCGAGACCTATTCGAGCGCGGAGGACGCGCTGAAATCGGTCGGTCCCGACTACCCGGGCGTTGTGGTGTCGGACATCAAGATGCCCGGCATGGACGGGATGCAGTTCCTCAAGAAGCTGATGAGCGTCGATAGCGGGCTGCCGGTCATCATGATCACCGGCCACGGCGACGTGCCGATGGCGGTGGAGGCGATGCGGGTTGGCGCCTATGATTTCCTCGAAAAGCCGTTCAACCCCGACCGGATGACCGAGCTCGCCAAGAAGGCCACCTCGTCGCGGCGGCTGACGCTTGACAACCGGGCACTGCGCCGGGAACTGGGCGACGGCACCGGGATCATGAAGAAGCTGATGGGCGGCTCGGGCATCATGGAACGGCTGCGCGAGGACATCCTCGACCTCGGCCAGGCCGATGGCCACGTGCTGATCGACGGCGAGACCGGCACGGGCAAGACGCTGGTAGCGCATGCGCTCCATGCCGTGGGCGCCAATCCGGGCCGGAAATTCGTGATCTTCTCCTGCGCCTCGCTCGGCGAGGAGGCGCTCGAGAAGCGGCTTTTCGGCCCGCTCGAGGAAGGCGGGCAGATCCCGCTCGTCGAGGAGGCGCGCGGCGGAACCCTGGTGCTCGAGGATGTCGACGCGTTGCCGCAGGGGCTGCAGGGCCGTCTGCTGACCTGGATCAACGGCCAGGGCATGCCGCCCGAGACCCGGATCGTGGCGATCTCGAACCTGCAGGAGCAGGGCAAGACCTGCGAGGACGTGCTCCGCCCGGATCTCTACTACCGGCTCGCGGCGATGAAGATCACCATTCCGCCCCTGCGTGCCCGGGGCGACGACGTGCTCACGCTCTTCACCCGCTTCGCCGAGCAATACGCCGATGAATACGGCTGCGACGCGCCGGAAGTCGGCGCGCAAGAGGCGGCGCAGCTCCTCCAGGCGCCCTGGCCCGGAAACGTGCGCCAGCTCATCAACGTCGCCGAGCGCGCGGTTCTCCAGTCGCGCCGCGGCTCGGGCACCATCGCCTCGCTCCTGATGTCCGACGAGGACGCCCAGACCCCGGCGATGACCACCGAGGGCAAGCCCCTGAAGGAATACGTGGAAGCCTTCGAGCGGATGCTGATCGACAACACCATGCGCCGCCACAAGGGCTCGATCTCGGCGGTGATGGACGAGCTCTGCCTGCCACGGCGGACGCTGAACGAGAAGATGGCGAAATACGCGCTGCAGAGGTCGGACTACCTCTGAGCCCGGAAGACGGGGGAACGGTATGGGGGCGGTGATCCGCAAGCTCGCGGTCTGGGTCGAGGAGACCCACCGCGAAATGGGGCGCGAAATCGCGCCGCCGACCCGGAAGGCGGTGGCGGTGGCGGTGATCGAGAACCCCTTCGCCGGCCGTTATGTCGAGGATCTGTCCGACCTGATGGAGATCGGCGCTGAGCTGGGCGACCTGCTCGGCCGCCGCGCCGTCGCCGCCCTCGGGATCGCCCCGGCCGAGGCGCAGAGCTACGGCAAGGCGGCGATGGTGGGCGAGAACGGCGAGCTGGAGCACGCCGCCGCCATTCTCCACCCGAAGCTCGGTGCGCCCTTGCGTGCCGCCGTCGAGAAGGGCGCGGCCCTGGTGCCCTCGTCGAAGAAGATGGGCGGACCCGGTCAGGACCTCGACGTGCCGTTGGGCCATAAGGACGCGGCCTATGTCCGCTCGCATTTCGACGGGGTCGAGGTGCGGATGAACGACGCCCCCCGCGCCAACGAGATCCTCGTCGCCGTGGCGGTCACCGACAGCGGACGGCCGTTGCCCCGGGTCGGCGGCCTCACCCATGAGGAGGCCGAGGGCAAGGACGGGCTTCGCTAGTGACCGAGTTCGTCCGCAACGCCTGGTACGTCGCGGGCTGGTCACGGGATTTCGGCGAGGCACTAAGGCCGCTCGAGATCACCGGCGAGCACATGGTGCTTTACCGCGCCTCGGACGGCCGGGTGGTCGCGCTCGAGGACCGCTGCCCGCACCGGCTCCTGCCGCTCTCGAAGGGAAAGCGGATCGGCGACACCGTCCAGTGCGGCTATCATGGCATGACCTTCGGCATGGACGGGCGCTGCGTGCGGGTGCCCGGGCAGGAGAACCTCCCCGCCTCGGCCTATGTAACCGCCTATCCCGTGGAGGAACGGCACGGCATCGTCTGGGTCTGGCCCGGCGAGCCGGAAAAAGCCGACCGCGATGCGGTGTTCGACATGCCCGAACTCGCGGACCCGGCCTGGCACGTGCATCTGGGCGACGCGCTTCACATCCGGGCGCATTACATGAACGTGGCCGAGAACCTCGTCGATCCCGCCCATGTGAGCTTCGTCCACCCGACCACGCTCGGCAACGCGGCGAGCGAGAACGTGCCCGTTCACGTGAGCACCTCGGGTGCCGTTATCACCGCCTGGCGCCGGATCCGCGATGCCGAGCCGATCGGCTTCTTCAAGGCGTTCGGCGGGTTCGCGGGCAACGTGGACCGCTGGCACTACTACCATCTGCATCTGCCCTCGACCGCGGTGATCGACTTCGGTTCGGCGGACGCGGCGCTGGCGCTGGCGGAGGAGGACCGGGGGCAGGGGGTGCGGATCTTCGCGATCCACTTCGTGACGCCGGTGAACGCTGACGAGACGGTGGACCACTGGATGCATGTGCGGAACACGGCCGTGGGCGACGAGGCCGCCTCGGCGCAGATGGACGCGATGTTCCGGGTGGCCTTTTCCGAGGACAAGGAGATCCTCGAGGCGATCCATGTCTCGGAGGCGCGGCCGCAGCGGCGCAAACCCGTGCGCATCGCCATCGACAAGGGGCCCAACGTCTACCGCAAGCGCATCCGCGACCTGGTGGAGGCCGAGGCGACCGAAGACCTGGGCGCGCCGGTCGCGCCGAGTTTCATTCAGCACGACTGAGCTTGATCCCGCGGAGCGCCCTTCGGGCGCATTCCTTTGCCTTGTCGCCTCCTTCGGAGGCGCGGATCTTGCTGGGGAGGCGGTTCGGGGAGCAGTCTGCTCCTGAACGCGCCTGTTCGAGGATGGTGTCCGGAATGGCCGCGTCAAGGACGCCTTCGGCGCCGCCTCCGGCGGTCTTCGATCCTTGACCCGGCCCTTCCGGACGGGGTCAGACGAGTTCCGGCAGGCGGGTGGCGGGTGGCGTGTTGCGGCTGCGCTGGCTCGTCACCTTGCCGTCGATCACCGTCATGCCGATGCCGGGGAGGTTGCCGAGCGCAATGGATTCGAGCAGCGTCTTGCCGGGCGCATGCTGGGCCTGGTCCATCAGGACGAAATCGGCCGCGAAGCCCGCCTCGATCAGCCCCACGTCGAGGTTGCGGCGCCGCGCGGTATTGCCGGTGGCGAAGCAGAGGGCGATCTCGGCCGGCACGTTTCCGAGGGCCGAAAGCATCGCGACCATGCGGAGGATGCCGAGCGGCTGAACTCCGGAGCCGGCCGGCCCGTCGGTGCCGAGAATGAGCTGGTCGAGCTTGCCGAGTTCCCGCGCGGTGTTGAGCGTGAGAAGCGCGGCGCGTTCGTTGCCGTTATGGACGATCTCCAGGGCCGCCTTGCAGTTCTCGCAGAGGCAGACAATCTGGTCGTCCGGCAGCGCCGAGTGCCCGCCATTGATATGGCCCACCACATCCGTGCCGGTTTCCAGCACCATGTCGGCGTCGATCAGGCCCGAGCCCGGGATAGACGGTCCGCCGGTATGGATCGTGGACTGCATCCCGTATTTCCGCGCCCAGCCGATCATCCGGTTGGCGGTCTTCCCGTCCTTGACTGTGCCGAGCCCGACCTCGCCGATCAGCTTGACGCCGCCCTCGGCCATCTGCCGGAAATGCTCCTCCTCGAGCCCCTGTTGCAGGATCGGCGCGCCGGCATGGACCTTCACGCCCGAGGGGCGGAGATTGTCGTACCAGCGCTGCGCCGCGATCGCCATCGCCACGGTGCCGATGGGATCGTTGGGCCGGCCCGGCATGTGGACCTCGCCCGCCGAGATCATCGTGGTGACGCCGCCATGGAGAGTCGAATCGATCCAGTGGAGTTGCTGCTGGCGCGGGGTGTAGTCGCCCACGACCGGGTGGACATGGCTGTCGATCAGCCCGGGCGCGAGGGTGACGCCTTTGGCGTCGATCACCGTCGTGGCGCCCTCGGTGTCGAGATCGGCCTCCTTGCCCCAGACGGCGATCCTGCCGCCCTCGGCGACCAGGCAATCGGCGTCGAGGATCGGGGCCTCGATCTTCCCCGACAGCATCAGGCCAATATTGCGGATCACGAGCTTGTCGTCGGCCATGGTTCCCCCCTGTCGCGGCTCCGCTCAGGCTAGCCGCTCGACCGCCGCGCGCAAGGGTCAGCCGCGCGGATCGAGAAGCTTCGCGAGCACCCCGTCTTTGGTGATCTGCCCGACGATCTTCCCGTTTTCCGCCACGCCCACCGGACGGCCCGTCTCAGTCACCGATTTCATCACGTCGCGGATATCGTCGGTCGGGCCCACGGTGATCTCCGGCGTGCCCTCGGCCGGTTCCATCACGTCCCGCGCGCAGAGCACCCCCAATGGGTTCATGTGCGCGACGAAATCGGCCACGTATTCGTTGACCGGGTTCGAGAAGATCTCTTGCGGCGTGCCGCATTGCACGATCCGGCCGCCCTCCATGATCGCGATCCGGTTGCCGATCTTGAACGCCTCGTCAAGGTCGTGACTGACGAAGATGATGGTGCGCTTGAGCTTGGCCTGAAGATCGAGAAGCTCGTCCTGGAGCTTCGTCCGGATCAGCGGATCGAGGGCGGAGAAGGGTTCGTCCATCAGGAGGATCGGCGCCTCGGTGGCGAAGGCGCGGGCGAGGCCCACGCGCTGCTGCATCCCGCCCGAAAGCTCGCCCACCTTGCGCTCGGCCCAGTCGGACAGGCCCACCATGGCGAGTTGCGCATCGACCTTCTCGCGTTGCTCCGCCTTGGCCATGCCGCCGAGCTCGAGGCCGAGCCCGACATTGTCGCGCACCGTGCGCCAGGGCAGGAGGCCGAATTGCTGGAACACCATCGCGACGCGGGAGAGCCTGATCTGCCGCAGCGTCGCCTTGTCGGCATTGGTGACGTCGACCAGCGATTGCCCGTCCGACACCCGCACGCAGCCCCGCACCACCGGGTTCAGCCCGTTGACCGAGCGCAGGAGCGTCGATTTTCCCGAGCCGGAGAGCCCCATCAGCACCAGGATCTCGCCCTCGCCGACGGTCAGGGAACAATCGTGGACGCCAAGGATCTGCCCCGTCGCCTCCTGGACCTCGGCGCGCTCCTTCATCTGGTCCATCAGCGGCAGCGCCGCATCCGGATTGCCGCCGAAGACGATGGAAACCTTGTCGAATTCTACCGCGATACCGCTCATTTCTGTTCCACCCGCAGCATCCGGTCGAGCATGATCGCCACCACGACGATGACGAAGCCGCTCTCGAAACCGAGCGCGGTGTTGACCGAGTTGAGCGCCCTGACCACC
>JBNKWI010000117.1:0-10331 GCA_050299695.1 Paracoccaceae bacterium
AAGGTCTGACAATTGCCGGAAGCTGACCTCGACCTGCTGATCGCGGCGGCGCGCGATGCTGGCGAGGTGGCGATGGGCTATTTCCGCAATGATCCGAAAGCCTGGGACAAAGGGGATGGCGCCGGGCCGGTGACCGAGGCCGACCTGGCGGTGAACCGGCTGCTTGAGGACCGTTTGCGCGGCGCGCGGCCCGCCTACGGATGGATTTCCGAGGAAAGCCCTCCGGAGGAAACCGGCGAGGATGCAGTCTTCATCGTCGATCCGATCGACGGGACGCGGGCCTTCGTGGCGGGCGAGCGGACCTGGGCGCATTCGCTGGCGGTGGTCGAGAACGGCGTGCCGATGGCCGCCGCCGTGTATCTGCCGATGCTCGACCGGCTGTATTCGGCAGCGATCGGGCTGGGGGCGACGCTGAACGGCGTGCCGATCCGGGCCTCGGACCGGGGCGTGCTGGACGGGGCGACGCTCCTGGCATCGCGGCCGGCGCTCGCGCCCGAGCATTGGCAGGGCGACGTGCCGCCCTTGACGCGGGTGTTCCGGCCTTCGCTCGCCTACCGGATCTGCCTGGTGGCCGAGGGCCGCTACGACGCGATGCTGACGATCCGCGAAACCTGGGAATGGGACATCGCCGCCGGCGCACTGATCGCCGCCGAGGCGGGGGCCGTGGTGAGCGACGCGGAGGGCGCGCCGTTGCGGTTCAACAACCCGCACCCGACCTCGCACGGGGTGCTGGCGGCGGGCACGCGGCTTCATGAAAGAATCGCGGGCCGGCTCGGGACCGAGCCGGCCCGGAACGCGCCCTGAGGTCCCCCACGGCTCTCAGGGCGGAGCCGGGTCAGCGTCCGTAGACGCTTTCACAGACGGCCACCACTAATCCGTCCGCCCGGCGCCTCGCGTGGGATGTCATGACGAGGCAGGTTTCGCCTTCGACGAGGCGCTTGTCGCTCCTGGTGAAGATGTCGAGCGCGTCGCCCGCGTCGACATTCCCGAAATAGTGCACGCGCCGGGAACCCACCAAGGGGCGCTCCGGCTCGGATTGCAGCGTGGCTTCCTCGCCGGCGACGAAGTAGTCGTGCAGGGCGGCGAAGCAGCCGAGGCCCACGCCGTTGAAATGCAGGTGCGAGGAGACCAGGATCGACAAGGCGGGCTGCGCCGAGTCAGCCTCCTCCACCGCGTGGCGGCCCATCGAGCCCATGCGCCGGATCTGGTCGGTACGGCGCGAGGTCATGGTGCCGCGCTCGGAGAGGAACTCCGGCGCCATCCTGGCCAGTTCCAGCGAGTGGTTCGACGTGCCGCTGCGCGTCACGAAGGCGGTCACCAGTTCGACCGAGAGCTTGGCGCCGCTGGTCGAGCAGATTTCGGTGACGCTGCGCCATCCATTGAGCGGGCTCGGCCGCTGGGCGAGCTTGAGCTCGACGACGTCGTCCTCGCCGAACGCGTCGGGCCGACCGGCCACGGTGGCCGCGACGACCCCCGGCAGCGCGCGGTTGCCGCGCAGGTCGCGGAGCCCGTTGGGCGGGCGTCCAGCAAATTCGGCCACCGACATCCAGTGCAGATGCCCCGATTCCCGCAGGAGCCAGCTGAGACTGAGCCCCTGCCCGTCCATGTGCGGCATGCCGATCATGAACCACGGCGCATCGCGCGGGTCGCGAAGGTTCGACTCGGACGCCGAGACGTTCGGCGGCGTCACCGAGTAGGCATGCATGTCCTGGATCCCCATTGTTCTTCCTTTCACCCCATCGGGCGATGGTCCCGCCCGATTCGGGGTAACTTTGCCGGAGGCAGCGTCAACCGAGCGTCAAAGAGTTGGTAACCTCTGTTAACGGGGAGAAGAAAATTGCGCGGAACCGCTCCGAGCCGCGCAAATCTGGCCGCTGTCAGGGTAAATTCCTGCGCCGGGCGTGAAAAAGTTGCGCCCGTGGGGCCGCGGTTCGCCCCTAGAGACTCGAGAGCGAGAGGGCCAGCGCGACGGCGCCGGCGAGGATTCCGGCGAGGAGGTTCCGTGTCCAGGCGCCCACGGCGAGCGTGACGATGGCGGCGATCATCCGCGCCGGATCGGGCGTGCCGCCGGTCGCCGCGGGCCAGACCACGAGCGGCGCCACCAGCCCCGGGATCACCGCGACCGGCGTGTAGCGCAACAGGCGCAGCGCCCAGCCCGGGATCTCGCGGCCCGCGAGGAGGCCGAGAAACGAGAAGCGGATCAGGTAGGTGCCGAGCCCGATCACCGCGATCAGCGCCCAGATCTCGGGGGCGGAGAGGCTCATGCGCGGCGCTCCATCGCCAGTTCGACGCCGGCGCCCACCAGCATCGCGCAGAACGCGGCGACGAGGAGGCCGGAGTTGAACGGAAGGCCCGAGAGCGCCAGCGCCAGCACGACGGACGTCAGCGCGGCGGCCAGATGGGCGAGGGATTTCAGCATCGGCGCGACCAGCGCGAGAAAGGTGATCGGCACCGCGAAATCGAGCGCCAGCCAGTCGGGAAACCGCGCGCCCGCCACCGCGCCCACCAGGGAGGCCGCGTACCAGAGCGGCACCACCGGCGTCGCCAGGCCGAAGAAATAGGCGAGCTTCTCGGGGATCGACTTCCCGGGCTCGGCCTCGTAGCGGATCATGCTCATGGCGTAGGTCTGGTCGACATTGAGATAGGCGACCACGGCGCGTTTCCAGAACGGCGCGTCGCCCAGATGCGGCGCGAGCGAGGCCGAGTACATCGCCATCCGGAGGTTCACCGCGAGCGCGGTGGCGACGATCACCACGATGGGCGCGTTCTCGACCATGAGATGCAGGGCCGCGAACTGCGCCGCCCCGGCGATCACCAGGACGGAAAAGCCCATGGTCTGGGCGAGCGTCAGCCCCGCCTCGACCGCGACCACGCCGAAGACCAGCGCGAAGGGCACCACCACGAGCACGAAGGGGAGCCCGTCGCGGATGCCGCGGAAGTAGACGGTTTTTGGTCTGGAGGATGCCATGGACCCGGACTAGTCTGCCTGGACCGCCCGTAGCGCAGCCCGCCGCAAGGTTCAAATGGCCATTCCTGATGACCGCCATCACTATCTGATCGCCCCCGATCCGGCGGCCGCGCGGCTGACCCGGAGCGTCGCTGGCGAGGACCAGACCGGCGCCATGGTGGAGACACGGGTGGTCGAGGAGCGGCCCTTGACGATCTTCCTGAACGGGCAGGAGATCGTCACGGCGATGACGATCGGGGACTATCCGGAATACCTGGCCTTGGGGTTCCTGAAGAACCAGGGGATGCTGCAGCCGGGCGAGGCGGTGCTTCGTGTGGATTACGACGAGGAGCTGGAGACCGTGGTGGTCCGCACCGACGGCGCGACCCGCTACGAGGAGAAGCTTCGGAAGAAGACCCGTACCTCGGGCTGCGCGGTGGGCACCGTCTTCGGCGACATGATGGAGGGGCTGGAGGGGCTGGTGCTGCCGCAGGCGGAGCTGCGCATGTCGTGGCTCTATGCGCTGTCGGCGGTCATCAACCGCACACCGTCCCTCTATCTCGATGCGGGCGCGATCCACGGCACGGTGCTCTGCCAGGGCGACCGGCCGCTGGTCTACATGGAGGATGTCGGCCGGCACAACGCGGTGGACAAGATCGCGGGCTGGATGCTGTCGGAGGGCGTTCCGGCGGAGGACAAGATCCTCTACACCACCGGGCGGCTGACCTCGGAGATGGTGATCAAGACGGCGCTGATGGGCATCCCGATCCTCGCCTCGCGCTCGGGCTTCACCGCCTGGGGCGTCGAGATCGCCCGGCAGGTGAACCTCACCCTGATCGGCCGGATGCGCGGCCAGCGCTTCCTCTGCCTGTCGGGCGCGGAGCGGCTGGTGCGTGATGTCGATCCGGCCTCGGTGCCGGAGGAGGAGCGGAAGCATCGGCGGAAGGGTGCGGATGTCTGAGGCGATCACCGTGACGTGGGCGGCGATTCCCCGCGATCTTTTTCAGATGTCCTGCAAGGCCGCCTGCAAGATCGACGATGGACGGCCGCAATATCTGCGGTTCGTGACCTTCGTCGGGATGATTGCAGCCTTCGTCGGATTGCTGGCTGAATTCGAGCCGCCTCTCCCGACCCTGATAGCCACCTTTGTCGTTCTGGCCGTATGTGTGGGAGCCGTAGCCGCTGTGAGACAGCGCCCGCTGGAGAAAGCCAGAGGTGCGTACGAAGCCCGGCGCGGCCCGGTGGAGGCGCGGTTCGATGCGTCGGGAATCCGGCTGGTTTCGTCCTTTGGCGTCTCGGACACATGGTGGCGTGGCATCGACGCGGTGCTGGATCTCGGGACGGGGACCGGCCTCAGGATGGGGCTTCTGGTGCTCCCGATCCCGAACGGCGCCTTGCCCGAGGGCCTGACGCCGGACGCCTTCCGCGCGCGGCTGGAAGACTGGCGGAGCGCGGCATGACCCTGCCCCTCGGCGTGATCCTCGCGGGCGGGCTCGCGACGCGGATGGGCGGCGGCGACAAGGCGCTGCGGGAGCTCCATGGCCAGCCGATCCTCGCCCATGTGATCGAGCGGCTGAGGCCGCAGGTCGCGGGTATGGCGCTCAACGCGAATGGCGATCCGGCGCGGTTTGCCGGGTGGGGGCTGCCGGTGCTGGCCGACAGCGTGGAAGGGTTCGCGGGGCCCTTGGCGGGAGTGCTGGCGGGGCTTGACTGGGCGGCGGCGGAGGGTGCGGAGAGCATCGTGACCGTCGCTGCCGACACGCCGTTCTTTCCCGGCGACCTGGTCGCGCGGCTCACCGCCGGAGCCGCGGCGGCGGGGACTTCCATCGCGCTCGCCGCGACGCCGGAGGGCGACAGGGTCAACCGGCACCCGACCTTCGGGCTCTGGCCCGTGGCACTGCGCGAGGACCTGCGCGCGGCGCTGGAGGGCGGGTTGCGCAAGGTGGTGCTCTGGACCGACCGGCACGGTGCGGTCACGGTGACTTTTCCGGCCGAGCCCTTCGACCCGTTCTTCAACATCAACACGCCCGAGGACCTGGCGCAGGCGGAGCGCCTTTCGTGAAACTCTGGGGCGTCACCGGCTGGAAGAACTCGGGCAAGACCGGGCTGGTGCAGCGGCTGGTCGCGGAATTCGCCGCGCGCGGGCTGACGGTTTCCACGGTCAAGCACGCCCATCACAGCTTCGACATCGACAAGCCGGGCAAGGACAGTTTCGTCCATCGCGAGGCCGGGGCGACCGAGGTGCTCCTGTCCTCGCGCAAGCGCTGGGCGCTGATGCACGAGATGCGCGGCGAGGAGGAGCTCGACCTCGACGCGCTGCTTGCGAAGCTCGCGCCGGTCGATCTGGTGCTGATCGAGGGGTTCAAGCGGGGCCCGCACCCGAAGGTCGAGGCGCACCGGCCGGAAACCCGTCAACCGCTGATCGCGCCGACGAACCCGACGATCCGCGCCGTCGCCTCGACTGGCACGCCCGAGACCGGCGGCGTGCCGCTCCTCCATCTCGACGACACGCGCGGCATCGCGGATTTCATCGCGGGGGAGCTGGGGCTCTGATCTCGCGCGCGGGCTGGATTTCCGGCGGCGAATGCGGAAAGGATCGAACATGAGTGCCGGAAAGAGCCCCGCCCCGCCGCCCCTGACCGACGATTGCTTCGCGCTGCCGCCCGGCGTGGACTGGACGCCGGTAGAGGACGCGCTGACGCGGCTGCGCGATCGGCTGCGCCCTGTGGTGGGGAGCGAGATGGTGCCGCTCTCGCGGGCCGACGGGCGGATCCTCGCGCGCGACCACGCGGCGCCGCGCGCCAACCCGCCGGGGCCGAATGCGGCGGTGGACGGCTACGGTTTCGCCTTCGCGAGCCTTCCGGCGGGCGACGCGGTGCTGCCGCTGGTTCCCGGTCGCGCGGCGGCGGGGGCGCCCTATGCGGGCGTCGTGCCTGCCGGGCAGGCGATCCGGATCCTCACCGGCGCGCTGCTGCCCGAGGGGGTGGATACGGTGGTGCTGGAGGAGGACACGCGCACCGGCAACGGCGAGGTCGCGTTTCACCCGCCGAAACCCGGCGCCAACACCCGGAAGGCCGGGGAGGATGTCGCGGCCGGCGCCGTCGCGCTCCGCGCCGGGACGCGGCTCCGGCCGACCGACCTGGCGCTCGCGGCGGCGACGGGGCTGGCGGAACTGGAGGTGCATCGCCCGCTCCGGGTGGCGGTGCTCTCGACCGGCTCGGAGCTGGCCGAGCCGGGTGCGACGGCGGATCCGGGCCGGACCTACGACGCCAACCGGCCGATGCTGCTCGGGCTCCTGGCGCGCTGGGGCTTCGTGACGGTCGATCTGGGGGCGGCCACCGACGACCGGGCGGAGATCCGCGCGCGGTTCGAGAGGGCGGCGGCGGGGGCCGATGCCCTCCTCACCTCGGGCGGCGCCTCGGCAGGGGACGAAGACCATGTCTCGGCGCTCCTGAAGGAGGCCGGCGCGCTGGCCGACTGGCGGATCGCGCTGAAGCCGGGCCGGCCGCTGGCGCTCGGCATGTGGGGCGGGATGCCGGTCTTCGGGTTGCCGGGGAACCCGGTGGCGGCGCTGGTCTGCGCGCTGATCTTCGCACGCCCGGCGCTTTTGCGGCTCGCGGGCGCGCCCTGGGACGTGCCCTGCGGGTTCACCGTGCCGGCGGCGTTCAAGAAGTCGAAGAAGCCCGGGCGGCGTGAATACCTGCGCGCAAGGCTCGACGCCGAGGGGCGGGCGGAAGTCTACCCGTCCGAAGGCTCGGGGCGCATCGCCGGGCTGTCCTGGGCGGAAGGGCTGGTCGAATTGGAGGACGCCGCGCGGGAGATCGCCCCGGGCGACCCGGTCCGCTTCCTGCCCTTCGCCGGGTTCGACCTGGGCTGATTCAAAGGCGCGCCTTCGGCGCATTCCTTCTGGCCCTCCGGGCCGCTGCCGCGGCCCTGCGGGCGGCAGGCGCCCGATGGCCAGTATGGGCGCGGGGGAGCGCGAGGGGGCGAAGCCCCCTCGCCCGCCGCGACGCCGGAGGCGGCGCAAACGCATCATGCGCGCGCCGCGAGGCGCGCTCCGGTCGGAAAGATCAGTCGAAGGTGCCGGCGACGCGGCCGAGGAGCATGAAGGCGCGGGCGGTGCGGGTTTCGGAGAGCGCGACGATTTCCTCGTCGGTCGCGTGTTTCTCGAACTCGGCGAAGACCTTGTCGAAGCGGCGCAGGAAGTGGTGCGCTGAATCGCGGAAGATGTGGTCCTTGCGCATCCGGGCCGCGGTGAGCGCGATGCCCGAGCGGTCGCGGATGCCGCCCAGCGCGGCGATGGCGCGGCCGCGTTCGCCCTGGGCGAAGCGCCGCCAGAGCTCGGGGCGGGCCGGGTCGGGCTGCATGTCGTCCATGTAGATCCCCTCCTTCGAGAGAAGGGTCAGCACGTCCTGGCTCGCCTGCAGGAGCGCGCCGGCGCGGGGGTCCTGCATCGCGCGGCGCAGCGCGCGGAAGCCCTCCTGGTCCTCCGCCGTTTTCGGGAAGTTCATCGCGCGGATGAAATCGGCGATGGTCACCGGCGGCGGCGCGGTCTCGCGGCCCGGCAGCGCGAGGCTCGCCTGGCCCTCGGGGGCGGCCGGGGCGGCGGGCGCGGCGAGCACCCTGCCCTTCGGTTCCTCCTCGGCGGGTGGCGGCGCGGCCTCCGCGGCGGTGGCGGGCGCGGGAACCGTGTCGCCCCCGCGCATCGTGGTGAAGGTGGCGAGCGCCGCGCCGGTTTCGCGCTGGGCGCCGAGGATCTGGTCGAGCTTCTTCTCCACCGAGGGCTTCACCGCGGTGTTCGCCGCCTGCCGCTCGGCGACATAGGCGTTGCGCATCGCCTCGAGCGCCGCCTCGAGCCGCCGCGCCTCGGCGCGCATCTCGCGGGCGCTCGACGCGGCCATGGTAGCGATCCAGATCAGCGCGATCGGCATGAACACCGCGAAGATCACCGTGAGCCCGCGCATCGGGTCGGCACCGGGGCCGCGCGTGCCCGAGACGAAGAAGAAGATCGTGACGCAGACGAGCCAGAGCGCCGACAGGACGAGCGCGATGATCTCGGCGGCGGTCAGGCCGGAGAACCGCGACGGGCGTCCGAAGATGCCCATGCCGATCGTGTCCTTCCTGCCCTCCTCGCCCATCGCAGCCGCCCGCCTCAGCCGAACCGGATCGAGAGGATCTCGTAGGCCTTCTCGCCGCCCGGGGTGCGCACCTCGACGCTGTCGCCCTCGTCCTTGCCGATCAGCGCCCGCGCGAGCGGCGACTTGATGTTGAGGAGCCCGCGCTCGATATCCGCCTCGGGTTCGCCGACGATCTGGTAGGTCTTCTCCTCGTCGGTATCCTCGTCGACCACGGTCACGGTGGCACCGAACTTGACGGCCCCCGAGAGCTTCGAGGTGTCGATCACCTCGGCGAGCGCGAGGATGCCCTCGAGCTCCTTCACGCGGCCCTCGATGAAGCTCTGTTTCTCGCGCGCGGCGTGGTACTCGGCGTTCTCCGAGAGGTCGCCATGCTCGCGGGCCTCGGCGATCGCCCGGATCACCGCCGGGCGCTCCTCGGACTTGAGCTTCTTCAATTCGTCGTTCAGCGCGGCATGTCCCGCGCGCGTCAGCGGTATCTTTTCCATGAGTTCGCCTCTGCCGGACTGTCGGGCGGTGGGTCAGCCGGACACAATCAAATTTGCACCCGCGCCGCAAGGGCGCTGCGCGGCGCGGTCGGCGCCGCCGCGCTTCAGTACTGCGCCTCCTGGCATCCGGTGCCGCCTATGCCGCCGTCTCCGGGTTCGCAGGACGACCCGATGCCCGCCGACGGGTCGGCGGTGATCGGCGCGGGTTCGACCATCACGACTTCTTCTTCCTGCTGCCCGCAGGCGGCGAGCCCGGCGAGGCACAGGGCGATCAGGAAACGGCGCATCAATTTTCCTCCTCGGGCGCGGTGAAGCCGTAGCCGCCGAGTCGGACGCGGTGATGCGCCTCCACGCCCGCCTCCCGCTTCATTGCCTCGGCCTCGCGGCTCAGCTCTTCCAGAAGCGCCATCATCGCCGCGGCGAAGCGGGTCTGTAAATCCCCGACCTGCGTTTCGGTGAGGCCGGAATGGTGCAGCGCGCGTTCGAAGAAGGGCGGCGCGGCGCCGTCGACGTTGGCGGTGGCGGCGCGCAGGTGGTCGCCCACGTTGGCGGCGAGATAGGCGAGCTGTTCCGCGCTGCCGCCGGGCGGCAGGTAGGCGGAGGCGAGGAGCCGCACCTTGTCGCCTTCGATCCGCACGGTGCCGGCGGCCTCCAATGCGTCGAGCAGGGTGCGGGGGTGGATGTCCTGCCGCACCAGCCGCGCGAGGTGGTCGAAGGAGGGCGCCTCGCCCGCGCGGTCGAGGAGTACCGGTTGGCCGCCGGGCGCATAGTCGGGGAGCGTGCGCCAGAGCGAGACCAGCCGCGTGAGCGGCGTGGGCCGCGCTGGCTTGGCCGCGAAGGCGCGGAGCCGCGCCACGTCGCGCCGTTGCAGGCCCGTCATGATCGAGAGCCGGCTGTCCGTGGCCTTGCCCTCGGCCCGCGTGGTGGCCGCGGCGACGCAATGGCCCTTGAGCCGCTCCGCCAGTTCGGGGAACGGCAGCGCCCGCGCGACGGCGAGATCGGCGAAGGCCGCGAAGAGGGGGTCGAGATCGTCGGACATGTTCGTTTGTGCAATTTGCACATTTTTCTTGACGGGCGCAAGCAGGCGAGTCATGAGATGTGCAATTTGCACATTTATGGAGGCTAACCGATGATCCCGACCCTGACCCGCCGCGCCGCCCTCGGCCTTGGCACCGCGCTTTGCCTGATCCTCGCCGGCTGCGGCCAGATGGACGAGGAAGTGGTGATTTCCGAATTCGCGCCGATCACCGCGGAACCCTCGGCGGGCGCGATGGAACCCGCCCCCGTCCTTGCCCCCGCCCCCGAACGGGCGGCCTCGGCGGATGTCGGACCGGTCCTGCCGCGCGCCGGCGTGGTGACCGCGGGAGATATCGACGATACGCTCAACCTCGCCGCCTTCCGGCGCTACCAGACGCGTGCCGCGAAGGCCTATGGGCTGCCCGGGGTCGCGCTGCCGACTCCGGTGCGGCTGATGCTGACCGGGCCGGACGGCACCCCTGCCCCCGGCGTTTCGGTGACGCTGCGGCGGCCCGGCGCGGCGGCGCCGTTCTACGAGGGCGTTTCGGGGGTGAGCGGGCGGCTCGCGGTGTTCCCGACGGTCTTTGGCGAGAAACCCCTGGAGAAAGTCGAGGTCCGGAGCTTCCGGGACGGCAAGGAGATTGACCGCCGGACCGTCGCAACCGGCATGGCGGAGACCCGCGTGGCGCTGCCGGAGGGCAGCACCTGGACGCCGGAATTCCTCGATCTGGTGTTCGTGATCGA
>JBNKWI010000118.1:0-10253 GCA_050299695.1 Paracoccaceae bacterium
GACTGCGCGACCGGCGGCGACGACCTGACTGTGACGGCGGTGGCCGAGGGCCGGGACGCGGCCGAGGACATCCATGCCTCGATCTGCTAGGGTGACGGCATTTGTCACGAAGAGCATTTGGAGGACCGATGTCCAGGATCGCAACCGCACTTGCTGACCATTACGCGCCCGAGAACCTGCTCGAGGAGATCAACCGCGGGCTCACCCGGGCCGGGATCGACCCAGAGGCGCCGGCGCCCGAGGACCTGAAGCCGGTGGACGAGTTCCACCTGGGCGGGGTCGAGGCGACCGAGGCGTTCCTCGACCCGCTGGGGATCCGGGCGGAGATGGAGGTGCTCGATATCGGCAGCGGAATCGGCGGGACGGCGCGGTTCATTGCCGGCCGCTACGGGGCGCAGGTGACGGGCGTGGACCTGACGCCGGCCTTCGTCGCGACGGCGAAGATCCTGAGCGCGCGGGTCGGGCTTGGCCACAGGACGCGGTTCGTCCAGGGGAGCGCCTTGGCGCTGCCGGTGGAGGCCGCGGCCTACGACCTCGCGACGCTGTTCCATGTGGGGATGAATATCGAGGACAAGGCGGGGCTGTTCCGCGAGGTGGCGCGGGTGCTGAAGCCCGGCGGGCGCTTCGCGGTCTTCGACCTGATGACCCGGGACGGGCGGCCGCTCGATTTCCCGGTGCCCTGGTCGAGCGCGCCGGAGACCTCGTTCGTAACCGGCCCCGAGGCCTATCGCGCGGCAGCGGAGGCGGCGGGGCTGGTGCCCGTCACGGAGCGGGACTGCTACGGCTACGCCACGGCATTCTTCGAGCGGGTGATGGCGCAGGCGGCGAAGGCCGACGGGCCGCCGCCGGTGGGGCTGCACCTGATCATGGGGGCCACCGCACAGGAGAAATACGGCAACGCGGCGGCGGCGGTGATGGATGGCCGGATCGGGCCGTGGGAAATGGTGTTCGGGAGGCCGGCATGAGCCTGAAGCGGATCTCCTTCCAGTCGATCCCGGTCCTGGATCAGGACCGGGCGCTGGCGTTCTGGAGCGACGTGATGGGGATGGAGGTGCAGGTCGACGCGCCCTACGAGGAGGGTTGGCGCTGGATCTTCATGCAGATCCCCGGGTCGGACAGCCGGATCACCTTCGCGAAGGCGGACCAGATCGTCGCGAAGGAGGGGGTGCCGGTCCTGGCGCTCGTCTCCGAGGATGTGGATGCCGATTGCGCGCGCTGGCGCGACGAAGGGGTCACGATCGAAGGCGGTCCGGGTGATGCGCCCTGGATGGAGGGCGTCCGCTGGGCGCTGATCCGGGACAGCGAGGGCAACCTCGTCTTCGTCGAGAGCTGGAAAGGATAGCGGATGGCCGGACCTTCCCTTCCCGCCGAGGGCGGCTGTCGCTGCGGGCAGTTGCGTTTCCGGGTGAGCGCGCCGCTCCTGATGGCGGCCGTTTGCCACTGTCCGGGATGCCAGCGGATGACGGGGGCGCCATTCTCCACAACTGCCATCGTGCCGGCAGGCGGATTCGAGGTGGTGCAGGGCAAGACGCAGATCGGCGGGCTCCGCGGGCCGGACCTGAACCATTTCCATTGCCCGGACTGCCTGAGCTGGGTCTTCACCCGCGTCGTCGGCATGGAAGACCAGTTCGTGAACGTGCGCGCGACGCTGTTCGACGATGCGTCGTGGTTCGTGCCCTACATCGAGACCTACACCTCGACGAAGCTGCCCTGGGTCACCGTGCCTGCGGTGCGAAGCTATGAGAAATTTCCCGAAATGGATGTCTATGCCGGGCTGGTCGGCGAATACATGGCCAGCACGGGAGCGAAGGAGTAATGCCGTGGCCGACCTGACGACCGACTTCGTGGGGATCAAATCCCCGAACCCGTTCTGGTTGGCATCGGCGCCGCCGACGGACAAGGAATACAATGTCGTGCGCGCCTTCGAGGCGGGCTGGGGCGGAGTGGTCTGGAAGACGCTGGGGCTCGATCCGCATATCGTGAACGTGAACGGGCCGCGCTACGGGGTGGTCTATGGCGCCGACCGGCGGGTGCTGGGGCTGAACAATATCGAGCTGATCACCGACCGGCCCCTGGATGTGAACCTGCGCGAGATCAAGCAGGTGAAGCGTGACTGGCCGGACCGGGCGATGGTGGTCTCGCTGATGGTGCCCTGCGAGGAATGGGCCTGGAAGGAGATCCTGCCGAAGGTCGAGGAGACGGAGGCCGACGGGATCGAGCTCAATTTCGGCTGCCCGCACGGAATGAGCGAGCGCGGCATGGGCTCGGCGGTGGGGCAGGTGCCCGAGTATATCGAGATGGTCACCCGCTGGTGCAAGCAGAACACAAGGATGCCGGTGATCGTGAAGCTGACGCCGAACATCACCGACATCCGTCACCCGGCGCGGGCGGCCTATGCGGGGGGCGCGGACGCGGTCAGCCTGATCAACACGGTGTCGTCGATCACGTCCGTGAACCTCGACACGATGAGCCCGGAGCCCTCGATCGACGGCAAGGGCAGCCATGGCGGCTATTGCGGGCCGGCGGTGAAGCCGATCGCGCTGAACATGGTGGCCGAGATCGCCCGCGACGTGGAGACGCTGGACCTGCCGATCAGCGGGATCGGCGGGATCACCACCTGGCGGGATGCGGCGGAGTTCCTGGCCCTGGGCGCCGGGACGGTGCAGGTCTGCACGGCGGCGATGACCTACGGGTTCAAGATCATCGACGAGATGACGCGGGGGCTCTCGGACTGGATGGACGAGAAGGGGTACACGAGCGTTTCCGAGGTGGTGGGCCGCGCGGTGCCGAACGTCACCGACTGGCAGTATCTGAACCTGAATTACGTGACCAAGGCGCGGATTGACCAGGATCTCTGCATCAAGTGCGGGCGCTGCTTCGCGGCCTGCGAGGACACCTCGCACCAGGCGATCTGGATGAAGGAGGGCCGGGTCTTTGAGGTGAACGACGCCGAATGCGTGGCCTGCAACCTTTGCGTCGATGTCTGCCCGGTGGAGGGTTGCATCACGATGGAGGAACTGGCGCCGGGGGTGACCGATCCGCGGACGGGCCGGGTCGTCGCGGCGGAATACGCGAACTGGACGACCCATCCGAACAACCCGGCGGCGAAGGCGGCGGAGTAGTGGACCTCGAGGAGGTCTGGCGGATCCGCGAGGAAGAGGTTTATCCGCGGCTCTTCGGCCCTGTGTCGCGGGGGATTTTCACGCTCGACCAGTCGGTGTTCGAGCGGTTCGGCGAGGTGCAGGTCGATCCGCGCTGGCACACCTACGGGGTTTTTGAATACGGCCCGCATGGCGGACGGGAAAGCTGGGTCTACGTGACTTCCGCCCATTCCAATCCCTGGGAGGTCGAACCGCAGGACTACGATCCAGAGGGGGACTCCGGTGCGGGGATCGAGTTCGTGCTGGAGACCGAGGCTCAGGGGGATTGGGCGATCGTGCTGCTGCGGAACATGCTCGCATTCGACCTTGTTCTCGCCTCCGGCCAGATGGGCAACCGGCCGACGCTCGGTCTGCACGACCGGGTTCCGATCCGCGCGCCGCTTGACGGGCGGGACGAAACCACGCTCACTTCGCTGATGATCATCCGCCCCACCGGCTTCGAGGCGGAGTTTTCCTTGCCGTCGGGGAGGGGCGGTTTCATGGAATTCGTCGGCATCACCGAGGACGAGGCCAGCTTTGCGAGGGCCGAGGGTGGCGGCTCGCTGATCGAGCGGCTTGAAGCGGCGGGCGCGGCTCCGGTGACCCGGCTCGCCCGCGCCTCGGTGGTCTGACGAAAAGGGAGGGCAGCGACATGATCGAACGGCTAGACCACATCAACATCCGCACGCACCGGCTGGACGAGATGATCGCGTGGTATCGCGAGGTTCTGGGTATGGAAGTGGGGCCGCGTCCGGCCGCATTCGATTTCCCGGGCGCCTGGCTTTACGCGAACGGCCAGCCGCTGGTGCATTTCGTCGGCGTCGCGGCGCAGCCGAGCGACCCGGGGACGGACCTGAAGCTGGAGCACGGGGCGTTCTCCGCGACGGGCTTCAAAGGGTTCATCGAGAAGCTCGAGGCGCGGGGGGATCGCTTTCGCCTCACGCGGATCGAGGAGTTCGGGATCGTGCAGGTGAATGTCTGGGACCCGGACGGGAACCACCTGCATATCGACTTCGCGTTGGCGGAGGAGGGGGCCGGATAGCTCCGGCCCCGTCTCGGGGTCTCAGGCGGGACGGAGGCCGGTGTCCGGTTCGAGCTGGCGCGCGGCCAGTTCGCCGAAGACGAGCCCGAGCGCCGCCCAGATCACCGCGTGCAGCCCGAGCGAGGCGGTGCGGAACTGCCAGAGCACGTCGGCCGGGAAATCCGGGCCCACCTCGTTGACCGCGGGCAGGATCGCGCTCGCGGCGCCCATCAGCGCGGCATAGGTGGCGAAGCCGGCAAGAGCGGCATGCCAGGGCCGCAGCTTCACGTTCTTCAGGACCATGGTGCCGATGGTCGCGGCCGCGAGCGAGGCGACGATCAGGCCGAAATAGAGGCCGGTGCGCAGGCCGATGGTTTCGAGCGCGCCCACGGCGGGCGGGTTCGGCGGGTATTTGAGCGCCGGGACCAGCGAGACGGTCACGAAACCGGCGAGGGCCGTGAGGCCCGCCGTGGCGCGGGCGCCGAGCGGGATCACGCGGCCGTGCAGGAACGCGAAGGCCAGCGCGAAGAGGCCGCCGAGCGCGGTGCAGAACACTGCGGTTCCGGTGAACAGACCCATTCCAGCCTGGGTTTCGCGGCTGACGAGTTCTTCCTCCCCGTGCGAATGGTCCGGGGCCGTGCCGGGGGCATGGTCATGCGCCGCGGCGGCTTCCTCGAGGGCGATGGACGCATCGACGGGGGGCTCGCCCCAGACGCGTGCGGTGCCAAAGGCCAGGACGCCGGCGATGAAGCCGGCGATCAGGCCGCTTACGAGCAGCTTTCCGATCATCGAGGTGCCCTCAGTGGCAGGGGAAGCCGAGGAGGTGGCGCGCGTCGTGCACATACTCGTGCACAAAGCCGCCCTTGGTGAGCGCGGCCGCGCCCTGCTCGGTCGTCACGAAATAGAGCGCGACGAGCATCAGAAGGCCGAAGAACACCGCCCAGGGGGCGAGATCGCGGAGGGGGATCGGAGCCGCATGGAGGGCCGGTGCGGTCGTGGTTTTGGTCATGGGTTGGTTCCCTGGGATGGCGCGCCCTAAGCACGGGGGTGTACACTTCGTCCCTCCGGCGGGTCTGGCTTCCTCCGGGCCTGGCCCTCGGGTTACAGCGGCGCGACCGCGCCGGATTCGCACCGGCTTCCGCGACGTCGGGATGTTCCTTGATTGACGCTTCGTGCGGCCGTGTCAATCATTCCTCTCTGCGGGAGCGCAAATAGGGAAGCGCGATGACAATTTCGCTGGTTCTGATCGCGTCGGTGGCGCCGGCGCAGGCGGTGTTCCCCGGCGGCGCGGCGGCGCCGGTTACGGGCGCCATGGTGCGGCGGCTGGAGCGGCTTCGGGGCGGGCTTGGCGCGCCGGGAGCGGTCTATGCGGCACCGGGCGCGCGGGCCGGGCAGACGCTGGAGGGGTTGCGGCTCGACGGCGTGACCGAGGCGGCATTGCGCGACGCGGATTTCGGCACCTGGGCGGGACGGCTTGTGTCCGAGGTGCAGGAAGGCGAGCCGGCGCGATTCGCCGAATGGCTGCTTGACCCGGCCTCGGCGCCCCATGGCGGCGAGAGCCTTGCGGAGGTTCAGGCGCGGGTGGCGGGCTGGATGTGCGGGCTGGCCGGGGCGCGGCACGTGCTGGCGGTGGCGGATGCCGCGATCGTGCGGGCGGCGGCGGTGGAGGCGCTGGGGGGCGGGCTCGCGGCGCATCGGCGCATGGATGTGCGGCCGGCCGAAGCGGTGCGCCTGTCGGGGAAGGGCGAGCACTGGCGGCTGATCGCGAGCGCGCCGGCGCTGTGAGCCAGTCAGCGCGAGACGTCGATCGTCGCGGTGTCGTAGGGCGTTTCGATCCGCCGGATCGTGGCGACTTCGCGCTCGGCGCGGTACTCGGCGCTGGGCGGCACGTCGTAGCCGGAGCGGCGCGGTTCCGGCCGTGGCTCGGGCGGCTCCGCGGCGCGGGCCGGGAGCGACGGCCTGTCCGCGGGCACGGCCCCGGCGCCGGGAGGCTCCGGTTCTGCCGCGTCGGCCTCCTCGCTGCGGCGCGCGGATTCGGCGTCCGCGGTCGCCGCCACGTCCTGCACGGCTTCGGGCGGCGCGGGCGGGCGCAGTTCGGGCTGGCGGGTCTCCGGGCTGGCGGGCTCGGGCTCCGGCGGTGGCGGCGGTTCGAGCGCCTGTTCGCGCTGCCGGTCGAGGATCGACGCCTCGAAGGCGGGCGGCGGGCCAGCGGGCGCGTTCGGATCGGGCGGATTCAGGTTGCGGAGCTGGATCTGGGCGAGCGGCGTGAGGTTTTCGACCGGCTGCGGCGCTTCGACCGCGCGGGCGGTTTCGGCGCCGGTTCTGCTGTCGGGCCGGGCGGGGGCGTCCGGGCGGAGGGCACGACCGGCGGAGCTGTCCGAGGTCGTGTAGTGTACCGTTCCGACCGACGACGATGCGCCAATCTGCGGGATCATTTCCCACTCTCCTGCACTTCGCCCCTCGACAGAATAGGCTAGGCCCGGACGGTTAGCAGACTGTTAACAAAACAGGAATTCGCTGCGCATGGTTAATGGTTTCCTCCTCCGGACGGCGTCAGCGCGCGGCGGAACAACCCGTCGAGGAACGCATGCGCGGCGTCGAAATGCGCCTCGTCCCCGGGCCGGAGGATGCCACGGACCTGCACGTCGAAATCGGCATAGTGCTGGGTCGTGGCCCAGATCGAGAAGATCAGGTGATAGGGGTCGAGCGGCGCGATCCGCCCGGCTTCGGTCCAGGCGCGGATCACGGCGGCCTTCTCGTCCACGAGCGTCTTCAAGGGCCCCTCGATCTGGTCGAGGATCCGGGGCGCGCCCTGCACGATCTCCTGCGCGAAGAGCCGGCTTTCGCGCGGGTAGTCGCGGGCCATGTCGAGCTTGAGGCGGACATAGGCGAGGATCTCCTCGACCGGGTCGCCCTCGGGGTCGATGCCCGCCAGCGGCGCCAGCCAGGTGTCCATGAGCCCGGCGAGGAGCGCGACGTGGATCGCCTCCTTCGAAGGGAAGTAGTAGAGCAGGTTCGGCTTCGAGAGCCCCGCCGCTTCGGCGATCCGGTCGAGCGTGGCGCCGCGGAAGCCCTCGGCCGAGAACACCTCCAGCGCGGCCCCGAGGATGATCTCCCGGTTCCGCTTCTGGATGCGCGTGCGGGGCGCGGCCTCGTTCATCGTCGCTTCGCTCCTCGCGCGCGGGGGCCGGAAGCCCGGGAAACGGGCAGGTGCCGGCGTGTCGGGCGGCCACGGGGCCTCGCGCCTTGACTGCCCCCTTGCCTCTGCTAGCGTGATCCTGACCAAACGGTCAAACCTTTTGGCGCCCCCGACCAGATCCGAAGGAGAGAGCCCATGGCAGCCCCCGGCGAGAACCTCAAGATCGACGGCGCGCGGCTTTGGGACAGCCTGATGGAGATGGCGAAGATCGGGCCGGGCGTGGCGGGCGGCAACAACCGCCAGACGCTGACCGATGCCGATGCCGAGGGTCGCGCGCTGTTCAAGAGGTGGTGCGACGCCGCGGGGCTGGTGACGGGCGTCGACCGGATGGGCACGATGTTCGCCCGGCGCGAGGGGACCGATCCCGACGCGTTGCCGGTCTATGTCGGGAGCCATCTCGATACCCAGCCGACGGGTGGGAAATATGACGGGGTCTTGGGGGTTCTGGGCGGACTGGAAATCATTCGCACATTGAACGACCTGGGGATCCGGACGAAGCACCCGATCGTGGTGACGAACTGGACCAACGAGGAGGGGACACGCTTCGCGCCCGCCATGCTGGCCTCCGGCGTTTTCGCGGGGAAGCACGAGTTGGACTGGGCCTATGCGCGGGAGGACCACGACGGCAAGACCTTCGGCGACGAACTGAGGCGGATCGGCTGGATCGGCGACGAGGAGGTCGGCGCGCGGAAGATGCACGCCTTTTTCGAGCTGCATATCGAACAGGGTCCGATCCTGGAGGCCGAGGGCAAGGAGATCGGCGTCGTCACCCACGGGCAGGGGCTGCGCTGGATCGAATGCACGGTGACCGGCAAGGAAAGCCATACCGGCTCGACGCCGATGGCCATGCGGAAGAACGCGGGGCGCGGGCTGGCGCTGGTGACCGAGCTCGTCCACGAGATCGCGATGAAGAACCAGCCCAACGCGGTCGGCGCCATCGGGCATATCGACGTCTACCCGAATTCGCGGAACATCATCCCGGGGAAGGTGGTCTTCACGGTGGATATGCGGACGCACATTCTCGACAAGCTGGAAGGCATGGTCGAGGAATTCATGGAGCGGGCTCCGAAGCTCTGCGCGGACATCGGGACGGAGTTTTCCTGCGAGATCGTCGGCCAGTTCGACCCGCCGGCCTTTGACGAGACCTGCGTGAAGGCGGTGCGCGATGCCGCCGAGCGGCTGGGCTATTCCCACATCGACATCGTCTCGGGCGCGGGCCACGACGCCTGCTGGATCAACGATGTGGCGCCCACCGCGATGGTGATGTGCCCCTGCGTCGACGGGCTCTCGCATAACGAGGCCGAGGAGATCTCCCCGGAATGGGCGGCGGCTGGGGCGAACGTGCTGTTCCACGCGGTGGTGGAGACGGCGGGGATCGAGGGGTGAGGCTAGGCGACCTACCCGCCAATACGGCAACATTCATTTGCACACATGTCTTCGACAAGGCGCGTGATGTCGGGTTTGTCTGTCTGGACTTCGACGGGGATCTCTCGATGCTGTGTGCAGATAGCCACGACTGGGACGTCGAACGGGTCCATGTTGTCGGGGTCGGACACGTGCTGGGGAGACACCCCGAGTTGCAGGACATCCGATTGGAACGCGGCTGCGAGGCCGAGAAGATTGCAGACGGTTGGCGGGTCTCGAAAATGAAGGAAGACCAGGAATGACCAAACACGACGCCACGCTCATCACCGACGAGGCGCAGCTCCGCGTCGATCTCGCCGTGGCGATCCGGCTCAGCTGTCGCAACGACTGGCACGAGGGCGTGGCGAACCATTTTTCGGCGGCGGTTTCGGCGGACGGCAGGAGGTTCCTCGTGAACCCGCGCTGGGTGCATTGGAGCCGGGTGCGCGCGTCGGACCTGCTTCTGGTCGATGCCGACGATCCCGCCACGATGGACCGGCCCGATGCGCCCGATCCGTCGGCCTGGTCGATCCATTCGGCGATCCACCGCAACCTGCCGCAGGCCCGTGTGGCGCTCCACATTCATCCGCCCTACTGCACTGCGCTGGCGGGGCTGAAGGACCCGGTGATCAAGCCGATCGATCAGGTTACCGCGCGGTTCCACAAGCGGCTCGCCTATGACCTGGCTTTCGGCGGGATCGCCAGCGAGGGCGAGGAGGGCGAGCGGATCGCGACCACGGTGGGCAACCATGGCGCGGTGATGATGCAGAACCACGGCGTCACGACGTTTGGCGCGACGGTGGCCGAGGCCTGGGACGCGCTCTACCATCTCGAACGGGCGGCGCGGACGATGGTGCTGGCCTATTCCACCGGGCAGGAGCTCGCGGTGATGCCGGACGATCTGGCGGAGGCGACGGCGGCGGAGTGGCAAGCCTATCGCGACGCGGAGTTCGCGCATTTCGCGGAGATGAAGCGGGTGCTCGACCGGGAAGAGCCGGACTACAAGGAGTGACGCGAGCCGGGGCTCCGCCCCGGACCCCGGAGTATTTTCGCCAAGAAGAGCCCGGGAGCAGAGAACGAGACGGGGAGAATCGATATGAGCACTGTGATCAAGGGCGGGACGGTGGTGACGGCCGACCTGAGCTACAAGGCAGACGTGAAGATCGACGGCGGCAGGATCGTCGAGATCGGCCCCGATCTTTCGGGCGGTGAGGTGCTGGACGCCACGGGCTGCTACGTGATGCCGGGGGGGATCGATCCGCATACCCATCTCGAAATGCCGTTCATGGGGACCTATTCCTCGGACGACTTCGAGAGCGGCACGCGGGCGGCCCTGTCGGGCGGCACCACGATGGTGGTGGATTTCGCGCTGCCTTCGCCGGGGCAGGGGCTCTTGGACGCGATCCAGATGTGGGACAACAAGTCGGGCCGGGCGAATTGCGACTACTCGTTTCACATGGCGATCACCTGGTGGGGCGAGCAGGTCTTC
>JBNKWI010000119.1:0-10054 GCA_050299695.1 Paracoccaceae bacterium
TACCTCTTCGGGATGTTCGACCTGATCTTCGCCCAGGATTCCCGCACGCATGACGGCCTCGCGCGCCTCCTCCCCGACCCGGGCCGCACCACGCTCGGCGGCAACATGAAACCCGCAGCCGCACCCCTGCCGCACGACCCCGAGGCCCTCGCCGCCTGGCGCCGCACGCTCGGCGCCCGCCCGCTCTGGGTCGCGAGTTCCACCCACGAGGGCGAAGACGCCCCCGTGCTCGACGCCCACCGCAAAATCCTCACAACCGCGCCCGACGCGCTCTTGATCCTCGCCCCCCGCCACCCCGACCGCGGCCCCGCCATCGCGCGCATGGCCGGCGACAGGGGCCTCGCCACCGCGCTCCGCTCCGCCGGAGACCCTACCGGCCCAGACACCCAGGTCCTCGTCGCCGACACGATGGGCGAACTTGGCCTCTGGTACCGCCTCGCCCCCCTCGTCTTCCTCGCCGGCTCCTTCGGCGCGGCGGGCGGGCACAACCCCTGGGAAGCGATCCGCCTCCGCGCCGCGCTGCTCCACGGCCCGAACGTCCCCAACGCCGCGCAGGACTATGCCGAACTCGACGCGTCCGGCGCCGCGCGCATGGTCGCCAACGGCCCCGCCCTCGGCACCGAGGCCGCCCGCCTTCTCACCGATCCCGCCGAACTCGCTGCCATGCAGGATGCCGCCCGCGCCGCCGCCCGCGGCGCCGACGAGCTCGTCGACCGGGTCGCCGCCGATCTCTCCCGCCTCATGGAGACCCGCCCTTGCGCGTAGACCCCGCCAGCCTCGATGTCATCGCGCCCAACCTCAAGCGCCGCCTCTCGGGCGTCACCGCCACGGTCCACGCCCTCGTCCCCCTCCAGGCGAAACTGATCCCCATCGCCGCCATCGGCCCCGCGCTCCCCGCGCATGTCCCGCAGATCACCCTCGCCCAACTCCTGACGATGCCCCGCCGCGGCCCGTCCGGCCACCGCCTCTGGCACGCGCGGCGCAATACCGAAATGATCGCCGGCCTCGCCCTCAAGCATCTCCTCCGCAAGCGCCTGAAGCTTCTCTTCACCTCCGCCTCGCAGCGCCACCACAGCTGGCTGACGAAGGCGCTGATCGCGCGGATGGACCATGTCGTCGCCGTCTCCGGCAAATCCGCCGCCTATCTCACCGTCCCGCACGAGGTGATCCGCCACGGCATCGACACCGACCGCTTCCAGCCGGCCTCCGACCGCGCCGGCCTCCGCCGCCGCCTCGGCCTCGACCCGAACGCGCTCCTCGTCGGCTGCTACGGACGGATCCGCGCCCAGAAGGGCACCGGCGATTTCATCGACGCGATGATCCGCCTCCTCCGCAGCCGCCCGCAGGTCCGGGCAATCGCCATGGGCGGCACCGTCGGCCACGAAGGCTACGCGAGGGAACTGCAAACCCGGATCGACGGCGCCGGCCTCACCGACCGCCTCCGCCTCCTCCCCGAAGTCCCGGTCGGCGCGATGCCCGACTGGTACGCCGCGCTCGACCTCTACGTGGCGCCGCAGCGCTGGGAAGGCTTCGGCCTTACGGTGCTCGAAGCGATGGCCGCCGGTGTCCCGGTGGTCGCGACCCGCGTCGGCGCCTTCGAGGAACTGGTGGCCGACGGCAGCACCGGCCGCCTGGTGCCGCCGAACGACATCGCCACCCTCGCCGCCGCCATCGAACCCCTCCTCGACGACACCGCCCTCCGCACCGGCATGGCCGAAGCCGCCCGCCCCCACGTCCTGGAACATTTCCGCATCGACGGCGAAGCCCGGGCCCTCACCGCCCTCTACCGCCGCCTCCTGGCGCAGGTGTAGCGGGGGCGGGTCAAGGGGAGCCGCAGAGCGGCTCCCGGCGCAGCCGGCCGAAGGCCCTTGACGCGCCCCCGCTACGCATCACCCTCGAAAAGGCGCCTTCAGGGGCGCATCGCCTCCTGAAGCGCCTCTCAGCAGATGGAAAGCCCACGCCACAGGCGCCACGCCGGACAATCGCGTCGCGTCACCACACGCAGAAAAGGAAATGCGCGGTAGCGCGCCGCTGGATCAGCCCCGCCTCGGGGCTCAGGCCGCCGGCAGCCGCCGCTCGACGATCTCCGCGAACCAGGAGCAGCCCGCCGGGATCGCCTCGTCGTTGAAGTCGTAATCCGCCGTATGCACCATCGCCGTGTCGCCGTTGCCGACGAGGATATAGGCCCCCGGCCGCGCATTCAGCATGAAGGCGAAATCCTCTCCGCCCATGACCAGCGGGCTCTCCGCGCAGGCGCCCGCCACGGCCTCCGCCGCTGCCGCCGCGAAGCCGGTCTCCGCCTCGGCATTGACCATCACCGGGTAGTTCCGGTTGTAGGTCACCTCGGCCCGCGCCCCGAACCCCTCGGCCACCGAAGCCGCAATGGCCCGGATCCGCGCCTCGCAAAGGTCCTGCACCTCGGGCTTCAGGGTCCGCACCGTCCCCTTCAGCACCGCCTTCTGCGCAATCACGTTGAACGCCGTCGAATCCGTGTGCAGCGCGGAAATCGTCACCACCGCCTGCTCCACCGGATCCACGTTCCGGCTCACCACGCTCTGCAGCGCGGTCACCACATGGCTCGCCACCAGCGTCGCATCCACCGTCTCATGCGGTTTCGCGGCATGGCCGCCCCACCCGGTGATGTCGATCTGCAGGAGATCCGCCGCCGCGAAGAACGGCCCCGGACGGATCGCGAACTGCCCCACCGGCACCCCGGGCCAGTTGTGCATTCCGTAGATCTCGTCGATCCCGAACCGCTCCATGAGCCCGTCCTTCACCATCTCGCGCCCGCCGCCGCCGCCCTCCTCGGCCGGCTGGAAGATCACCACGCAGGTGCCCGCGAAGGCCCGCGTCTCGCAGAGGTACTTCGCCGCGCCCAGAAGCATCGCGGTATGCCCGTCATGGCCGCAGGCATGCATCGCGCCCGCGACGGTCGAGGCATGGGGCAGCCCCGTCGCCTCCAGGATCGGCAAGGCGTCCATGTCCGCGCGCAGCCCGACGCAGCGCCCGGCACCCTCGGACCGGCCCCGGATCACGCCCACGACCCCGGTGCGCCCGATCCCGGACACCACCTCGTCGCAGCCGAATTCCTTCAGCTTCTCCGCCACCAAACCCGCCGTCCGGTGCGTCTCGAACATCAGCTCGGGATGGGCATGGATGTCATGTCGCCACGCCACGATCTCGGGCAGCATCTCCGCGAAACGGTTCCTGATCGCCATCGTCATCCCCTTGTCACATGGGACGAGGCTTACCCCCATCGCCGGGGGAGGCTCAATGCATCTTCCTGTGAATCCGCCGGATCATCAGCCAGACGCAGAGCACCACCACCGGCGTCACCCCGGCAGCCAGCACGGTCTTCGACAGCTCCAGCGCCTTCTCCACCGGCCCCAGAAGGTACAGGCACAGGTTCACCGCGTAATAGCTGATCGCCACCACCGACAGCCCCTCGACCGTGCGCTGGAGCCGCAGCTGCAGGTCCGACCGCCGGTCCATGCTGGCAAGCAGCGCCTGGTTCTGCGCCGAACGCTCCACATCCACCTGGGTCCGGAGGAGATCGGCAGCCCGCATCGCCCGCTCCGCCATCCCGTGCAGCCGGTGCTCGGCCGCCTTCACCGTCCGCATCGCCGGATCGTAGCGCCGCACCATGAACTCGTTGAAGGTCTGCCGCCCCTCGAACCGTTCCTCGCGCAAGACCCGGATCCGCTCATGCACCAGCGTCTCGTAGGCCCGCGTCGCCCCGAACCGGAACGAGGTCCGCGCCGCCAGGGTCTCGAGCTCCGAGGAGATCTTCAGAAGCGAGCCCAGCACCGCGTCGGGCCGGCTGTCCTCGCCGGTCATCTCCCCCATCAGCTGAGTGAGCTGCCGGTCGATCGCGCCCATCCGCGGCGCCAGCTCGCGCACCCGGGCGAAGCCCAGCATCGACATCGACTTGTAGGTCTCGATCTCGCTCAGCCGCTGCGCGATCCGCCCCAATCTGCGCGATCCCAGCCCCGGCCGCGCGAAGACCGCAAAGCGCATATGCCCGCCCGGATCGATCCGGAAATCCCCCGCGACGATCGCCCCGTCATCGACAACCCGGCTCACCGCGAGGCTCTCGGGCACGAACCACCGGTCGAGCTTCTCGGCGATCCCCGCATCACCCGCCTGGCCCTCGACCCGGATCAGCGCCGATGTGATCCGCACCCCCGGCGCCTCCGACAGCCAGTCCTGCGGGAACACGTCGAAGGTGCGGCTGTCGAACGGCGTCTCCGCGGTGCCCCGGCCGAACACCGTGTAGGTCACGAACTCGGTATGGCTCTCCCATTTCAGGTGATGGTTGCCGATCTGCCCGTACCAATGGGTCGCGCCGGGCTGCGGGTGCTGCGCGCCGAACCGGTCCAGGAGGTCGCAGAGATGCGCGAGATCCGTCTCGCGGTCGCGCGCCGCCGCATCCTCGGGTCGCTTGATCGCCACGAAGGCCGCGCGGCTCGGCGGCTCCAGGGGCGGGAACGGCCTTGCGTGCAGCTCGTTCGCCAACGCGTAGCGAAGCGGATGATCCTCGAGTGTGCGCATGCCGGCCCCGTCCCGTTTCCCCAAAGGGTCGCGCCGGACTCTCGCCGACACAGGCGAAAAATGCAATTATTTTCGCCTGTTATCGGCACACGACGGTGTACCGTCAACCGCTCCCTTCAGGACAGATGCGCAGCGAAGAACGCCAGCGTTCGCTCCCAGGCCAGTGTCGCCGCCGCCTCGTCGTAGCGCGGCGTCGTGTCGTTGTGGAACCCGTGGTTCACGCCCGGATAGATATACGCCTCATAGGCCTTGCCGCCCGCCCTCAGCGCCGCCTCGTAATCGGGCCAGCCCGCGTTGATCCGCTCGTCGAGCCCGGCATAATGGATCAGGAGCGGCGCCTCGATCTTCGGCACATCCGCCGTTGCCGGCTGCCGCCCGTAGAACGGCACCGAGGCAGCCAGGTCGGGATAGGCCACCGCAAGCGCGTTGCAGACCCCGCCGCCATAGCAGAACCCGACGCAGCCGACCCGGCCGGTGGATTGCGGATGGTCGCGCAGATACTCGAACCCGGCGAAGAAATCCGCCATCAGCTTCGCCCCGTCGAGGCTGCGCTGCATCTCGCGCCCCTCCTCGTCGGTGCCGGGATAGCCGCCGAGCGGCGTCAGCCCGTCAGGGCCCAGCGCCAGATACCCCGCCTTCGCCACGCGCCGCACCACATCCTCGATATAGGGGTTGAGCCCCCGGTTCTCATGTACCACCAGCACAGCCGGCAAGGGCCCTTCGACGCCCGCAGGCCGCGCCATCAGCCCCCGGACCGCCCCATGCCCTTCGGGGCTCCGATACTCGGTCTCCATGGTCTCGATCGCCGGATCGTCCGGCGCCACCTGCTGGGCGAGCGCATAATTCGGCTGGAGCTCGGCCAGGATCATCGCCCCCGTCACGCCCGCGGCCGCATAGCGGCCCGCCTGGGCAACGAATTCGCGCTTGGTGATCCTGCCATGCACGTAGCCGTCGAAAATCTCGATAATGCGCGGGTCGAAATCCCGAGCCTTCTTGCGGGGCCTGAGCCGGTCCTGGCCCGTCATGTCCTATCCTCCCTGAAAATGCTGGCGCCGCGAAGGATACCGGCCCCCCGGCCCCCGCAAGTTCACATTCGGGCGAGCCAAAGATCCAAGCGGAACACCGCCCGGAAAACCCGGGTCAGGGCCGCCCGAAGGGCGCCGCCGCAGGCGGGCGCAGCGCCTTGACGCGGGTATTCCGGGCAACACCATCGCAAGGGCCTGTCAGGGCAGACCTGCCCCTGACAGGCCTCCCCAGCCAAAAACCCGAACCCCGCGTCCGAAAGGACGCGGGGTGAGACATGTCGTGCGCGCGACAGCGCGCTCCTTTAGATAGAAACTCAGTCGATCAAAGGCAGGAGCTTGTCCAGCGACGCCTTCGCATCGCCATAGAACATCCGCGTGTTGTCCTTGAAGAACAGCGGGTTCTCGATCCCCGAATAGCCGGTGCCCTGACCGCGCTTCGAGACGAAGACCTGCTTCGCCTTCCACACTTCCAGAACCGGCATCCCGGCGATCGGCGAATTCGGGTCGTCCTGCGCGGCCGGGTTCACGATATCGTTCGAGCCGATGATGATCGCGACATCCGTCGAGGGAAAATCGTCGTTGATCTCGTCCATCTCCAGCACGATGTCATAGGGCACCTTCGCCTCGGCCAGAAGCACGTTCATGTGCCCCGGCAGCCGCCCCGCGACGGGGTGAATGCCGAACCGCACCTCCTTGCCCGCCGCCCGCAGCTTCCGCACCAGCTCGGCCACCGATTGCTGAGCCTGCGCCACCGCCATGCCGTAACCCGGCACGATGATCACCGAATCCGCGTCGTTGAGCGAGGCGGCCACGCCCTCGGCCTCGATGGCGATCATCTCGCCCTCGACCGCCTGCTGCGGGCCCGCCGTGCCGCCGAAGCCGCCCAGGATCACGCTCACGAAGCTCCGGTTCATCGCCTTGCACATGATGTAGGAGAGGATCGCACCCGAAGAGCCAACCAGCGCCCCCACGGTGATCAGGAGATCGTTGCCGAGCGAGAAGCCGATCGCCGCCGCCGCCCAGCCCGAATAGCTGTTCAGCATCGACACGACCACCGGCATGTCCGCGCCGCCGATGCCCATGATCAGGTGATAGCCGATGAAGAGCGCCAGGATCGTCAGAAGGATCAGCGCCACCACGCCGCCGCCCGAGAAGTACCAGATCGCGAAGATCACCGAGAGCGCCGCCGCGCCGGCGTTCAACATGTGCCCGCCCGGCAGCTTCTTCGCCACGCTGTCGACCTTGCCCGCGAGCTTCCCGTAGGCGATCACCGAACCGGTGAAGGTCACTGCCCCGATCCAGACGCCCAGGACCAGCTCGATCTGCAGGATCGTGATTTCGACCGGCGTCTTGTGCGCCACGAGGCTCGCGAAGACCCCCTCGACCGCCGTCCCCGCCGCATGGGCCGCCTCGACCCCGCCGATGGTGAAATGCGCGTTGAAGCCCACGAACACCGCCGCGAGACCGACGAGCGAGTGCATGATCGCCACCAGTTCGGGCATCTGCGTCATCTGCACCCGTGTCGCCAGCTGGTAGCCGATCGCCGCACCGCCCGCGATCAGCACCAGCGAGGCCGGCCAGAGCCCGTGCCCCGGCCCGATCAGCGTCGCCAGTACGGCGATGGCCATGCCGACGATCCCGTACCAGATCGCCCGCTTGGCGCTTTCCTGTCCCGACAGCCCGCCCAGTGCGAGAATGAAGAGAACGGCCGCGACCACATAGGCCGCCGTGGTGAAACCGAATTCCATCTGCTCGCCCCCCTTAGGACTTCTGGAACATGGCGAGCATCCGCCGTGTCACGAGGAAACCGCCGAAGATGTTGATTGCGGCCATGAAGACCGACAAGGCGGCGAGGATCATGACCAGCATCGAACTCGACCCGATCTGCATCAGCGCACCCAGGATGATGATCGACGAGATCGCGTTGGTGATCGCCATCAAGGGCGTGTGGAGGCTGTGCGAGACGTTCCAGATCACCTGGAAGCCCACGAAGACCGACAGGACGAAGACGATGAAATGCTGCATGAACGTGGCCGGCGCGAACAGGCCCGCAAGCAGGATCAGCCCGCCCCCCACGGTCAGAAGCGTGACCTGGCTCCTGGTCTGCGCCTGGAACGCCGCCAGCTCGGCCGCCTTCTTCTCCGCCGGTGTCAGCTCCTTCGGCTTTTCCTTCCTCGGCGCCGCGGCGATGGCCGCAACCTTGGGCGGCGGCGGCGGGAATGTGATCTCGCCTTCATGTGTGACCGTCGCGCCCCGGATCACGTCGTCTTCCATGTTGTGGTTGACCGTGCCGTCCTTCTCGGGCGTGAGGTCGGTCATCATGTGCCGGATATTCGTCGCGTAGAGCGTCGAGGATTGCGTCGCCATCCGGCTCGGGAAATCGGTGTAGCCGACGATGGTCACGCCATTATCGGTGACGATCTTCTCGTCGGGCTTCGTGAGCTCGCAGTTCCCGCCCCGCTCGGCGGCGAGGTCGACGATCACCGAGCCCGGCTTCATCGCCTCGACCATGTCCTTGGTCCAGAGGACCGGCGCGTCCCGTCCCGGGATCAGCGCGGTGGCGATGACGATGTCGATCTGGGGCGCCAGCTCGCGGAATTTCTCGAGCTGCTTCTCGCGGAACTCCGGCGAAGACGGTGCCGCATAGCCGCCTGTCGCCGCGCTGTTCTGGCCGCTCTCCTCGAAATCGAGGAACACGAACTCCGCGCCCATGCTCTCGATCTGCTCGGCCACCTCGGGCCGCACATCGAACGCATAGGTGATCGCCCCCAGCGAGGTGGAGGTCCCGATGGCGGCCAGCCCCGCAACCCCGGCGCCGATCACCAGCACCTTTGCCGGCGGCACCTTGCCCGCCGCCGTGACCTGGCCGGTGAAGAAGCGGCCGAAATTGTTCCCCGCCTCGATCACCGCGCGGTAGCCCGCGATATTCGCCATCGACGAGAGCGCGTCCATCTTCTGCGCGCGGCTGATCCGCGGCACCATGTCCATCGCGATCACGTTCGCGCCGGTGCCCTTCGCCGCCTCCAGAAGCTTTTCGTTCTGGCCGGGATAGAAGAACGAGATCAGCGTCTTGTCCTTCGACAGCCGCTTCAGCTCGGCATCCGAGGGCGGCCGCACCTTGGCGATGATGTCGGCATCCTTCCACAAGGCCGGCGCGGTCTTGACCACCGTCACACCCGCCGCCTCATAGGCCGCGTCGGTGAACCCGGCCGCCAGGCCCGCGCCCGCCTGGATCACGCAGTCATAGCCGAGCTTCTGCAATTGCAGGGCGGAGTCGGGCGTCATCGCGACCCGCGCTTCCCCGGCAACAACTTCCTTCGGTGTGCCAATCTTCATCTGGTGGTAGTCCCCCTCGTTCTCCGGTCGGATCCCGGTCTCTCGCCCGATCCGCGCGGCTGTCTGACTATCTGGCGCAACAATCTTTCACAAGCATACTTACGGCGGTATCAAATCATACCCAGCGCCGCACGCGGGCGCAGTAGGCGTCGAACTCTGTCCCGAACGCCTCCCGGAGCCGGGCTTCCTCGTCGCGGATGAATCGGCGTTCGATCAGCACAATGAACCCCGGCACGAGGCCGAGCGCAATCGCCGCCTCCCACCGCAAGACAAACCCGAGCAGCACCAGAACGTCGCCCAGATAGATCGGGTTTCGGCTCAGCCGGAACACACCGCCCGTGACCAGCGCGGCGGGCGCCCGATGCGGGATCGGCGTGGTCTTGCCCGTCACCAGCATCGCGACCGCCGCCGCCATCAGCGCGAGGCCAAGCGCGACCAATGTCGTACCGACCGTCTCGCTCGGCCCCCCGTCGGGCCAGGCGGCAATGGGAAGGACCCGCGCCTGCCCCCACGCAAGGAGCAGGAACAACCCGAGCCAGACCGGAGGAATGTCGATCGCCTTCATGCGCGCCAAGGTGCCGCCCCCCGCCGCCCGGTTCAAGCGGTGGTTGCGCAAAGCGCCCGGCTTGCCCACGCCTAGCCCAGCCAGCGCGGGTAGTCGCTCACCAGGAGATGGGTGGGCGGCGCGTCCTCCTCGATCTCGGCAAAGCGGCCGATCGGCTCACGGAAGATGTTGTCGGTAAGATCGTCGTTCACCGTCGAGACCTCGCCGATCAGCACATCGCCGCCCTCGCCCCAGAACGCATGCCAGTCCCCCGGCATCAGCGTCACGCTCTCGCCCGGCGCGAAGCGCAGGATATCGCCCGGCCCGTAGCTCCGCGTGATCCCGTCGCACAGCACCGTGCCGCCGCGATCCTCCGCGAAATTGCCAGCGTCGTCCGACCCGAAAAGCTCGATCGCCAGCGTGGCGCCGCCGCGGTTGATGATATCCTCGGACTTCACGATATGAGTGGACGAACGCTGTACCATCGTCACATCCACACCGGCCTCCCATAGCGCAGCGCAAATGTCGTGTGATGAGTTGTTCGAGCCTATCACAACGACCTTCTTGCCCTTGTAATTGTCAGGTCCCGGATGCTGTG
>JBNKWI010000120.1:0-9897 GCA_050299695.1 Paracoccaceae bacterium
CCCGCCCGCGATCTCGCCATCGGCGGCACAAGGCTGGCGCTCTATGCCGCGGTCTGGCTCTTCTACCGCAGCGCGCTTCCGCCCCGCGACGAGGCGGCAGAATGAGGGGGCGTCGGCTGATCCTCGGCGCGCTCGCCGTGGGCGAGACCCGGATCACCGACCTCCTCGAGGGCGAGGACGTGCTCAGGACCGCCGACGCCATGCGCGCTTTCGGCGCAGAGGTCACCGACCATGGCGGCGGCTCCTGGTCGGTCCACGGCGTCGGCGTCGGCGGCTTCGCCGAACCCGGGCAGGTCGATTGCGGCAACTCGGGCACCGGCGTCCGCCTCATCATGGGCGCGATGGCGACCTCGCCGATCACCGCGACCTTCACCGGCGACGCCTCGCTCCGCTCCCGCCCCATGGCCCGGGTCACCGACCCGATCACGCTCTTCGGCGCCCGCGCGACCGGCCGCGCCGGCGGCCGCCTGCCGCTCACGATCACCGGCGCCGCCGACCCGCTGCCGGTCCGCTACACCGTGCCGATGCCCTCGGCGCAGGTGAAATCCGCCGTGCTCCTCGCCGGCCTGAACGCCCCCGGCGAGACCGTGGTGATCGAGGCCGAGGCCACCCGCGACCACACCGAACGGATGCTCGCGGGCTTCGGCGCCTCGGTCTCCGTCGAAACCACCCCCGAAGGCCGCGTCATCACCCTCACCGGCCAGCCCGAGCTGAAACCGCAAACCATCGCCGTCCCCCGTGACCCCTCTTCCGCCGCCTTCCCGGTCTGCGCCGCGCTGATCACCGAGGGCTCCGACGTGCTCGTCCCCAATATCGGCCTCAACCCGACCCGCGCCGGCCTCTATGAAACGCTGATCGAGATGGGCGCCGACCTCATCTACGAGAACCCCCGCGAGGTGGGCGGCGAACCCGTCGCCGACCTCCGCGCCCGCTTCTCGCCCGCGATGAAGGGCATCGACGTGCCCCCCGACCGCGCCGCGAGCATGATCGACGAATACCCGATCCTCTCCATAGTCGCCGCCTGCGCCGAAGGCACCACGCGGATGACCGGCGTCAGGGAACTCCGCGTCAAGGAAAGCGACCGGATCGACGCCATGGCCCGTGGCCTCGAAGCCAACGGCGTCACCGTCGAGGAAGGCGAGGACTGGTGGGCGGTCCATGGGCTCGGCCCCGGCGGCGTCCCCGGCGGGGCGACCTGCGCGGCACGGCTCGACCACCGCATCGCCATGTCCTTCCTCTGCCTCGGCATGGCCGCGCAGCAGCCGGTCAAGGTCGACGACGCCGGCCCGATCGCCACCTCATTCCCGGTCTTCGAACCCCTGATGACCGCCCTCGGCGCACGCCTCACGCGCGACAATTCCTGACCGTCCCCAGCACGCGTCCCGCGCGCCCGACCGCCTGCCCCCCGGCCACTTCCGGCCCGGCAGGTGCGCCCAACCGCGTCAGCCCCGCGCGCGGCGGTTCGGACCGGGGGCCCTTCACGTCCCGCGCAAGCCCGACCCGTTCCAGCGCGCGGATCAGCCAGAAGCCCGGATCGAGCTGCCCCGCTTCCACGCCAAGCCGCGCCGAATGCGGAAACGCGTGGTGGTTGCCGTGGAAGCTCTCGCCGAAGGTCACAAAGCCGAGACGCGGCAGGTTGTAGCCCTGCACCGGGAGCCCGGCGACCGTCCAGCCCTGATGCCCGCCCACGTGTGCGGCGTGGCCGACGGCCCAATGCCCGATCAGCGAGACCGCGATGCGCAGGCAGACGCCCCAGAGCACCCAGCCGATCCCGCCCATCGCGAACAGCGCCAGTGCGGGGACGAACTGCTGCGACCTCCAGTGCCGCTCCAGCCAGCGATAGAACCGGTCCCGCGCGACCCCTGCTTCGATCCGGAACTCCGGCGGACGGGCAAGATCGAAGCGGCAATGCAGCTGCCACCAGGCATCACGCCACCAGCCGGCCCCGTGCGCAGGATGCGTCGGGCATTCGGACTGACGCTGTTGCCAGTCGCGCATGTCATGGGTGCGGATCATGCCGAAAGGCCCCGCCATGCCCACCAATGTCCCCAACCAGACCAGCACGTGCTCGACCCAGAGCGGTGCCACGAAGCTGCGATGGATCAGGAGCCGGTGCATGCCCACGGAATGGCCGGCGCACAGCGTGACGGCCGAGAGCACGAGGAACGCCGCAGCGCCACCCCAACTCGGGAAAACCACCAGTGCGGCCAGCCCGCCCGCCCCATGGCCGAAAAGCCAGAACGATTTCGGCGCGTCCCAGACGATCCGCCCTGCTGTAGCGGAGGTTCCGGGGCTTGGCACGACCCGTTCGGTCGCATGAAGAAGAGACATCTTGAAGTTCTCCCGTTCAATATTTAACTTGTTAGTGAACTTCTGAATTAACCTATTAGCTAAATGGTAAAACATGTCAAGCCCCGAGAAGGTGTTCGAGGCGCTGTCCTCCTCGGTTCGTCGCCGCATCCTCGCGTTCCTGCGCGACCGGCCGCTTTCGGCGGGCGCCATCGCCGAGCGTTTCGATATGTCGAAACCCGCGGTCTCCAAGCACCTGTCGATCCTCGAAGGCGCCGGGCTGATCTGGCGCCGGCGCGAGGGGCAATTCGTCATGTACGGGATGGAACAGGAGACCCTCAGCGGAACGCTGGTCTCCTTCCTGCAGGAAGTCTGCCCGTCTTCGCGCGCCTTGCGGCGGGAAGTCCGCGAGGCGTCCCGGGAGGACGGATCCGGCACCTGACCGCGGGGGCAGCGCCGTTCCGGCTGGCATGTGCCGCGCCCCTTCCCTAGTCTCCGCCCCGGAATCATCGCGAGAGAAGACATGCAGCACGGCTCCTGCCTCTGCGGCGCCGTCCGCTACACCGTCACCGGCCCGCTGCGCCCGGTGATCGCATGCCATTGCACCCAGTGCCGCAAGACCTCCGGCCACCATGTCGCCGCCACCTCCGCCCCCCGCGACAGCGTGACGATAGAAGGCGAACCCCGCTGGTACCGGAGTTCCGCAACCGCGCGGCGCGGCTTCTGCCCGACCTGCGGGTCGAACCTCTTCTGGGACGGACCCGGCGCCAATCTCTCGATCATGGCCGGCACGCTCGACGGGCCCACCGGGCTCCGGCTCAAGGGCCATATCTTCTGCGCCGCGAAGGGCGACTACTACGAGATCGCCGACGGCCTGCCCCGCGCCGGGGAAGACGACCCCGCACTCACCACCATGGTCGCCCCATGAGCTTCACAATCGCCATCGACGGCCCCGCGGCCTCCGGCAAGGGCACCATCGCCCGGGCCCTGGCCGCGCGTTTCGACTTCGCCCATCTCGACACCGGCCTCCTCTACCGCGCCGTCGCACGGCGACACCTCGCGGGCGAAGACCCGGTCGACGCCGCCAAGGCGCTCCGCCGCGAGGATCTCGAGGGCGACGACCTCCGCGGCGCCGAGGTGGCCCAGGCCGCCTCCCGCGTCGCCGCCCTCCCCGAGGTCCGCAGCGCGCTTGTCGATTTCCAGCGCGCCTTCGCATCCCGCGCGGGCGGCGCGGTGCTCGACGGCCGCGACATCGGCACGGTGATCTGCCCCGACGCGCCGGTGAAGCTCTACGTCACCGCCTCCGACGCGGTCCGCGCCCACCGCCGCTGGCTGGAACTGAGCGCCAAGGGCGACACCCGCTCCGAGGCCGAGGTCCTCGCCGAGCTCCGCGAACGCGACGCCCGCGACCAGGCCCGGGCCTCCGCCCCCCTGAAGCCGGCCGAGGACGCAATCACCCTCGATACGACCGAGCTCAGCATCGAGGACGCGCTGGCGAAAGCCGTCGCCCTGGTGGCCGGCCGTCTCTAGGGCGGGATGAGTTTCCTCGGAACCGATGTTGTGCCGCAATCGCATATTCCGGCCGCGACGCCTTGCCCCGCCCGTATGGCGCCGAAGGCGCAGCGCCAGGACCGGGCAAGCGCCCTCGCAACGGCTGTGCAGCCGCCCCGCCCGGAATCAAGGCACGAAGGGCCGCCGGGGCTTGCCGTGCCGGCCCCGGTACACTATAGACCGCCCCGTCGAAGCGGCGGTTACAGCCAAGACGGGAACCAGAGCAGGGTCGGTTTCAACCGGCCCTTGTTGTTTTTCCCGGGCCCCGTGACGCCGAAGGACCAACCCCAAGACCGGCGGAGACAACCGCGCGGCCAGCAAAAGTCGAAAAGGAAACGATCTATACATGTGCGCTAAAGCGACCATGGAGGAATTCGAAGCCCTCCTGAACGAAAGCTTCGAGATCGACACGCCGGACGAGGGTTCGGTGGTCAAGGGCAAGGTCATCGCCGTCGAGGCGGGGCAAGCCATCATCGACGTCGGCTACAAGATGGAAGGCCGCGTCGACCTCAAGGAATTCACCGATCCCGGCGAAAGCCCGAAGATCGCCGTCGGCGACGAGGTCGAGGTCTATCTCGACCGGGTCGAGAACGCCCGGGGCGAGGCCGTCATCAGCCGTGACAAGGCCCGCCGCGAGGAAGCCTGGGACCGGCTCGAAAAGGCCTATGCCGACGAGAACCGCGTCGAGGGCGCGATCTTCGGACGCGTCAAGGGCGGCTTCACCGTCGATCTCGGCGGCGCCGTGGCGTTCCTGCCCGGCTCGCAGGTCGATGTCCGCCCGGTGCGCGACGCCGGCCCGCTCATGGGCCTCAAGCAGCCGTTCCAGATCCTCAAGATGGACCGCCGCCGCGGCAATATCGTCGTGTCGCGCCGCGCCATTCTCGAAGAGAGCCGCGCCGAACAGCGCGCCGAAGTGATCGGCAACCTCACCGAAGGCCAGGCGGTCGACGGCGTGGTGAAGAACATCACCGAATACGGCGCCTTCGTGGACCTCGGCGGCGTGGACGGGCTCCTGCACGTCACCGACATGGCCTGGCGCCGCGTCAACCACCCCTCCGAGATCCTGTCGATCGGCGAGACCCTCAAGGTCCAGGTCATCAAGATCAACAAGGAAACCCACCGCATCTCGCTCGGCATGAAGCAGCTGCAGGACGATCCGTGGGATGCGGTCGAAGGCAAGTTCCCGCTGGGTTCGGTCCACAAGGGCCGCGTGACCAACATCACCGATTACGGCGCCTTCGTGGAGCTGGAAGCCGGCGTCGAGGGCCTCGTGCACGTCTCCGAGATGAGCTGGACCAAGAAGAACGTCCATCCGGGCAAGATCGTCTCGACCTCCCAGGAAGTCGACGTGATGGTGCTCGAGATCGACACCGCCAAGCGGCGCGTCTCGCTCGGCCTGAAGCAGACCATGCGCAACCCGTGGGAGGTCTTCGCCGAGACCCACCCGGAAGGCACCCGCGTCGAGGGCGAGGTCAAGAACATCACCGAATTCGGTCTGTTCGTCGGCCTCGAGCACGACATCGACGGCATGGTCCACCTCTCCGACCTGAGCTGGGACCAGCGCGGCGAAGAGGCGATCCAGAACTACCGCAAGGGCGACGTCGTCCAGGCCGTGGTGACCGAGGTCGACACCGACAAGGAGCGGATCTCGCTCTCGATCAAGGCGCTCGACGATTCGTTCACCGGCGCCACCGAGGGCGTGAAGCGCGGCTCGATCATCACCGTCGCGGTGACCGCGATCGAGGATGGCGGGATCGAGGTGGAATACGAGGGCGCCAAGTCCTTCATCCGCCGCTCCGACCTGTCGCGCGACCGTTCCGAGCAGCGCCCCGAGCGCTTCCAGGTCGGTGACAAGGTCGATGTCCGCGTCACCAACGTGGACCAGAAGACCCGCCGCCTCGGCCTGTCGATCAAGGCCCGCGAGATCGCCGAAGAGAAGGAAGCCGTGGAACAGTACGGCTCGTCCGACTCGGGCGCCTCGCTCGGCGACATCCTCGGCGCCGCGCTGAAGGGCGACGACTGAGCATCGCCGGCAGGACCGGAAAGAACGAGGCCCCCGGGAGCGCATCCCGGGGGCCCTTTGCTTTTCAGCCCGGCGACCGCAGCCGGATCACCTCCTGCCCGGCGCGCTCGTCCTGCCGCCGCGCGAGTTCGGTGAACCCGTAGCGGTCGTAGAACCGCCGCCCGATCGCGTTCTTCGCGAAGACGTCGAGTTCCAGCGGCCCGGCCCGGCGCAACGCGTCGTCCATCAGGGCCCGCCCATGGCCGAGCCCGCGATGGGCCGGATCCATGAAGAACCCGCCCACCTCGGCGCCCACGAGGGCGATGAAGCCCCGTGGCCCGCCCGCCGCGTCCAGAACGTGGGTCTCGGCATTGGGCAGGTAGAGGTTCCGGATATCCTCGGCCACGGCGAGGATGAACGCCTCGCCGAGGAACCCATGGGCAAACCGGCTGGCGTCGATGAAGATCTGCACCAGGGCGTCGTCATCGACCCCCGGTTCATAGGGACGTATCAATGGTCCGATCCTTGGAATGTTTTCGGGGAACGAGCCCGCCCGACAGCTGCCCGCCGACCTGCGGCGGGGGACGCGTGAAGAAGGGCTCTGACACGGCGCCGCTCTCCGGGCGCCGGCATGGATCAGGACATCAAACCTCCGTCGATGCGCCTCTCTCTGGCAGGCTTCGGGCGCGGAAGAAAGGGCGGCCTCCGGCCCGGACCGCGGCGCTTCCCGACCGGGTGCCGGGCGGCCCGGCCCGAACCGCCCGGCGCCGAATCGGCCACCCTAGCCGCATCGCAGCATCGCCCGACAATCGGCCAGAGCCCGCCGAGCCGCCCGAAATCGGCACTAAATCCACAATTTTCCACCCAAATTCAGAAAGATGGTTGCAAGGCCCGTATTCCTCGACTTTTCGATTCGGACTATAGTCGCCGGAATTGGGCACGCCCGAAGGGCGGCAAAAAGGTACGACACGGGGGGAAATTCGATGATCCGGTCCGAGCTGATCCAGAAGATCGCGGACGACAATCCGCACCTCTATCAGCGCGACGTCGAGCGCATCGTGAACACGATCTTCGAAGAGATCATCAACGCCATGTCCCGGGGTGACAGGGTGGAGCTTCGCGGGTTCGGCGCGTTCTCGGTCAAGAAGCGCGACGGCCGCACCGGCCGCAATCCGCGCACCGGCGAGGCGGTCGATGTCGACGAGAAGCACGTACCCTTCTTCAAGACCGGCAAGCTCTTGCGCGACCGCCTGAACGGGAAGTAGTCTCCCCCCATGCGCTACATCCGTTACGCCTTCCTCGCCGTGCTCGGGATCTGCCTCCTGACCGTGGCGCTCGCCAATCGGGGCCCGGTCACGATCCGGCTCTTCCCCGACGAGATCGCCGCCTTCGCGGGCTTCGCGCCCGAGGTGACGCTGCCGCTGTTCCTCGTCCTCCTCGGCGGGCTCGTGGGCGGCCTGCTCCTCGGCTTCGTCTGGGAATGGCTGCGGGAGTACAAGTACCGCTCCGTCGCCGTGAACGAAAAGCGCGAGCGGGTGCGCCTCGAGCACGAGGTCAAGAAGCTCAAGGGCCCCGAGCCGAAGGGCGGCGACGACATCCTCGCCATTCTGGACGGGGCCTCGGCAACGCGCTAAGCCCCGCCCCATGGGCACCACACGGGTCAAGATCTGCGGCCTTCGCGAGCCGCGCCACCTGGCCGCCGCGGCCGAGGCCGGCGCCGCCTATCTCGGCTTCGTCTTCTTCGAAAGATCCCCGCGCCACCTCACGCCGGAGGCCGCCCGCGCCCTCGCCGTCGAGGTGCCGCCCGGCATTGCCAAGGTGGCGCTCACCGTCGATGCAAGCGACGAAACCCTCGACGCGATCACCGCCACCGTGCCGCTCGACATGCTCCAGCTCCACGGCACCGAAACCCCCGAACGGGTGGCCGAGATCCGCGCCCGCACCGGCCTGCCGGTGATGAAGGCCATCGGCATCGCCGACGAAGCCGACCTCGCGCAGATCGACGCCTACAGCCCCGTCGCCGACCAGCTCCTGATCGACGCCAAGCCCCCGAAAAACGCCACCCTGCCCGGCGGCAACGGCCTCGCCTTCGACTGGCGCCTGATTTCGACCCACCGCTGGACCCGCCCCTGGATGCTCGCGGGCGGCCTCACCCCTTTGAACGTCGCCGAAGCCGTGGCGCTCACCGGTGCGCGGCAGGTCGACGTCTCCTCCGGCGTCGAATCCGCCCCCGGCCAGAAGGACGAGGCCCTGATCCGCGCCTTCCTCGCGGCCGCGCCATGAGCGTCACCTTCCGCGACGCCACAAGCGACGACGTCCCCGCGATCATCGCCATGCTGCAGGACGACCATCTCGGCGCCGGCCGCGAGAGCGACGACATGGCGCCCTACCTCGCCGCCTTCGACGAGATCCGCGCCCAGGGCGGCAACGCCATCGTCGTCGGCGAAGAGGACGGCCGCATCGTCGCCACCTTCCAGCTCACCGTGATCGCCGGGCTCTCGCTCCGCGCCGCCCGCCGCGCCCAGATCGAAAGCGTCCGCGTCGCCGCCGATCTCCGTGGCCGGGGCATCGGCGCGCTGATGATGGCCGAGGCCGAGCGCCGTGCCCGCGCAGCCGGCTGCACGCTCGTCCAGCTCACCTCGAACGCCAGCCGCACCCGCGCCAGGCGTTTCTACGAAGGCCTCGGCTACGAGGCCTCGCATACCGGCTTCAAGAAACCGCTCGCCCCCTGATCACTTGCAGGAAAAGCTCTCCGCCAGGGCCGGATCGCCGCCCGCATAGGCCGCGAAACCGGGATAGGGGCACAGGGGCCGCGCCACCCCGGCATTCGCCGCCGCCTCTTCATTGTCGGGCCGGACCCGCGCGGTGAGCGCCCCCGGCGCCGTCCCCTCCTCGACCCAGGACATCAGCGCCCCCAGGAAATCCGCCTGGTCCGGCGCGTTCCCGCCCGCGCCATGCGGCATCCCCGGGATCGCGTAGAATCGCGCGAACTCCGCCGAAGCCGGGTTGTTCGCGCTCAGCCGGTCAAACCAGGCCACCGTATCGAGGATCGAGAACACCGGATCGGCCTGGCCGTGGAACACGATCAGCTTGCCGCCCGCCGCCTGCATCCCCGCCAGCGTCGGGTTGTCCGCCTCGGGCGGTGTCATCACTTCCATCGCGCTCTCCGGAAACGCCGCCGAGACCGCGTCGATCTTCTCTGCCTCGGCGGCAATGTCGAATCCCATCAGGAAGGCCTCGAGCTTGTCGGGGCTTCCCTCCACCGGCGTCGGCGGCGTGGTGAAGACCTGCGCGAGCGAGCCCGCCCCCATCACCGCGATGATCGGCTTGTGCTCCCAGGGCGGGATCGGGCTCTCGAGCTTCCAGAACCGCCAGTTGCCCGAGGCGATGCCCGGATCCCAGGCCCAGTCCGAATAGAGCGCCGCGCCGTCTGCGCCCCGCGGCCCGGCATAGACAGTCTCCAGCGCCGCGACCTTCGCCGCCGGCAGGCAGTCCGAATTCTGCCCCTCGGCGCAGATCATGCTCTCCGGGTCGAATGCCGCCTGGCACCCCGTAAGGTCGAACACCATGCCGTCCTCGAGCCCGTCGAGCCCGTCGCAGGCCGCGTCGATCGCGCGGCTGACGAAAGCCAGCTCGTCGGTCGTGAAACTCTCGGCCAGCGTCGGCCCGACCTTGCGGAAGCTCTACACGTCGAGCGCATGCTGGAGCGCCGCGCGCGGCAGGTTGAACCCCGGGTACCCGGCCAGGAGCCCGTCGAACGCCTCGGGCATCCGCTCCGCCGCGACCATCGCGTGGCGGCCGCCGTTCGAGGTGCCCGCGCCATAGACGAAATCGGGCTTCCGCCCGTAATAGGCCTCGGTCAGCGCCAGCGCCGCGGGGTGCAGCATCGCCACCGCGCCATAGCCGTACATCCGCCGCGCCTCGAAATCCTGCCCGAAGACATTGCCCCCGGCGAGCCCGTCCTCCGGGTTCGCCGCACCGTCATGACCCGCATCCGAACTCACCACCGCCATACCGCGCGCGAGCGCCCCCTCGGGGAGGTTGTTCCACATGCC
>JBNKWI010000121.1:0-9888 GCA_050299695.1 Paracoccaceae bacterium
CAGGACGCGGCCGAAACCCCGGCGGACACGCCCGATAAGGCGGCTGCCGAGAAGGCCGCGCCCAGTAAGGCCGCCGCCAAGAAGGCCGTCGCCAAGAAGGCCGTCGCCAAGAAGGCCGCACCCAAGAAAGCTGCCGCCAAGAAGGCTGCTGCCGAGAAGGCAGAGGCCGAGCGCATCGCCAAGGAAGAGGAGACCTTCATGAAGCTCCTCGCCGAGCAGCGCCGCCAGGAGGCCGAAAACCCGCGCCAGGGGCGGCAGGAAAAGCGCGCCGAGGCCGGGCTGCCGCCGGATTTCTACTGGCCCTTGGCACAGGAAGTCTGACCGCGGCGGAAGACCGGGTCTTCGGCCAATCGGCATCGCATCAGGGTCACGTCGGTGCGGCCGCGTCGACGCCCGCCCCACCCCCGGCGGCTCGGGCAAACGTCGCGTCAGCACCTCCCATCGCTTAGCCTCGTCCCATGAGGGTCGCCGCCAGATCCCCCGGCTCAGGTGCGAAACCGGCCTGTCAAGGGGAATGCGGCAAGGCCGTGGCGGCAATGCGGCAATTCCGGAACAGCCACCGGCGAATTTTCGCCGATAATGCCCGGATTCCGCGGAACATTCCCGGGATGTGCCCAAAACTGTTGCCCTGCGGAAGAGCGCCGTGGATAACTGGCGCACCGAGCGGGGGGATGGGACAACCGCGCGGAAACAATTGTGGCAGGTAGACGGGTCAGACCATTGGCAGCGAGAGTTCTGCACGCGCTTCACGCGAAGATCGAGCGTACCTTTCCGGAACAGCGGCTGTTCCTGCGCTCGGATGCCGAGACCCGCTTCGTCCGCCTCTCCCCCATGACCCAGCTCATCGCGCTCTCCGGCAGCGCCCTCGTCATCGGCTGGACCATCGTCGCCTCGGCGATCCTCCTGATGGATTCGATCGGCTCGGGCAATTTCCGCGAACAGGCGCTGCAGGAGCGGCAGGCCTATGAGCAGCGGCTGAACCGGCTCTCGAGGGAACGCGACGGGCGGGCGATGGACGCGCGCGCCTCGCAGGAACGGTTCTCGCTGGCGCTGGCCGAGGTCTCGGCGATGCAGTCGCGGCTCCTCGCCGCCGAGGAGCGCCGCAAGGAGCTCGAAATGGGCATCTCCGCGCTCCAGGCCACGCTGCGCCAGACCATCCAGGAGCGCGACGCGCGCGCCGACCAGGTCGCCGCGCTGAATGCCGAGCTCAGGGAAACCGCGAACGAGGCACCGCCCGAGGTGACCGAACTCGCCGAGCTGAACGAGACCGTCGACCATCTCGCCGCGGCGCTGGAACGCACCGCGGGCGCCCGCGACGGCGCGGCCAACACCGCCGCCGAGGTGATGGCGAAGCTCGACGACATGGAGCTCGAGCGCCAGCTCGTCGAGGAGCGCAACGACCGGATCTTCCAGCAGCTCGAGGAGGCCGCGTCGATCTCGCTCGAACCGCTCGACGAGATGTTCAAATCGGCCGGGCTCCCCGCCGATTCGATCATCGAGAGCGTCCGCCGCGGCTATTCCGGCCAGGGCGGCCCGCTGACGCCCCTGACCTTCTCGACCATGGGCGAACCGCCCGACGCCGACACGCTCCGCGCCAACGAGATCCTCGAACAGCTCGACCGGGTGAACCTCTACCGGATCGCCGTCGAGAAGACCCCGTTCGCCGAGCCGGTGCACGACGCCTACCGTCTGACCTCGCCCTTCGGGCCGCGCTGGGGCCGGATGCACGAAGGCACCGACATGGCCGGCAGCATGGGCACGCCGATCTACGCCACCGCCGACGGTGTGGTGATCCATGCCGGCCGCTCGAGCGGATATGGCAACCTTATCAAGATCAAACACGAATTCGGAATTGAGACACGATACGGACATCTGTCGAAAATCCGGGTAGAGGTGGGGCAAAGGGTCTCGCGTGGAGACCGCATCGGTGATATGGGAAACACCGGACGTTCGACCGGCACGCATCTTCACTACGAGGTGCGGGTCGATGGCGAGCCTGTGAACCCCATGAAATACATCAAGGCAGCAAGAGATGTTTTCTAAAAGCAGAGTGAGCGACTCCGGCGGCTCCCAGACCCCCACCACGCCGGAACCCACCAAGAAACCGGACTCCATGGATACCAAAACCACCACCGACTATTCCGCCTCGTCCACCCCGAAGACCAAGCCGCCGGCATCGGTCTTGTCGTCTGACCTGACGATCAAGGGCAACCTCAAGACCGCCGGCGACATCCAGATCGAGGGTACCGTCGAGGGCGATATCCGCGCCCATCTCCTCACCGTCGGCGAAGGCGCCACGGTGAAGGGCGAGTGCATCGCCGACGACGTGGTGGTGAACGGCCGGATCATCGGCCGGGTGCGCGGGCTCAAGGTCCGTCTCACCTCGACCGCGCGGGTGGAGGGCGACATCATCCACAAGACCATCGCCATCGAATCCGGCGCCCATTTCGAGGGCTCGGTACAGCGCCAGGAAGACCCGCTCACCACTTCGGGCGGCGCCAAGCCGGCCACCGGTGGCGGCGCGGCCCCCACCGCCTCGGCAGCCAGCGCGAAGGCCTGATCCTCCGCAACAGTTTTCGACGGGCGCCCATCGCGGCGCCCGTTTACTTTTCGGGACTCCCTTTTCTGCCAATGCCTTGGCGGAATCCATTTGCCGCGCCGTCCAACCTGTATCGGACCAGCGAAAGGATGAAACATGTTCCGCCTCAGCCATATCTCCACCCTCGCCTTCGCGCTCTGGGGGCTTCTGCACCTCGCCGGCGCGGCGATGATCCTCGCCCGGCTCCAGGGCGAAGGCGCCGGCCCGGCCTATGCGCTCTATGGCCATGACGGCAGCCCGCTTCCCGCCGTGACCGGCGCGGTGCTCGGCTATTTTTCCTGGCTCATCGGCGCCGCGGGCCTCGCCGCACTCGCCCTCGCCCTCACCCTCAACCGCCGCAATTCCGAGGTCGGGCTGGCGCTGAACACCGCGCTCACCGGCCTCGTCGAGACCGGCCTCGTGCTCTTCCTCCTCCTGCCCGGCCATCTCTCGCTCGCCGAGAGCCTCCCCGGCCTTGTCTTGGCCGCGGCGGGGATTACGCTCGGCGGCATCGCCTGCCGGAGGAGCCACGCCCATGCCGTCTGAATCCCTGCTCGACCGCGCCAGGGCCGGCGACAGGGCCGCCTTCGACGCGCTGATCGCCCCGGAACTGCCCCGCCTCGCCCGCGTCGCGCGGCGCATGATCGGCCACCCGCAGGACACCGAGGACGTGGTGCAGGAGGCGCTGCTCAAGGCCTGGAACGGCATCGCCGGTTTCGACGGCCGCGCAGCGCTCTCGACCTGGCTCACCGCCATCGTCTCGCGCGCGGCGATCGACCATCTGCGCAGCACCGGCCGCTGGCGACGCGAGGCGCAGGTCGCCTATGCCAATCTCTGCTTCGCCGACCCGACACTGGCCGGGGAGGTCATGTCCGCGGCCTCGGCGCCCGACTTCGCCTACGAGGTGCGCGAGCACATCGCCTATTGCTTCGCCTGCGTCGGCCGCTCGCTGCCGCCCGAGGAACAGGCCGCCCTGGTCCTGCGCGACGTTATGGACCTCTCGGCGCGCGAGGCCGCCTCGGCGCTCGGCATCTCCGACAGCGTGCTGCGCCACCGCCTCGCCGCCGCCCGCGCCGCGATGACCGAGAGCTACGAGGGGCTCTGCGCGCTGGTCTCGAAAACCGGGATCTGCCACCAGTGCCGGGGCTTGCGCGAGATCGCCCCCGAGGACCGCCGCGGCGGCCCCTTCCCCGACATCGCAACGCTCTCGGACCGCATCGCGGTGGTCCGCGCCGCCGAACCGGGCTCGATGGCCGGGCTCCACGCGGTGTTCTGGCGCCGCACCAAGGAGATCGAGGCGCGCGGCCAAGGCGCGACCGAGCCGCTTTCGGGCTGCGGCGAACCCGAGGAGGAGGCTCAGACCGGGTCGTAGAGCGCCCGGCGGTAGAGATGCCATGTCGCATGGCCAAGGATCGGCAGGACCACGAACAACCCCAGGAACAGCGGCAGCATCCCGAGAAACAGCAGCGCTGCAATGGTGGCGGCCCAGACAAGCATCACCTTGAGATTCGCCGCCACCGTGCGGAAGCTCACCAGCATCGCCGTGACGAAATCGAGCTCCTTTTCCAGCAAGAGCGGCAGGCTCACCACGGTGAAGGCGAAGGTCAGGAACGCCACCGCACCGCCGACGGCGATCTCGAGCGCGATCATGGTGAGGCCGGTCGAGGTGAAAAGCGCCTCGTAGCTCGTGGAGATGTTGGTCAGCGTCGAGATCCCCATGAACATCGCGAAGAGCATATGCGCGAAGAACGACCAGAACAGGAAGATGATGAGGATGATCGCCCCCATCCAGGGCAACTGCCGGTGCCGCTCCGCCGCGACGACGCCGAGGATCTCCGACCAGACCAGCGCCTGCCCCGCCTCGAGCCGCCGGCTCACTTCGTAGAGCCCCACCGCCGCGAAGGGCGCGACGAGCGGAAAGCCCAGCGACAGGGCCAGGGTCCAGACGAAAGTGCCCGCGCCCAGAAGGAACAGCGCGACCCCGACCGCAACGTAGAAGCCCGAAAAGACCAGCCCATAGAGCGGCGCGCGCCGGAAATCGTAGAGCCCGGCCTTCAGGCTCGCCCAGAGCTCGAGCAGGGTCACCTTGCCGATCTCGGGAACCGGCGAGGCTGCGGGTGCGGGTGCGGTGTCGGTCATGGGCCCTCTTCGGCGCCATCATGCGCCCGGAGAGCCGATCCGGTCAATTCCGGCCGCAGGAGCGCTCAGTCCTCGCCGCGCGCCTCGGCGCGGGACTTGCCGGCCACGTCCATCGCCAGCGTCGCGGCCATGAACCCGTCGAGATCGCCGTCGAGCACGCCCTGGGTGTCCGAGGTCTCGTGGTTCGTCCGCAGGTCCTTCACCATCTGGTAGGGCTGCAGCACGTAGGAGCGGATCTGGTTGCCCCAGCCGGCATCGCCCTTCGCGGCATGCTGGGCGTTGATCTCGGCGTTCCGCCGGTCGAGCTCCATCTGGTAGAGCCGCGATTTCAGCGCGCGCATGGCGATGTCGCGGTTCTGGTGCTGCGACTTCTCGGACGACGTCACCACGATCCCGGTGGGCATGTGAGTGATCCGCACCGCGGAATCGGTGGTGTTCACGTGCTGCCCGCCCGCGCCCGAGGAGCGGTAGGTGTCGATCCGGATGTCGTTCGGCGCCACCTCGATCTCGATATTGTCGTCCACCACCGGGTAGACCCACACTGACGCGAACGACGTCTCGCGCGTGCCTTTCCCGAAGGGCGAGATCCGCACCAGCCGGTGCACGCCGCTCTCGGTCTTCAACCAGCCATAGGCGTTCGGCCCGGAAATCTTGTAGGCGGCCGACTTGATGCCCGCCTCTTCGCCCGCGCTCTCGGACATCAGTTCGATCGAGTAGCCATGCTGGTCGGCCCAGCGGGTGTACATCCGCTGCAGCATCTGCGCCCAGTCGCAGGCCTCGGTGCCGCCCGCGCCCGCGTTGATCTCGAGGAAGGTGTCGTTGCCATCCGCCTCGCCCGACAGAAGCGCCTCCAGCTCTGCCTGCGCGGCCTTCTCCTTCAGCGCCTTCAGCGCGCCCTCGGCCTCGGCCACCACCTCACCGTCGCCCTCGGCCTCACCCAGCTCGATCAGCTCCACGCTGTCCGACAACTCCTGCGCCATGCCCTTGTAGCGCGCCACCGCGTCGACCAGCACCTGCCGCTCGCGCATCAGCTTCTGCGCGCGCGCCGGATCGTTCCAGAGGTTCGGATCCTCGGTCATCGCGTTGAATTCCTCGAGCCGGTGCTCGGCCGTGTCCCAGTCCATCCGCTGGCGCAGAAGGGCCAGCGATTTCTCGATCTCGGCAACGGTGTTCTCGGCGTCGGCGCGCATGTCCGGGTCTCTCGGCTCAGGTCAGGAGGGGGATGTAGCAAGGGGGCCCGCGCGCGGCAAGGCTCAGCCGGCGTTGAACACCGACCAGCCCATGGCGTCGGAAAGCTCTTCGAGCGCCCTGGTGCCCAGAAGCGAATTGCCCCAGCGGTTCAGCCCCGGCGACCAGACCGCGATCGAGGCCTTGCCGGGCACGATGGCGAGGATCCCGCCGCCCACGCCCGACTTGCCCGGAAACCCCACGCGATAGGCGAACTCGCCCGAGCCGTCGTAATGCCCGCAGGTCATCATCAAGGCGTTGATCGAGCGGACATGGGCGCGCGAGATCAGATCGTCGCCGCGGCTCAGCCCGGCCAGGAACCGCCCGGCGCGGGCGAGATCGGCGCAGGTCATCTCGATGGCGCATTGGTGGAAATAGGTGCCCAGCGTCAGTGCGCAGTCATGGCGCAGGTTGTCGGTCGATTTCAGGAAATGCGCGAGCGACCAGTTGCGGTGCCCGGTCTCGGTCTCCGACCGGGCGACCTCCTGGTCGATATGGATCGCGTCGCTGCCCGAGGCCGTGCGGAGGAACCGCACCAGCTCGGCCAGCGTCTCCTTCGGCGCGCGGTTCGCCAGGATCGCGTCGGTCACCACGATGGCGCCAGCATTGACGAAGGGATTGCGCGGCTTGCCGCCCTCCAGCTCCAGGTCGACGACCGAGTTGAACGCCCGGCTCGACGGTTCGCGGCCGACCCGGATCCACAGCGTCTCGCCGAACCGGCCGAGCGCGATGGCGAGCGCGAAGACCTTGGAGACCGACTGGATCGAGAACGGCACCTCCGCGTCGCCCATCGAAAGCTGCCGCCCGTCGGCGAGGCAGACCGAAATGCCGAACCGCGCCGGATCGACCCGCGCCAGCTCGGGGATGTAGTCGGCCACCTTCCCCCGGTCCGGCGCCGCCCGCATCCGCGCCTCGAGATCGGTCAGAACCCGCTCCAGCATCGGCACCCTCCGCGCACTGCAAATTGCTCCACGAAGACCGTCTCGGCCCTTAGTAGAGACCGCCCGAAGAAATCGTCCCGAGATTGCGGTTCGTCGGCACCACCACGGTCCGGCCTTCCGGCGTCTCCACCGTGGCCGCGCCCTCGGTCATCACCGCCGTCCCGTCGTCGCGCTGGAACAGCGGCAGGTTCGAGCCCATGGCGAAGCCGCCGTCGAAGGCCATGCCGAAGACCGGCTCCTCGCCGGCACGGAAATACTCCGCCACCACGCTCTCGCCCGACGCGTCGTCGGGCAGCCGCTCGCCGGTATAGCGGTCGATCTTGATGAAGCGCCCGCCCGGCGGCACGTCGAACGGGCCGCCGCCATAGATGTTCGTCGCCTTCGCCATGAACTCCTGGAACACCGGCGCGCAGAGCGTGCCGCCGAAGGCCCGGGGGCCCAGCGTCCGCGGCCGGTCGAACCCGATATAGCAGCCCGCCGCGATGTTCGATGTGAAGCCCACGAACCAGACATCGCGGGAATCGTTGGTGGTCCCGGTCTTGCCGGCCGTCGGCACCGGCAGTTTCACATGGCCCGCCGCGGTGCCGCGCTGTACCACGCCCTGCAGCATCGAGGTGATCTGGTAGGCGGTGATCGCGTTGATCACCTGGCGCCGGTTCGACCTGATCCGCGGCCCGACCCCGGCTTCCAGCGTCTCGGCGTCGCAATCGAGGCAGGTCCGCGGATCGTGCCGGTAGATCGTCGTGCCCCAGCGGTCCTGCACCCGGTCGACAAGCGTCGGCTCGATCCGCTCGCCGCCATTGGCGAACATCGCGTAGGCGGCGACGATCTTGTAGAGCGTGGTCTCCTCGGCGCCGAGCGAATTGGCCAGGAACTGCCCCATCCGGTCGTAGACGCCGAAGCGCTCGGCATAGCTCGCCACCACGTCCATGCCGACTTCCTGCGCGAGCCGCACGGTCATCAGGTTCCGCGACTGCTCGATCCCGGTCCTGAGCGGCGTCGGCCCGTAGAAGCGCCGCGACGAGTTCTGCGGCCGCCAGATGCCGGCGCCGGTGTCCACCTCGATCGGCGCGTCGACGACGATGGTCGCCGGCGTGAAGCCGGAATCGAGCGCCGCGGCATAGACGAAGGGCTTGAACGACGAGCCCGGCTGCCGCGTCGCCTGGGTGGCGCGGTTGAAGGACGAGGCCTGGTAGGAGAACCCGCCCTGCATCGCGATCACCCGCCCGGAATGGACGTCCATCGCCATGAAGCCGCCCTGCACTTCCGGGATCTGCCGCAGCGACCAGCGCACGAAGCTGCCATCCGCGTCCTTGGTGATGGCCCGCACATGCACCACGTCGCCCACGTTCAGGATGTCGCCCGGCGTCTTCGCGCCCTTGATCCAGCGCACGTCCTCGGCGGGAATGTAGTGCCCGTCGGCATCCTCCGCCACGTCCTCGATGCCGACCCGGACCGAGGAGCTGCCCTTTTCCAGCACCACCGCCGGGTGCCAGCCCTCCACGTCGCGCGGGATGTCCACCTCGGCCAGGGCCGCGCGCCAGCTAGCCTCGTCGCCGAGCTTGTCGGCCGGGATCTTCAGCCCGGTGCCGCGCCATTCGCCGGTGTTGCGGTCGTATTCCTCGAGCGCGTGGCGCAGCGCCAGCGCCGCGTTCTCCTGCATCTCGGGATCGTAGGTCGCGCGCACCGTGAAGCCGCCGCTCTCGAACTGGCCCTCGCCGAAATCGTGGCTCAGCTGACGGCGGATCTCGTCGGTGAAATAGTCGCGCGGCGGCAGCTTCTGGCGGAACCCCTCGTAATCGCCGTTCTGCACGGTCAGAAGCGGCGAGACCCGCGCCTCCTCATAGGCGGCCTTGTCGATATAGCCGTTCTCGAACATCTCGCGCAGCACGTAGTTGCGCCGCGAGATCGCGTCCTTCTTGTCGCGCACCGGGTGCAGCGCCGCCGGCTTCTGCGGCAGCGCGCCGAGATAGGCCGCCTCGGCGGGCGAAAGCTCCGACAGCGTCTTGTTGAAATAGGTCTGCGCCGCCGCCGTCACGCCATAGCTGTTCTGGCCCAGGTAGATCTCGTTGAGGTAGATCTCGAGGATCTTGTCATGCCCGATGAAGTTGATCATCCGGTTGGCGAGGATCACTTCCTTGATCTTCCGCTCGGCCTTCCTGTCGCCCGAGAGGAACATGTTCTTGGCGACCTGCTGCGGGATCGTCGAGGCGCCGCGCAGGTTCTTGCCGCCCGATTGCGCGAACTCGACCAGCGCCGCGACAATGCCGCGCGGGTCGAAGCCCTGGTTCTCGTAGAAATTCTTGTCCTCGGCCGAGATGAAGGCGCCCTTCACCAGCTCGGGCACATCCGCGATCGGCGTGAAGAGCCGCCGCTCCTGGCTGAATTCGTCGATGATCTGCCCCTCGGCCGAATAGATCCGGCTGATCGAGGCGGGGACGTATTGCGCGAGCTGCTCGTGGTCGGGAAGATCGCGGCCATACATGTAGAACACTCCGCCCACGCCCAGCGCCGCCATCACGGCGCCGTTTGTGGCGAAGCTGAAGATGCCGCCGAAGAAGGAAAAGATGGCCCGAAGCACTGTCACGCCCTGGAGGGTTTCGCTCGGCCGCTTATAGGTGCGGGGGGAGGCGGGGTCAAAGCCAAGCGCCCCGGTCCGGCCCTTCTCCGCCCGTGCCCGGCCCCCGTCACTGGCCCGCGGCGCTCGCCTGCCGCAGCGCCTCGTCGCTGGCCCAGCCGCGCAGCGCGTCGAGGATCGCGCCCTGCGCCTCGGCCCGCCACTCCGGGTCGCCCAGCCTCTCGCGATCCTTCTCCGAGGAGAGAAAGCCGAGCTCGATCAGCACCGAGGGGATATCGGCGGCCTTCAGCACCGAAAACCCGGCATGGCGCAGCGGCCGGCCGCTCATATGCCCGGTCTGGCTGCGGATCTCCTGTACCAGCCGCTCCGCCAGCCGCTCCGCACGCGGCGCGGTGTCGCGGCGGGCGAGATCCATGAGCACCAAC
>JBNKWI010000122.1:0-9796 GCA_050299695.1 Paracoccaceae bacterium
GCGTGCTTCCTCTCGATCAGACCCTCGATCATGGTCCTCATTTCTTCGATGTAATGCGTCGCGCGCGGCTCCACGTCGGGCGCCAGTACGCCGAGCGCCGCCATGTCGTCATGGTACCAGCGGATCGTCTCCTCGGCGCGCTCGGCGATCAGCTCCTCGAGCGTGCCCGGGGCGCCGGCTTCCTTGCGGCGCTGGGCCTCGGCGTTGATCTTGTCGTCGACGTCGGTGATGTTGCGGACATAGGTGACACTCTCCGCCCCGTAGACATGGCGCAGGAGCCGGGCCAGCGTGTCGAACACGATGGCGGGCCTTGCGTTGCCCAGATGCGCGCGGTCGTAGACGGTGGGGCCGCAGACATACATGCCGACCTTGTGCGGTGGCGCGGGCAGCGCGTCCTTCCGCTTGGTGGCGGTGTTCCAGAGCCTGATCTCGGTCATCTCACGACGGGTCCTTCGTCACGGGGGCTGTCCCGCGCGGGTGTCGTGTCTCGGATGAAGAAAGGCGACCGGCCCCGCGCGACGATGTCAGCGGGTAATGCAGCAGAGGGGGGCGATGCGGCGGGTCATGGAGGGCTTCTAGCGGAGCGGCGGGGCTCTGCCAAGGCATTTTCCGTCATGCGGTTGTGACTGGCGGATGCGGCCGTGTCGTGACAGGTTCGCCGCGAACAAAAGGAGTATGCGGATGATCCGGATTCTTGCGGCGCTGGCGGTTCTGGGCGCCGGACAGGTTCAGGCGCAATCGGTCGAGGGGCTGCCCGCGGGCAGCTACCATTCGGACCCGACCCATAGCATGCTGGTGTTCCATGTGGACCATCTGGGGCTGCAGGAATTTACCGCGACCTTCGACACGGCGGAGGCTACGCTCGAGATCGACCCGACCGATCCGGGGTCGGCCAGGGTGACGGCGAACGTGCCGGTGCGGTCCCTGGACCTGCCGACCCCGCCAACCGGGTTTCTGGACGCGCTGATGACGGAGCCGTGGTTCGACGGGGCGGGGCATCCGGAGATGGTGTTCACTTCGGACAAGGTGAGCCTCACGGGGCCCGATACGGCCGATGTGGAAGGTACGCTCGACATCAAGGGGGTGGCGGCGCCCCTGGTGCTGCATGTCAAGTTCAACGGGGGGTATCCGCCCGGCGTGATCGAGCCGACGCCGCGGATCGGGTTCTCGGCCACCGGCGAGATCAGCCGGACGGCGTTCGGCATGGGAGAATTCGTGCCGGCGGAGGGGACGCATCTGGGGATCGGCGACGCGGTGCGATTCGAGATCGAGATCGAGTTCATGGGGCCGGTGCCGGGGTAGGGTTTGCCCCAAGGCGGACTTTCGAAACCAAGGGCGGAGCGATTCCCCGCCCGGAATCAAGGCCCGAAGGGCCGCCGGGCGAGCGCCTGCGCGTTCCGGCGGGCGGGCGCACTGTCGACGTTCCGCGTCGAACGATTGTACGGCGGGCTTGCGCCAAAAAAGGGCCCCCCTCAGCCGTTGCAGCGCCATCCCACGGGCAGGCGCTCGCCCGGCTTGGGGAGGCCCTTCCTCAAACCACCATGTCGTCGCGGTGGATCAGCGCGGCGCGGCCGGGATAGCCCAGCACGGTCTCGATCTCGGCGGAGCGGCGGCCGGCGATGGCGCGGGCCTCGTCGGCGGTGTAGCGGGTGAGGCCGATGCCGAGCCGTGCCGCGTCGGGGCCGAGGATCGCCACCGGGTCGCCGCGACCGAAACGGCCCGACACCGCGCGGATCCCGGCGGGCAGGAGCGACTTGCCCTGCGACAGCGCGCGGGCGGCACCCTCGTCCACGGTGATCTCGCCGCGCGGCTTCATCGCGGCGATCCAGCGCTTGCGGGCGGCCTGGGGGTCGGTCTCGGGGAGGAACCAGGTGGCGGGCGCTCCGTCTTCCAGCGCCTTGAGCGGCCGCAGGGGCGAGCCCTCGCAGATCGCCATGGCGGCGCCGCCCTTGGTGGCGGTCTTCGCGGCCATCACCTTGGTCTTCATGCCGCCGCGCGAGAGGCCCGAGCCCGCGTCGCCCGCCATCGCCTCGATCTCCGGCGTGATCCGCTCCACCACGTCGAAGCGGGTCGCGGCGGGGTCGGTCCTGGGGTTCGCGGTGTAGAGCCCGTCCACGTCGGACAAGAGCACCAGCGTGTCGGCACCGATGGTGACGGCGATCTGCGCCGCCAGGCGGTCGTTGTCGCCGAAGCGGATCTCGTCGGTGGCGACCGTGTCGTTCTCGTTCACGATGGGGATCGTGCCGAGGCCGATCAGGGTTTCCAGCGTGGCGCGGGCGTTCAGGTAGCGGCGGCGGTCGGCGGAATCCTCGAGCGTCAGGAGCACCTGCGCGGCGGTGAGGCCGTGGGGGGCGAGGGCCTCCTCATAGGCGCGGGCGAGGCGGATCTGGCCCACCGCGGCGGCGGCCTGGGATTGCTCGAGCGGCAGGTCGGCGGCGTCGAGCCCGAGCGTGCCGCGGCCGAGCGCGATGGAGCCGGAGGACACCAGCACCACCTGCGTGCCCTGCCCCACGAGCCAGGCCACGTCCTCCGCGAGCCCCACCAGCCATTCGCGCCGAAGCTTGCCGCCACCGACAAGCAGTGCCGAGCCGATCTTGACGACGAGCCGTTTCGATCGGGTCAGGGACGCCACGGCGCCGGATCCTCGACGATGTCGGCCTCTTCCCGGCGCTGGCGCTCGATCACCCGGCGCAGCGCCCGCAGAACCTCGGGCACGCCCTCGCGGCTCACGCCCGACATCTCCATGACCGGGCCCGCCACTGCTTCCAGCTCGGCGCGGCGCTCGGCGCGGGTCTCCTCGTCGAGCGCGTCGATCTTGTTGAGCGCGACGAGCTCGGCCTTCTCGGCGAGGCCGTGGCCGTAGGCGTCGAGCTCGCCGCGGATCGTCTCCCAGTCGCCCGCCACGTCCTCGGAGGTGCCGTCGACAAGGTGCAGCAGCACCGCGCAGCGCTCGACGTGGCCGAGGAAACGGTCGCCGATCCCCCTGCCCTCATGGGCGCCCTCGATCAGGCCCGGAATGTCGGCGACGACGAATTCGCGGTCGTCGATGCCCACCACGCCCAGGTTCGGGTGGAGCGTGGTGAAGGGGTAATCCGCGATCTTCGGCCGCGCGTTCGAGGTGGCGGCGAGGAAGGTGGACTTGCCCGCGTTGGGCAGGCCGAGAAGCCCGGCATCGGCGATCAGCTTCAGCCGCAGCCAGAGCGTGCGCTCCACTCCCGGCTGGCCGGGGTTCGACCGTCGCGGCGCCTGGTTCGTCGAGGTCTTGAAGTGCAGGTTGCCGAAGCCGCCATTGCCGCCCTTGGCGAGCAGCACCCGCTCGCCCTCCTGCGTCAGGTCGGCGATCACGGTCTCCTCGTCCTCGTCGAGGATCTCGGTTCCGACCGGCACCTTGAGCACGATGTCGTCGCCCGACGGCCCGGTCTTCTGCCGCCCTTCGCCCGGGCGGCCATCCTTTGCGAAGAAATGCTGCTGGTAGCGGAAGTCGATGAGCGTGTTCAGCCCGTCCACCGCCACGGCCCAGACATCGCCGCCGCGGCCGCCGTCGCCGCCATCGGGGCCGCCATATTCGATGAACTTCTCGCGCCGGAACGAGATGCAGCCATTGCCGCCGCTGCCCGAGCGGATTTCCACCTTGGCGAGGTCGAGGAATTTCATGGGGTCACCCGAAACCGATCACGCGTGAGGCGATAGAGGACATTGGGCGCGCGCTCAACCCGCGCCTTCGACGCGCCGAGCCCGGTGCCGGTCTTTTCGAAGCCGAGCTTCGTCAGAACCCGGCCCGAGGCGGGGTTGTCGGCGAAATGGTCGGCAGTGATCTCGTCGATCTCGGGGAAGCGGGCGAAGACGTCGGCGATCAGTGCGCGGGTCGCCTCGGTCGCGTAGCCCCTGCCCCAGTAGCGCCGGTCGAACAGGTAGGCGATGGAGCGGTCGGGGCCGAACCCGACCGCGCCGATCAGCGCGCCGCCTTTCAGCGCCACGCCCAACCGGTAGCCCGGGCGGCCGCGGAACCGGCCGGTGGCGATCCAGTGCCGCACCGCGTCCTCGGGCCAGGGCGCGGTGAGCACCATCATCATCCGCGCCACCTCGGGCACGCCGCCGATCTGCTGGAGCCGGCGCCAGTCGCCCTCGGCCAGCGGCCGGAGCAGCAGCCTTTCGGTCGCGATCTCGATTCGCCGCCGCGCACCCCAGTCGGCGCGCGAGAGGCGCATCTCGTGACCCTCGACGGTCTGGGCGAGCGCCATCGACTTCACCGGCCGCCGCCCGGTCTCGCGGAAGCCGAGCTTCGCGAGCACCATGCGCGAGCGGTCGTTGCCGGGGAAATAGATCGCGGTCAGGTCCGCCGCCGCCGGATCGGCGAAATGCGCGTCGAGCGCGGCATCGCCCGCCTCGGTCGCGTAGCCCTGGCCCCAGGCGTCGCGCGCGAGCCAGTAGCCGAACTCGCCGTCGATCGAGATGCCGCCCACGAGCCCCTCGGCATCGTGGATGAACCAGACCCGGCCCGCCATATCGCCATTCGCGGCGATGAAGGCGCGGGCGTCCTCGGGGCCGTAGGGATATGGCACCCGCCCGAGCCAGCGGGCGACGTCGTAATTGCCGATGCCGGCCACGACGGCCTCGGCATCCGCCTCGGTGACGGGAGCCAGGCGCAGGCGCGGCGTCGTGATGTGCGAGAACTCCGACGCCGCCATGACCTCACGTGAGCCTTAGCACGTAAGTCCATGTCGATACGGAGGAATTCCGCGCGATCGAAAAGGATTCCGCATCACCGATATATTCGAACCCGGCATTCGTGAGCACCCGCGCCGAGGCCGGGTTGTCCTGGAAGACCGAGGCGAACAGCGTCCGCGCCTTGTGCGGATTGGCGGCGATCATCGCCCGCACCGCCTCGGAGGCCAGGCCGGTGTTCCAGAAGGCCGGCGCGATCCAGTAGGAGATCTCGGACTGGCCGCGATCCATCGGCCGGAGCGCGATCACCCCCAGCACCTCCTCGTTGCCGTCCTTCGAGCCGTCCATGATCCAGATATCCTCGGCCCGGTCCTCGCGCATGGCGCGGTCGACGAAGGCCTCGGTGGCGCCGGGCGGCAGAGGGTGCGGGATCGAGCTCGTATTCCACGCCACGCGCTTGTCGCCGGAATAGAGCGACAGAAGCCCGGCATCCGACCGGCGCACCGCGCGCAGGGTAAAACGCTCGGCCTCGATCACGGGCTGGTTGACGATCGATTCCAGTCTCATGGCCCTCTCCTCCTCCGAGAAGACTGTTGCGGCGCGCCCTCCGGTTCTCCGGTCCCCCCGGACGCCGCCGCTCTCACATAAGGTCCCGGGCATGAAAACCGAAGGGGGACCGGCGTTTCTCGCCGATCCCCCCTTACTCGGTTGTTAACCCGGGTTTTCGGCTATTCGGCGGCCTCCGCTACCGGAAGCACCGAAATGAAGGTGCGGCCCTTGAGGCCCTTGTGGAAGGTCACGGCGCCCTCGGCGGTGGCGAAGATCGTGTGATCCCGGCCCATTCCGACGCCCTGGCCCGGCCAGAACTTGGTGCCGCGCTGGCGCACGATGATGTTGCCCGGGATCGCGTCCTGGCCGCCATAGAGCTTCACGCCCAGACGGCGGCCGGCACTGTCGCGGCCGTTGCGGCTGGAGCCGCCTGCTTTCTTGTGTGCCATATCCGGTTACTCCTTCTCGGCTGCGAACGTCTTGGCCTGGTCGACCCAGCCCTCGCGCTCGATGCGGCCCTTGAAGCTCAGCTTCTCGTCGAATTCGGCGATCTCGGCCTCGCCCCAGCCGGCGATCTGCGCGAACGAGGTCACCCCGGCTTCGTGCAGCTTCTTCTCGAGCGCCGGGCCCACGCCCGAAAGCTTCTTGAGATCGTCACCGCCGGCGGCGGCCTTCGGCGCCGCCTTGGGGGCTTCGGCCTTGGGGGCCTCGGCTTTCGGCTCCGCCTTCTTCGGCGCGGCCTTCGCCGGCTTCGCGTCCGCGGGCGCCGAGCCCGAGCCGATCGCGATCTTCACGCCCGACTTGTCGGCACCCTTCTCGAGGATGTCGGTCACGCGCAGGAGCGTCAGCTGCTGGCGGTGGCCCTTCGTGCGCTGCGACGAATGCTTCCGGCGCCGCTTCACGTAGTGGATGACCTTGTCGCCCTTGATCTGGTCGATCACCTCGGCCTGGACGCCCGCGCCCGCCACAAGCGGCGTGCCCACGGTCGCGCCGACCATCAGGATTTCGTTGAACTGGACTTTTTCGCCGGCATCGGCCGCGAGTTTCTCGACACGGAGGATGTCTCCGGACTGAACCCGATACTGCTTGCCGCCGGTCTTGAGGACCGCAAACATGGTCTTTCCCTTTCGCTCCGCGCCCTGTGGCCCCCTTTCGGGCGTTCCGGCTTCCGCCGCCTCGGACTGCGCGCCCTTCCGGGCTTATGTCAAACGATACGAGGCGCGCACAGAGGCCCGCCCCGGAGCCGCGCTTATGGGCGAGCCGCCCCGCCCTGTCAAGTCCTCTCCCGGGCCCCGTTCCGTGCCAGCGCGGCGCCCTCGCGCCGCCCCGCTCGGGTGCCCAGCGACGGCGGTCGAGGTCCGGCCGATCCGGATCCCGGCCCTGCGCCTGCGGCCGCTACCGGACCGGTTTCGCGGTTCGGGAATCCCGATCCGGGTCGCGCTCCCGCGAGACTTGAGCTTCGCGAGGTTCCCCTCCATCCCGGCTGTGGGCTCGGCAGCGTCTCGGTCGGGTGCGGGCAAGGGCATCCGCGCGGGCCGCATGGGCCAAGCCAGCGCCCCTGTCGTGCCGATGAGGCCGCGCAAGAAGCGGCCCCGCGGCGCGCCCGCGCGGCTGCATGCCTAAAGCTCTTCCCGGCGGGCCCGGTCGAGCGGAGCGGCAAACGCCCCGCTGTTCCCGCGGACTCCCATGGCACGGCGCAACTCCGCCCGCGCCTCCATTGATCGCCCCCCTCATCAGATGCTTGGGTCTGCGCGCACGCCCCGCTCCGGGACGCATTCCCCGCCGCCTCACCGCCGGCCCCGAACCGACGGACCGGCAAAGGCGAGGGCGTGAGGCGCGGCGCTCGCCGCCGCGTCCCGCCTTGCCCGCCAGGGCCTCGGCGCGCGGCTCGTCAAGCGCGTGCGTCGCTGGCAGCCGCCGCACCGCGCGCATGTGCAGGGCAAACCTTCGCGGCCGCCTTCATCGCCCGATATGCCGTCCTGCCTGCGCGCCCCGCCGCCGCTTGGGGACGAACGCGCCGAGCAAGCGCTCGACCTCCGCCCGCGCGGCGGCGAGCAGTTGCGCCCGGACCGGTTCTTCGGGGCAGGCGGCGGCCATGGCATGGGCGCCGCAGGCCAGGCCGAGCGCGGCGGCCAGCGCCGGTTCACCGGGGCCGCAGCGGAGCCCGCGCGCCATCTCCTCCAGGGTGCAGCCGAGCGCCCTTCCATGGGCGGCGCGCGCCGCCGCGTCGCCGAGCGCCGCATCGCGCATCAGCGCGGGCAGCGTCCAGGCCCCCGCGAGCCCGGCAGGGCGGGCCGGGTCGAGCAGCCTGCGGAAGATGTAGAGGAGCCCCTGGCCCAAGGCGTCCGGGCTCGCCGCGCTCCGCCCGCGCAGAAGGCGAAGGACGAGATCCTCTTCCGCCACCGCGGCGGCGAAGAGCGCGGACTTGGACGGGAAATGGGCATAGAAGCCCCCGCGCGTCAGGCCCGCCCGTTCCATGATCATGTCGATGCGCGCCCGTTCCGCCCCCTCGGCACGAAACACCTCTCCCGCTGCCACGAGGATCCGCGCCCTGACCTTCTCGTTGTGCCGCGTCTTTCGGGACATGCCCCGATCTCACGCCCAAAATGATGAACGTCATATGAATGACCACTGACCTATCCAGGTTCATCATCATATTTGTGATCGCGATCACGTTTCCACCGACGCCGGAAATGCGAGCGCGAAGATGAGCGTCACAACGGATTGCGCAACCTGGTCGGGACAAGCGATCCAGCGGCGCGGGCCGACGCCGTGATGCCCGGTTGCGGACCGGCCTACGTCCCCGCAAGGTACGACGTAGGGGGACGCCGCGAAGACGCGACGCCGGCTGCCCAACGGCGGAGGTGGCCCGGTCACCCCGCCTGGACCGGTAAGGACGACCTCCCGCACGCCGCTTCGCCCGATGGCCGCGACGGTCCCGCGCTGCCGTGCGAGCCCGGGCGCGACATCCCTCAAGACACCGAAGAAGGCGCCACGGCATCGAACGCAACCCCGGCTCGAGGATTCCCGCCGCGTCGCGGCGCGAGACGGCGCGCAGGCCGATACCGGCCGCGCATCGCCACAATCGCCGGTCGGTCGCTCGGCCGAGCCCCGCCCCTAGTTGATCAGCGTCGGCTTCGTCGTGTGGGTCACGTTCGAGGGCAGCACGCCAAGGCGCCGGGCGACCTCGGTATAGGCGTCGGTCAGGGACCCCAGGTCGCGGCGGAACACGTCCTTGTCGAGCTTCTGGCCGGTCTCGATATCCCAGAGCCGGCACGAATCCGGGCTGATCTCGTCTGCGACGATCAGGCGCTGGTAGTCGTTCTCCCAGATCCGCCCGATCTCGATCTTGAAATCGACGAGCTTGATACCGACCGCGAGGAAGCAGCCCGAGAGGAAATCGTTCACCCGGAGCGCCAGCGCCACCATGTCGTCGAGATCCTGCTGGGTGGCCCAGCCGAAGGCGATGATGTGCTCCTCGGAGACCAGCGGATCGCCCAGCTTGTCGTCCTTGAGGCAGAACTCGATGATCGGTCGCGGCAGGGGCGTGCCCTCGGCGATGCCGAGCCGGGTGGAGATCGAGCCGGCGGCGAAGTTGCGCACGACGACCTCGAGCGGGATGATCTCCACCGAGCGGATCAGCTGCTCGCGCATGTTGATCCGCTTGATGAAATGCGTGGGCACGCCGATCTGCGCCAGCCCGTTCATGAAGAACTCGCTGAGCCGGTTGTTCAGAACGCCCTTGCCCTCGATGGTGGCCCTCTTCTGGGCGTTGAAGGCGGTGGCGTCGTCCTTGAAATACTGCACCAGCGTCCCGGGCTCGGGGCCTTCGTACAGAATCTTCGCCTTGCCCTCGTAGACTTTCTTGCGGCGTGCCATGGATGCTCCGAAACAAAAGCGCGCGCGTCAGGGGCGGACCCTGCGCGCTGTCGCTAGCGCTATAGGGGAAAGCGCCCGCCCCGGCAAGGCGGGGCGGGCGTCAGGCGGGCGGGCGCCGAAAGGCTCAGAAATCGCCGGCGGCCACCGGCAGTCCGGAGAGCCGGATGATCGAGGAAAGCTCCCACTCTCCGGGGCTGTCGGCATTGTCGGTGCCGTCCTGCAGGAGCGGGTCGTCGGCGGGCGTCCAGGTGGGCCGGATGTTGACCCAGGAATTCGGGTCGCCCTTCAGGAGCCCCGCGAAAACGCCGCAGACGATGGTCGAACCGAGCCGGCCGAGCATCTGGCCGGCATTGGCGCCCGGCAGCGACCCGGCCTCCTTGAGGATGTAGTACCACAGGCTGTCGGGCTCGTCGGCGCCGAGCGCGATCGGCGTGAGGCCGTATTTCTGCGCGAGATCCGTCCCGGACGGCAGGCCGAAGCTCCAGCCACGCTTGAGGTTGCGGAAGGCGAGGATGTTCATCGGGCTTCCCGCAGCGTCCTCGTGCAGCCTGGCGAGCGCGTTCGAGAGCCGCGTGTCGATCTTGCGCGCCCGCTGCGGGAACGGGCCGGGCCCGCCCATCGGCAGGAACCAGTCCCACTGGATCGAATTCGCTTCCTTCATCGGGCGGAAACCGCGCAGGTCGTCGGGATCGGCCGCGCCGCT
>JBNKWI010000123.1:0-9614 GCA_050299695.1 Paracoccaceae bacterium
TCATCGTCGCCGCCGTGCCCATTGTCATGCAATGGCCGTAGCTGCGGGCGATTCCCGCCTCCACCGCCTGCCACTCAGCCGCGCCGATCTTGCCGGCGCGCCGCTCGTCCCAGTATTTCCAGGTGTCTGCGCCCGAGCCCAGCGCCTCGCCGCGCAGGTTGCCGCGCAGCATCGGGCCGGCGGGAAGGAAGATGCAGGGCAGGTCCATGCTGATCGCGCCCAGGAGCAGACCCGGGGTGGTCTTGTCGCATCCGCCCATCAGGACCGCGCCGTCGACGGGATGCGAGCGCAAAAGCTCCTCTGTCTCGATCGCGAGGAGGTTGCGATAAAGCATCGTTGTCGGCTTCACGAAGTTCTCGCTCAGCGACAGCGCTGGCAACTCGATGGGAAAGCCCCCAGCCTGCAGCACGCCCCGCTTCACATCCTCGACGCGCTGGCGGAAATGGGCGTGGCAGGGGTTGATATCCGACCAGGTGTTGACGACGGCAATGACGGGCCGGCCGGACCAGTCTTCGGCGGCATAGCCCATCTGCATCAGCCGCGAGCGATGTCCGAAGCCGCGCAGGTCGTCCGGGGCGAACCAGCGGGCGGAGCGGAGCTTGACGGTCATTGCGAGGCCGTCACGCCGCCGTCGATATAGACGATCTGCCCCGTCATGTAGCTCCCCGCCGGTGCGGCAAATGCGATGACCTGCCCGACGACCTCGAGCGGCTCACCGATCCGGCCGAGCGGATTACGCTCGAGGATGAAGTCGCGGAACGCCGGTTTGTCGAGATGCGGACGGATGCGGTCGGACTGGATGAAGGTCGGGGCCACGCCGTTGACGGTGATGCCGTGCGGCGCCAGCTCCATCGCGTGCTGCTTGACGAGCATGGCGAGCCCGCCCTTCGTCGCGCAATAGGCCGAATAACCGCGCCCGCGCAGCGCCAGCTGCGAGCGGACCGAGAGCAGGTGGATCTGCCGCCCCCCCGCCCCGCGGGCGATCTGGTCGCGCGCGACTGCCTGAGCCAGGAACATCGCCGAGCGGAGGTTGGTCTGATACATTTCGTCGAACGTATCTTCCGTCACCTCCATCAGCGCCTGCTCGCGCTGGATGCCGACGCAGTTGACCATAACGTCTACACCGCCCATCCGTTCCACGGCCTCTCGCGCCGCACGCCCGATGTCGGCCACGCTGCGGGCGTCAAGCGCGATGCCATGCGCCCTGCCCCCCGCCGCCACCAACCGCTGCGCGAGTTCCTCGGCATTTTGGGCCTTGGGCCCGGCCACCGTGACCTCGGCCCCAAGCCGTGCCATGGCAACGCTGATCGCCTCGCCGATGGCGCCATAGCCGCCAGGCACGAAGACGCGCAGGCCGCGCAGGTCGAATAGGCGGTCGATGCGCGCGGGATCCAATTCGGGGGTCAGGCTGTCTGGCCGGTTCATGCCGCGATCTCCACGCCCGCGGCCCGATAGACGCTCTCCATCAGGCGCAAGGTCTCCAGATTGTCGAGACGGTCGGTCTCGAAGGGGGTGCCGTCGGCGATGCCTTTGGCGAAGGCGGCCATGACGGTATCGAAACAGTCCTGATAACGGCCGAGAAGGTCGACGACCTCCGCCGCCTCGTCTTGCCCCGCGAGGAAGATGCGGTTCAGCTCCAATACGATGGTGCCCTCGGTGCCGATCACCTCCAGCCGGTCGCCATGGAGTTGCGGATAGCCGGGCGCGGCGATGCAACCGTCGGCGGTGGCGATGAGGCCGCCCTTTCCTTGCATCAGGATCGCGGCGGTGTCCTCGCCCGGGAGCCCCTCCGCCAGCTGGCCCAGCCGCGCCGCGACCACCTCGAGCGGGCCGCAGAGGCAGCGCAGCACGTCTAGATGATGGATCATCGTCTCGAAGACAAGATTCCGTCGAAAGCCGGTCAGATACGGTTGCCGCTCGATCAGGAAGGGCACGTCGCCCTCGCGCGGGCAGAGGCCGGAGCCCCGGCAGGAGATGGTCGCATGGCGCACCTCACCGATACGGCCCGCGTCGATCCACTTGCGCACCGTCATATAATGCGGCCGGAAACGGTAATTCTCGTGCACCATGAAACGGACACGGGTCCCCACCTCGGCGATCAGCGCCTCAGCCTCGGCCACGGTCTCGCAGAGCGGTTTCTGGCACATGATGTGAACGCCGTGATCGGCCGCCATCCGTGCCAGGGGCGCATGGGCGCCTACAGAAGCGGCGATGTCCATCGCGTCGAAGCCGCCATCCGCGAACATCCGTGCCGCGTCGTCGTACACACGGGCGATCCCGAATTCATTCGCCCGCGCCCTGACCTTGGCGCGGTCAGGGTCGCACAGGGCCACGACCTCGACCCCGGCGGACTGCCAGGCACGCAGGTGGTAGAGGCTGATGAGGCCGCATCCGGCGAGGGCGACGCGCAAGGGCTCAGGCATCGCTGCCTCCGAACTGGCCGTAGCCGTAAAACCAGGTGCTGCCCCCAGCGGGCGATGTCCTCAACGTATGGACCGCCCCTGCCGGGATCCGCACCAGATCGCCGGCGCCGCAGCGCGAGACCTCGCCCGCCACCTCGATCTCGATCCCGCCTTCGACCACAACGACGAACTCGTCGGTGTCGTGGACGAAATCTGCCCAGACCTGCCCCGGCGGATCGGTGAAGACACCGATGGAAAAGCCGGGGAAGTCCGCCGCCACCGCGCTCTGCGACACGGGCACCGGGTAGGCGTTCCTCTGGAAAGCCGATCTCATGCCGCCGACTCCGCCAAAAGCTTGCCGAGATAGGCGCGCGCCGGCTCGTGGGCGAGGACCGAAGCATAATCGGCCAGGGGCGTCACAGCGCCCTTGCTGACGAAGATGAAGCGCTCACAGATTTCCTCGATGATCTCGAGATGGAAGCGCTCGTTCGGGTGCACGCACAGAAAGACCAGCCGCCCCTCATCTCTGAGCCGGCTGAAGAAATCGAGCATGAAGCCGATGTAGCCATCCTGCGTGTTGAACTGCGGCTCATCGAACAGGTGCAGGAGCGGATAGTCCGAGCCTGCCTTCTCCATCAGCGCGTTGGGGCGGAACGAGCGGAAATGGCGGACCTGGTAGGACTGGTGATAGTGGATCGCCAGCCGGTCGCGCTGGTCGGTGCGCACCTTGTGGATGTTGCGACCGGCCACCCTCACCTCGCCGGCCGTGGGCGTGTTCGAGCCGGTGATCAGCTCGAAGAGGGTGGTCTTGCCCGAGCCGTTCGGCCCCATCATGCCAACAATGCCGGAACTCTCGATGGTGAAATCGGCGGCGAGGCGGAAGGTCGGCGTGCGGTCGAAACGCCCCCTTGTGTAGACCTTCTGCAGGCCGCGGACCTCAAGCATCGGGCTCATGCGCTCACATCCCCACCAGCCGCCGCCGGAGCGGCGGGTTGTCCAGGAGCTCCTGCGCCGTGCCCTCGTGGGCGATCCGCCCCCGGTCCATGACATAGACGCGGTCCGACACTTCCAGCGCTGCCAGCGCGTGCTGCTCCACCAGGAGGCAGGCGACACCCTCGCTCTTCAGCCGCTGCACCGTTCCCATCACGTCCTGCACGATCTTGGGCGCGAGCCCCTGGCTCGGCTCGTCGAAGAGGACGAGGCCGGGCGAGCCCAGGAGCGCCCGCGCGATTGAGACCATCTGCAATTCTCCGCCCGACATGTTCTCGCACTCGCGCCGCATGAGGTGTTCGAGCGCCGGGAAGATCTCGATCATCTCGGTCTCGGACCAGCGGCGGAAGCGGGTGTGCCTGGTACCGAGTGCCAGGTTCCGACGCCCGGTGAGCGCGGGGAAAACACGACGGTCGTCCGGCACCCAGCCGATGCCGAGCCGCGAGATGCGGTGCGTGGGCTCCCGGGTGATCTCCCGTCCGTCGAAGAGCACCCGCCCGCGGCGCGGCGGCGACAGCCCGAGGATCGAGCGGATCGTCGTGGTCTTGCCCGCACCGTTGGCGCCGAGGAGCGCGACGACCTCGCCCGGGGCCACCGTGAGCGAGGTGCCGAACAGTACCTGCGTCTCGCCATAGAAGGTCTCGATGTCGCTGACCTGCAGCATCACGCGACCTCCCCCAGCGCTGACCGCGCCACCCACTGGTTCGCCTTCAGCGCCGCCGGCGTGTCCTCGGCGATCACCTGGCCCCAGTGGATCACCGAGATTCGGTCGGCGAGCTCGAAGAGAAAGCGCATGTCGTGCTCGATCAGCACCATGGTGTAGCGCTGGCGCAGGTGTGCGATCAGTTCGGCCAGCGCCCGGGTCGCTTCGGTCCCGAGGCCCGAGGTTGGCTCGTCCAGGAACACGATGCGTGGCGAGGGCGCGAGCGCGACGGCGATCTCCAGCGCCCGCCTTTCGCCGTAGGGCAGGCTTTTGGCCTTCTCCCAGGCGCGGTGCGCAAGGCCGACCTGGTCCAGCACCGCGAGCGCGCTGTCCACCAGCGCGCGGTTGCCGAACACGTCGCCGACCGGATCGAGCCCCCGCGCGCGGAACTCGGGCAGCGCCAGGATCACATTCTCTATCGCCACCGTGTCGTCGAACAAGTTCATGATCTGGAAGCTGCGCGACACTCCCAGCCGGGCGATGCGGTGCGGGGCGAGGCCGGTGATGTCGCGGCCGGCGAAGGTGATCGAGCCGCCATCGGGGGCATGGTGGCCGGTCAGGACGTGAAAGCATGTCGTCTTGCCGGCACCGTTCGGCCCCATGATCCCGTGCACTGCGCCTTCCTCAACGCTGAGCGAGATGTTCTCCAGCACGACCCGGGCGCCGAAGCGCTTGCGCAGGTTCTTCGCTTCGAAGAGCGCCATCTCAGACCTCCTCCGGCTCGGCAATACGGGGCGATGGCGCGGCGCCGAGCCGGGCGCGGGCGACATGGATCAGCCCGGCGAAGCCTTCGGGCCGGACCATAACCATGAGGACGAACATCAGGCCGAACCACATCAGCCAGGTCTCGGTCAGGCCGCCCAGGATGTCGCGGGCGAGGAAATAGAGAAGAACCCCCAGCACCGGCCCCCAGAAGCTGACGAGGCCGCCGCCGACGAGGATCATCATCACGATCAGGCCCGACTGGTGCAGGCTCATCACATCCGGATAGGCGCTCTCCTGCGCCATCGAGAACAGCCCGCCCGCGAGGCCCGCGAAGGCGGCCGAAAGCGTGAAGGTCAGCCATTTGATGCGCCAGACATCATATCCGACAAAGCGGGCGCGCTCCTCGTTCTGCCGGATTGCCTGCAGCACGCGGCCGAACGGTGCGTTGACCATCCGCCAAAGGCCGAGCACGACAAGCGCGAGAATCGCGGCGACGAACCAGTAGAGCGCGGTGTTTTCGGCGAGGCTGAACCGGACCGGACCCAGCACGACATCGGGCCGCGGGATGCCGAGAAGGCCATCTTCTCCGCCGGTAATGTCGCGCAGCTTGATAGCGCAGAACCAGAAGATCTGCCCGAATGCGATGGACATCAGCGCGAAATAGATGCCGCGGCGGTGCGACAGGAAGGCACCGACGATGGCGCCCGCCAGCGTCGCCGCCAGCACCGCCGCCAGAAGGCCGCCCCAGAGCGAGACCGCCACCTCCTGCTGGAACAGGCCGAAGGCATAGGCGCCGATGCCGAGATAGGCGCCATGGCCAAAGGAATGCAGGCCCGCGTAGCCGAAAAGGAGATTGAAGCCGAGCGCGAAGATGAGCCAGATCGCCACCTCGATACCGAGATACTGGTAGAGACCCACCGCCGGCAGCCAGTATGGCGCGGTAGCGACGGCCAGAAGGAACGCGCCCATCGTTGGGGTGAATGGCGAGCCGCCTCGCTGGGGAATGTCGCTGAGAGTGATGATCGGCTGGGTCTGTGACATGGGCTCAGGCCTCCAGCGCCGATTTGCGGCCCATCAGGCCTCGGGCGCGGAAGCCGACGATGCCGATGAGCAGAAGGTACATCGACAGCATCGACCAGGCCGGCGCATAGGCCCCGGTCAGGCCGACCGAAAGACCGACCAGAAGGGCCGCGATCACCGCGCCCCAGAAACTGCCGACACCGCCAATCACGATGATCAGAAAGGCCGGAATGATGACATCGACGCCGATATGCGGTCTGAGCCCCCAGATCGGCGCCATGATGGTGCCCGCCAGCGCCGCAAGCGCCGCGCCGAAGCCGAAGACCAGAAGCCGCAGCCGCGACAGGTCGTAGCCGAGCGCGCGGACCATCTCGCTGTCATGCGCGCCGGCCTTGATGATCGCGCCGTAGGGCGAGCGCTCGAGAAACAGCCAGACGCCGAAGATGGAGAGGATCGCAAAACCCGCCGCGAAGAACTTGTACTTCGAGAAGATGATCCCGCCAGCGAGAAACGCCCCGTTGATCGCTTGCGGAACGGTCAGGCTCTGCTCGCCGGTGCCCCAGAAATGGCGGATCAGCTCCTCGATCACCAACGCGGCCCCGAATGTGAGCAACAGACCGTAAAGCGGCGGCTTGCCGTAGGTCGGGCGGAGACAAAGCTCCAGCACCATGCCGCAGAGCGCCGCCAGCAATGGTCCCACGACGAGCCCTGCTGCGTAGCGTGTCGCGATGGGCAAGCCAAGCCACCAGCTGCCGAACTCGGTGCCGGCGAACCATGTGCCTCCGATCATGCTCATCGCGAAATAGGCGCCGAGGGCGAAGAGTGCGCCATGCGCGAGGTTGATGACCTCCATCACGCCGACGATGAGCGTGAAGCCAAGCGCGATCAGCGCGAACAACAACCCAAGGGTCAGGCCGTTGATCAGATGAGGGATCAGGTCAATCATCGCGGTCCCAAGGTCTGGCCGGTGCAGCGCTGTGAGAATTTGCCGCCGGACCGGATTGCTCCGGTCCGGCGGCATCGGAGTTCAGACTGTCAGGCGTCGAAGCTTGGCGTGTCGTCGTAGCTTTCCAGCTTGCAAGCGGCCTGTGAGGCAGTATCGCGGACCGTTTCGGGATCGGACTGCGCGAGGATCTTGAACATGTCGTCCGTGTTGTCGCCCGCTTCGGTGTTCGCTGTCGCCAGATAAATCGTCTGCTGGATCTGATGGGTCACCGGATCCATGAACGCAGCGTGATGCTGCATCCGCTCCTCAGCGGTGCGGCTGTAGCCTTCGAGCTGCTTGATGACCTCGATGTTGTTCGTGCTTCCCGCCGCCTCGATCGCCTCGATCAGGCCGCGCGTTGCCATGTAGCCGTTGTAGAACACGTTGCCCGGCACACGCATGGCGGTATCGGGATACATCGCCTGATAGCGCGCGACGAAATCGGCGACGCCGGGCAGGTCGAGGTTATAGTACCACGTTGTCCCGAACACGCCGAAGAGGTTCTCGATCGGCAGACCGTAGACGTCGGGCCAATCCTGCTGATTGTTGATCCAGGCAGGTCCGTTGCCCATGCCGAGCTGGGCGACCTGCTGGCGCATGGCCACCTGGTCGTCCCCGCCCACGGCGGCAGCGACGACATCGGGTTTTGCCTGCTGGATTGAAAGCAGCGCCGAGGTAAAGTCGCGGGTGCCTTGGGGCACAAGGATTTCCTCGACCTCCTCGGCTCCGTATTCGGCCATCAGCGCCCGCGTCGCGTTCGCCGTATCATGGCCCCACTGGTAGTCGTTGGTCAGCAAAAGCCACCTCTTGCCGTAGGAGGTGACCGCATTGTTGACGGCGGCCTTGGCGAAATTGGTGCCATTGCCGTCCCAGACGAACTTCACCCGGTGGCAGTTCCCGCCGCTTTCAGAGGGCGAGGACGAGTTGGTATTGAGATAGATTACGCCGTAGCGCTGTGCCACTTGGCTCACCGCGTTGGCCACGCCGGAACTGACGGCGCCAATCAGGAACCCGCAATCTTCCCGGGTGATCAGGCGCTCCGCAACGCGGCTGCCCGTGGCCGGCGTCGTCTCGGTGTCGAGATGCATGGTCTCGATCTGCCGGCCGAGCACGCCGCCATTCTCGTTGGCCTCGGCAATCGCCATCATCATGCCGCGCCGGTCGGAGGCGCCCGAATTGGCATACTGACCCGAGGCATCCGAGGTGATGCCTAGGCGGATCGGCGCTGATTGGGCGAAGGCACGGTTGTGCTTCCACGGACCATAGAAGGCGGCAACACCGCCGGCGGCGGCGGCTGTATTCATAAAGCCGCGGCGCGTTAGTTTGGATATCGACATTCGATCCTCCCTGGAACGGGCCCGCATGGTGCGAGCCTTTTTTGCCATTCGGCCCCTCCCCGGGCCGATAGAAAACTTGGTCAGAATTATTGAAAGAATTTTCAATTTCGGTCAACGAAAATTTTTTTCATCGGTGGGGACATGTGCTACGGGAACAGCATGACTGAACAAATCGCCCCCGACGCCAATGGCCAGCCCGAGACCTTCGACGCCCTTCGGCAGCGAATCCGCGACCGCTTCACTGGGCTCAGTCCGCATCTACAGCGCATCGCGCGGGCTTCGCTCGAAGACCCCAACCGCTTTGCGCTCAACACCACGCCGGTCATCGCGGGCGAACTCGACATCCAGCCGTCAACGCTGATTCGTTTTGCCAAGGAATTCGGCTTTTCGGGGTTTTCAGACCTGCAGCGCGTGTTCCGCCAGCGGCTCATCGAGGGGCAGGTCACGGTGCGCGACCGGGTGCTCGCCAACGACGACGTTACACCGCCGCCGGATGCCCGCGCCACGCTGGACGCCTGCATCGCGGCGCAGCGGGAGGCCATCCAGCAGCTGGAGCGCGAATGCGACACCGAAGCACTGGCCCATGCGATTGCCCTGCTCCGCCCCGCCCGGCACATATACGTGGCGGGCCTGCGCCGATCGCGGGCGGCCGCCCAATACTTGCATTACGGGCTGGTCCGCGGCGAACGCCCGGCGACGCTGCTCGACTTCGGTGGTGGCATGGCTGGGCCCCAGATCGCCACGATCGGGCCAGATGACGTGCTGGTCGCCATCGCTTTTCCGCCCTATTCCAAGCCGGTCGTGGACGTGGTGATGGACGCGCACCTCTCTGGCCGCCGCATCGTGACGTTGACCGATGCCGCCGAGAGCCCGCTGTCCCGCCACGCCGAGGTCGCGCTCCTCCTTGGGACCGATACCGCAAGTCGCTTCCAACCGATCGCCGGTGTGCTGGCGTTGGTCCAGACCCTCGTCACTGCGGTCATCCGGCCCTGAGTTTTCGATTGTCTGCATGCGTCAACGGCAATCGGAGCCGATCTATGAGCCTCGACGGAAAGCCTGTCGATCTGGCCGGACCTCATGCACCAGCGCCACGGTCTGGTGATCGGCCGCCACGGTGCCGTCCTTCTGACCGCCCTGCGCCTTCGTGTCGGACTCCTGCACCGGATTGTCCCGCGAACGAGGCGACCCCACGAACTTGGCAACCCATTGGAAATACGAGGATGTTTTGCGCCTCCCTGTGACCATAGAGGGGCGTTCGAAGAGAGACGCAGGCCATTCGGAGACCCGTTCCGCGTCAAGCGCCCAGTCTCCGAAGGGCGGATGGCCCCGCCAACACCCTTTGAAAAAAAGAAAATGGCCCCATTCGGGGCCTTTGGACGGATTCAGTATCTGAAAGTGGCGGAGACGAAGGGATTCGAACCCTCGAGACGGTTTCCCGTCTACTCCCTTAGCAGGGGAGCGCCTTCGACCAC
>JBNKWI010000124.1:0-9579 GCA_050299695.1 Paracoccaceae bacterium
AGGGCCGCGCCCCCGCCCCCGACGGAGGCGCCGTCCTCCGTGATCGAGGGGGGCGCGGACTCCTCGCCCTCCTGCAGCCCGCGCACCTCGCCCGCCGGCGCGTCGCTCGAACGGAGCGAGGTCAGCGCGCGCGGCGCGTCGCGGTCGTCCCGCAGGGTCTCGAGGCGCTGCCGCCCAGGACCGTGGACGCGTTCGTGCACGGCGGCCGCTACCCGCACCGCCGCGGCCTCGGCGGACCGACCGCGAGCGACGCGGAGATCGTCGACTTCATGCGCGCGGTCGGTGTAGTCTGCCGGATCCTGGGCGTGGCGCCGGGCGCGGGCGGGGCGGGGTTCCGGACGCTCTCGAACGCCGGCGCGCACGGGGTGCAGGAAGTGCCGCATTTCCACATGCACGTGCTCGCCGGGCGGCCGCTCGGGCCGATGCTGGCGGGGTAGGCGCACCCGACCTCATCAACTCTTTCCAACCACCTGCCACACATGGTGGGCGCTTGGTTGGTCTCCGCCGGCCTCAAAGGCTCGATAGAGCGCCAATTCGGACAGGCGGTCGGCGATGTCTTCACCTTGATCTTCGTGGCCGAAGAGTACGGTATCAACGAAGGCATCGGGATCGGTAAGCGACACGGAACATCCGGTGAAGCGTGCAACATATTCAAAGAGAACGTCGCGCTTCAGGGACTTCGGAGGACGCGGTCGCGTCTTTCCCTCGGGGATCTCGAACCAGCTTCGTTTGCCGCGCTGACGATAGCTTATCTTTCCGTTCTCCAACCGGTCCACGGAATGGTAGCGGTGATGCTCCGAGTGCGAATAGGAGATACAGGGAAGTCGGCCTGACATGTAGTCGAAATGTGAAAACTCGTCTTGGGAGGCACATGGCTCATGGCGCGATGGCGTTGAGTCAGGATCGTCGACGATCTCCGAGCGTACGAACAGCGTTTCCGTCCCCAGGAACTGGGCCAGCTGGTAGTCCAGAGAAATCGGTCGGCCGAACTCGGGCATCTCCAGAAGGGTGATTTCACGATTCGCTCTCAATCGCGAAATTCGCCACTCGCCCCAGCCGTCGAACTCACCTTCACTCCGCAGAATCGAGCCATCTTCCATCGGGATGGCTTGTCCAAATGGGCGGCGCCGATCCGCGCCGCAGGACCGAAGAATACTATGCCGGGCCTCGGCAAACCCCTGCTCGATTTCGTCGTTCAGTTTCTTTGACAGGAAGCAACCAACGAGCAGGCGCTCGACGTCTTCCAGCGGAGCACGGATAAGCGTGCCGGCAATGCACGGCGTTTCGCAGATATCCTGTATTTCCCTCAGCCCGAGACCTGTTCCCGCAGGATCGAGGCGGTGAGCGAGATCATCAGGTAGATGCCGGCGAAGACCAGCGCGGCGAGGAGCGTGTTCTCGAAGGCGCGGGGGTAGGTGGGTTCGTCGGGCGGGACCGGGTTCACCCCGAGCGAGAGGTAGCGGACCTGGCGGTTCGCCTCGGTGCGCGAGGCCTCCAGCGCCTGGAGCGATTCCTGCATCATCATGGTGCGGGTGTCGAGATCGACCTCGGCCATGCGGAGCTGGCCCGAGACCGAGGCGAGCGAACCGTTGCCGGCATTGCTCTCGGTGAGCTGCGAGCGGAGATCGGCGATCAGCTGTTCGAGCCGGGCGATGTCGCCCTCGGTGCCGGAGACGCGGGCCCGGTTCGGGGCGGGGTTGTCGAGGAGTTGCTGGAGCTGGAGCCGCTTCTCGGCGAGCTGGGTCTCGAACTTGGTGATCTGGCCCATCAGCGCCGAGGTTTCCGAGGCCGGATCGAGGACGCCGAGCTGTTCCTGGAGCGCGAGCACCTTTTCCTGCGCCGCGACCATCTTCGCCTCGGCGTCGTCGAACACCTGGCGGGCGTCCTCCATCTGGTTCGCGCGGAGCCGCTGGGTGAGGTTGTCGACCTGCTCTTCGGCATAGCCGATCAGCGCCCGGGAGAAGGCGGCGCTGAGTTCCGGCGTGGCGGCGGTGACCTCCATCCGGATATTGCCCTCGGTCGGGTCGAAGCCGATCTTCACGTAGCGCCGGTAGAGCTTGTAGGCCGCTTCGTTGGACGCGGTCGGCGAGAGCCGCTGCAGGGGGTCGATTTCCGGGTCGGAGAAATGCGCGCGGAAGCCGAGATCGGTGTCGAGCCGGAGCATCGCCTCGCGCGAGCCGAGATAGCTCTGGACGATCTTGGAATCCTGGCTCGTTGCCATGCCGGTGCCGGCGAGGAGGCCGCCGATGCCGCCGCCCGAGGGCCGGTCGGCCTGCTGGATCACGAATTCCGACTTGGTCGCGTACATCGGCGTCGCGACGGCGAAGAAGTACCAGCCGGCGACCAGCGTGGGCAGGGCCACGAAGACCCCGAGCCGGGCCACGAGCGCGGCCATCCGCCGGCGGCGGCGCCGGGCGATGTCGCGCTGCATCTCGAGGATCTCGCGGGCGCGGCGGGTGGCCGGGTCGGCCACCTCGGTGGAGATCTCCGTGCCCGGGGCCTTGCCCTCGGGTTTCGGCGCGGGCTTGGGCTCGGCCTTCGGTTCCGGAACCACCAGTTCGAGCATGTTGGCACGCTGGAACGGGTCGATGCCGTTCTTGCGCAGAAGCCGCACCGCGTCGAAATCGGAGGTCGCGGCCAGCCCGTGCTTGGCGGAGAGGCGGCGAGCCATGCGGAGCTGGCGGGCGGTCAGCCCCTCGTTGCGGATCGCGTCGATCTCGGCGGCCATTCCGGCGTTCTGGTCGGCGGCGGGCTCCGCCACGCCCTGCGTCTGGGCGGCGCGCGCGGTGGGGAAGGGAGCGTCGCCGAACCCGTCTTCCTGAACCGGCGCCGCCGTCCGCGACGCGGCGCGTTGCGGTGTTGCGCCCGGGCCCGGGGTGGGCGTTTCGGCGGAGGTGGCCCGCTTGATGCGGAAGCGCCTAGCTTTGGGTTTCATAGTCATAGAGCCGCTTGGCCTCTTCGAGCGTGTCGAACATGTGGAGCTGGCCATCGATCAGGACGGCCGCGGATTTGCAGAATTTCTCGAGCGTGGATGCCTGGTGGGAAACGACGATCACCGTGGCCTTCTCCAGCCGCTCGCGCAGGATGGTGCCCGCCTTGCGGTTGAATTCCACGTCTGTCGCCGCCGGCATGCCCTCGTCGATCAGGTAGATGTCGAATTCGAGGGCGAGGAGGAGCGCGAAGCAGAGCCGGGCGCGCATCCCCGACGAATAGGTGCCGACGGGCATGTCGTAATATTCCTCGAGCCCGCAAATCCACCGGGTATAGGCCTCGAGATAGTCGGGATCGAGCCCGTAGAGCCCGGCGATGAAGCGCACGTTTTCCTTGCCCGAGAGCTTGCCGATCACGCCGCCCATGAAGCCGAGCGGGAACGACACACGGCTGGTGCGGCGGATCTTTCCCTCGTCGGGCTTTTCGAGCCCGGCCATCATGTTGATGAGCGTGGTCTTGCCGGTGCCGTTCGGAGCGAGGATGCCGAGCGAGTTGCCGAGCTCCACGCGGAACGTGGCGCGGTCAAGGATCACCTTGCGCTGCTGGCCCGTCCAGAACGACTTCGACACTTCCTGAAATTCGATCATGCACTCTTGCCTGACGCCCCGGTCCCCGTCTTGCGCGGAAAACCTTGCAAATTTGCTATATCACGACTTGCCCGAAACGCCACAGGGGCAATCGGGTCCGCGCAAGGGTTTGCCGGTCGGGCGGATTCCCGCGGGTTTCAGGTGACGAAGATCACCGCGAGGGTCACGCCGAGCAGGATCGCGATCCAGAGCACCATCGCGCCGGTGGGCCAGACCCGCGCCATCCGGCCCTCGGGCCCGTGCGAGGCGTAGAGGCCGCGCAGCACGAGGTCGGTCTTGCGCATCCAGAACGCGGTATGGGCCTGCCAGGCGGCGGAGATCGCACGGGCCAGGAGGTGAACGACCGAAGGCAGGGCCTTCCGGTAGATCACGTCGGAGTCGAGGTTGATGCAGCGGATCTCGGCCGGGTGGCGGCCGGTGCGGTAGAGCACGCCGAAGGCGAGGAGCGCGAAGCAGAGGAGGAGCAGCTGCCCGACGACATGGGCGGCGGTGTAGGGCTGGTAGTCCACCTCGTAGGGCAGGATCGCGTAGAGCGTCCCGGGGAAGACGCCGATGAAGATGCACAGGAACGCGGTGATGCCCATGGCGAGGAGCATGTGCGTCGGCGCCTCTTTCGGGCGCATGCCGCTGTCATGGGCGAAGAAGGTGAAGAACGGGATCTTGATCCCCGAGTGCGAGAGGACGCCGGCGGAGGCGAAGACCAGCGCGGCCCACACCACGAAGTGGTGCGCCGAGGCGGCCTGGTCGAGGATCAGGGCCTTGGCAATGAAGCCCGAGAACAGCGGGAAGGCCGAGATCGAGGCGGCGCCGACGAGGCAGAAGGCCGCGGTGAGCGGCATGGTTCGGTAGAGGCCGCCCAATTCGGAGGCCTTCACCTTGCCGGTGCGGTAGAGCACCGCGCCCACCGACATGAAGAGGAGCGCCTTGTAGAGGATGTGGACGAAGGCGTGGGCGGCGGTGCCGTTCAGCGACATCTCGGTGCCGACGCCGATGCCCACGACCATGAAGCCGAGCTGGTTGTTCAGCGAATAGGAGAGGACCCGGCGCATGTCGTTCTCGATCTCGGCGAAGAAGATCGGGAAGAGGGTCATGATCGCGCCGATATAGATGAGGATCTCGGTGCCGGCGAAGCCGCGGGCGAGCGCGTAGACCGCGAGCTTGGTGGTGAAGGCGGAAAGGACCACGGTGCCGGTGATGGTGGCGGCCGGGTAGGCGTCCTGCAGCCAGTTGTGCAGGAGCGGGAAGGCGCATTTGATGCCGAAGGCGATGAAGATGCACCAGGTGCCGAGCGAGCCGAGCGTCATCCGGTCGAAGGCGATGGAGCCGGTTTCGGCGTAGAGAAGCGCGATCCCGGCCATCAGGATCACGCCGGAGCCGACCTGGATGATCAGGTAGCGCAGGCCGGTATTGTAGGCGCCGAGGGTGCGGCGCGCCCAGATCAGGAAGACCGACGCGATGGCGGTGCCTTCCCAGTAGAAGAACAACGTCACGAGGTCGCCCGCGAAGACCGCGCCGATGGCGGAGCCCGCATAGAGCGGTGCCGCGACCTGCTGGACGGTGTCCTTGAGGTGCCAGGCGTAGAGGTTCCCGAGCGCGGCGATCAGGCAGAAGATCAGGCCGAAGACGCGGGAGAGCCGGTCGACCCGCATCAGTTCGAGGTCGAGGCCGAAGAAGGTGACCGGGGCGAGGTTGCCCTCGGGCAGGGTCCAGACCTGCCAGGCGGCGATCAGCGGGACCACCACGAGGAGGGCCGAGCGCGCCGCGCCCTTGGGCACGGCCATCGCGAGGAGGCCCATGGCGAAGAACAGGAAGGCGGTGGGGATGCTCTCAAGCATCGTCGGCCTCCTGCGTCACGCCGGTCTGGTCGCGCGGATAGTCTTCGCGGTCGATGGCCTGGGTGCCGTAATAGTCCTCGTCGCGCTTGGCGAGGAAGCGGAGCGTCTTGGCGCCGTAGATCACGCAGACGAAGCTGACGAAGCCGTAGACGCCGTAGAAGGCCCAGACATCCTCGATGTGGAAATGGCCGTGTTTGTGAATCAGGAGGTCGATCACCAGGAGGAGCGCGCAGAGCAGGCCGAGCGCCCTGAAGAGCTTGGTGCCGCTGCCGGGGCGGTCGACCCAGGTGAGCAGGCGGCCAAGCGCCGGGAGGTCGTCGTCGGTTGCGGGGCGGTGGTCGCTCATTCGGATACTCCCGCGACGGTCTCGGGGCCGTGCCCGGCGATGGGGGACAGGAAGTCGACGATGTCGCCCGCGTAGAAGAACACCGCGAGGCAGCAGGCGGCGGTGAATGCCGGCGGTGCCCAGCACAGGAACGGGGCTTCCTTGACCGGGCCGGCATTGGCCGGGTCGCTGAGGAAGAAGCCGCGGCCGACGATGGGCAGGAGATAGGCGATGTTCAGAAGCGAGGAGATCATCAGGACGGCGATCATCGCCTGCTGATGCGCCTCGGCGGCGCCGACGATCAGGAGCCATTTCGACCAGGAGCCGCCGAAGGGCGGCAGGCCGATGATCGACAAGGCGCCGATCAGGAAGGCGCCGAAGGTGATCGGCATGACGCGACCGAGGCCGGTCATCTGGCTGATCTCGGACTTGTGGGCGCCGACCAGGATCGCGCCAGCGCACATGAAGAGGGTGATCTTGCCGAGCGCGTGCATCGCGATGTGGAGCCCGCCGCCCAAGACGCCCATCTGCGTGGCGAGCGCCATGCCGAGGGTGATGTAGCTGAGCTGCGAGACGGTGGAATAGGCCAGTCGCGCCTTCAGGTTGTCCTTGGTCATCGCGACGATGGAGGCCGCGAGGATCGAGAAGGCGGCGAGCCACATCAGCCATTCCGAGGCGCCGGTCTCGGCCAGGAAGTCGATCCCGAAGATGTAGACGCCGACCTTGAGCATTGTGAAGACGCCGGCCTTCACGACGGCGACGGCATGGAGGAGGGCCGAGACCGGGGTGGGCGCGACCATCGCGGCGGGGAGCCAGCGGTGGAACGGCATCAGCGCGGCTTTGCCGATGCCGAAGGCGTAGAGGCCCAGGAGCACCGCGACGATGGGGCCGGCGACATGGCCCTCGAGGATGCCGCCGAGCTGGAAGTCGAGTGTGCCGGCGAGCACCCAGGTCCAGATGATCGCGGTGAGTTGCAGCGCGATCGAGGTGCCGATCAGGATCGAGAGGTAGATGCGCGCGCCGCGGATCGCCTCGGGCGTGCCGTGATGGGCGACGAGCGGGTAGGTCGAGAGGGTGAGCACCTCGTAGAACAGGAACAGGGTCAGCATGTTCGCGGCGAAGGCGATGCCCATGACGGACGAGATCGCGATGCCGAAACAGGCGAAGAACCGCGCCTGGTGGCCCTCGTGATGCCCGCGCATGTAGCCGATGCCGTAGAGGTGGGTCACCACCCAGAGCCCCGAGGCGACGAGCGCGAAGAGGAGGCCGAGCGGCTCGACATTGAAGGCGAGGGGGACGCCGGGGAGCATGTCGAGAAGCGCGACGGGTTCGGTCGTTTCGTTGCCGGTGATCGAGCAGATCGTGATGACGATCAGGAACGTGAGCACCGCGAGCGCGAGGGTGATGCCGTCGCGCAGGTTCGGGCTGTTGCGGAAGATCCCGTTCGTCACCGCGGCGAGGGCGGGGAAGGCCATGGCGTAGAGGATGAGGTCGATCACGTTCATCTCAGTGCGACGCCTCCCCTGCCGGCAGGGCGGAGGTCCAGGGCGAGGGGTCGGCAAGCCCGGCCGAGCCCGAGAGCAGCGCCTCGGCCGCGGTATTGGCGGCGGTCATGGTGATGTCGGTGTTGATCCCGAACCAGACGCAGGCGAGGGCGGTGATCCAGATCGGCACCACCATGGTGAGCGGCGCCTCCGCCGCGTCATGGGCCGGTTCGTGCAGATAGAGCGTCTCGACGAAGCGCCAGACATAGACCACGGCAAGGAGCGAGGAGAGGACGATCATGAAGGCGACCGGCCACCAGCCCTTTTCGAAGGCGGCCTGGATCAGGTACCATTTCGAGATGAAGCCGGCGGTGCCCGGCACGCCGATCAGGCTGAGCCCGCCCACCACCATTGCGGCGGCGGTGAGCGGCATCGCCCGGCCCATGCCGCGGATCTGCGCGTAGAACGAGCTGCCGGTCCGGAGCGTGAGGGCGCCGACGCCCATGAACAGGACGGCCTTGGTGATGCCGTGGTTGAAGAGATGCACCATGGTCGCGGCGAGGCCCGAGGCGTTCATCAGCGCGAGGCCGAGCAGCATGTAGCCGATCTGCGCGATCGAGGAATAGGCGAGCATGCGTTTCAGGTCGGCCTGGAAGATCGCGATGAAGGAGGCGGCGAACATCGCGAGGATCGCGAAGGGCAGGATGATGAATTCGTAGGTGTAGTTCTCGAAGGCGAAGGCCGGCGAGAATATCGAGAAGCTGAAGCGCAAGAGCACGTAGACGGCGACCTTGGTGGCCGTGGCGGCGAGGAAGGCCGTCACCGCCGAGGGCGCGTAGGTATAGGCGTTGGGGAGCCAGAGATGGAGGGGATAGATCGCGATCTTGAGGCCCATGCCCACGACGATGAAGGCGAAGGCGGCCTGGATCGTGCGGTTGTCGGTCTGCGGCGCGACGCGCTCGGCGAGGTCGCCCATGTTGAGCGTGCCGGTCATCATGTAGAGGAGGCCGAGGCCGATCACGAAGAAGGTCGCGCCGATCGTTCCCATCACCAGGTAGTCGTAGGCCGCGGTCAGCGCGCGGCGGTCGCGGTCGGCGCCGGCGGCGATGATCGCGTAGGTCGAGAGCGAGGAAATCTCGAGGAAAACGAACACGTTGAAGGCGTCGCCGGTGATCGTGACGCCGAGGAGGCCCGCGAAGCACAGGAGGTAGCAGGTGTAGAACAGCGCCTGGTTGCGGGGGGCGATTTCGGCCTTCACGCTTTCATAGGCGAAGGGCAGGACGAGGGTCGAGACACCGGAAATGAGGAACAGCAGGAACGCGTTGACCGCGTCGATCCGGTATTCGATGCCCAGGGGCGGGGCCCAGCCGCCGATCTGGTAGGAGAGGAAGCCGCCGTCGATCACCTGGGCGAGCAGGAGGGCGGAGATCGCGAAGGCGGCGAGGCTCGCGAGGAAGGCGACCAGCCAGGCGATGCCGCGCCCGGCGCCGACGACCATGACCAGGGGCGCGGAGAGAAACGGCACCACGAGTTGCAGGATCGGGAGCTGGTCGTGGAGCGTGAGCGCCACGTCTTGTACGGATTCGGTCGCCACTATGCCCGCCCGCCCATCGCCTGGCCGCGGGTCCGGTTCTCCTCCGAGGCCATGTCCTGCTCGATCTCGAGGATCTCGTCTTCCTCGATGGTGCCGTATTCCTCGCGGATCCGCACCACGAGCGCGAGGCCGAGTGCGGTGGTGGCGATGCCGACGACGATGGCGGTCAGGATCAGCACGTGGGGCAGGGGGTTGGTGTAGACCGTGGCCGGGTCGATCTTCATGTCGGTAGGGAAGATCGGCGCGGTGCCGCCATGGACCTTGCCCATGGAGATGTAGAGCATGAAAACCGCGGTCTGGAACATGTTCAACCCGACGATCTTCTTAACGAGGTTACCGCGGGCGACGACGACATAGAGCCCGGTCATCATCAGGACGACGAAGAGCCAGTAGTTCACGTGGCCGACGAAGAAGGACCAGTCCATGTTGTTACCACTCCTCGTCCGAGATCGACGGCACGCGGCTCGTGAAGGCGTAGAAGATCGTCAGCATCACGCCGGTGATGCCGACGCCGAGCTCGACCGCGAGGATGCCCCAGTGCTGCCCGTGAGACGGGTGGCCGGGCTGGAAGGCGCCGTAGTCGAGGAAGGTGTAGCCGAAGAGCATCGAGACGACGCCGGTGCCGCCGTAGATCAAGACGCCGAGCGCCGCCATCTTGTGGGCGACCCGGGCCGGCATGACCTTTTGCGCCATCTCGAGATTGAAGACGACCGCGTAGGCGATGAAGGCCACCGCCATGATGACGCCGGCCTGGAAGCCGCCG
>JBNKWI010000125.1:0-9535 GCA_050299695.1 Paracoccaceae bacterium
TTCTGCCATTCGAGCATCGCGTAGAACAACCGCTTGAACCGCCGCTCGTTGACGAAATGCCGGTAGTGGAGCCGCTCCTCCTTGATCCCGGCCTTGATCCAGTCGGACTCGAAGAAATCGAAGCTCTCGATGAAATCGGCATCCTCGCGGTCGAGATAGGCGTGGATGTACTCCGCCGTCTTGATCGGCATGCAATCGCCCGAGAGCATGTAGAAATGCGTGGCCTCCGGGAACGCCTCTTCAGCCGCCTTCACCGCCTCCAGCGTGGCGGCCACCAGCGACCACTCGCCCCAGCCGCATTTCACCCGCCGTTTCGCGAAGGCGACCGAGGGGTTGTCGGCCAAGGCCTGCCGGATCAGCTGGTAATCGCTGCGCGCCGCGCGGGCGTCGAAATGGATCGCGATCCGGTCGCCCGCCCGCGTCAGCCGCCGCGCCTTGTGCACGATGGCCTGCGGATCCTTGTGGCACAGGAGGATATAGGCGATCTGGGACATGCGTTCTGATGACGCCGATGCTGCTCGTTTTACTTGTTATCGGGAACAGATATTGAATAAACAACCAAATCTTGATCTTTTTGCATGTAACGCAGCCCCGAAGGCGGATTTTTCGAACGATACGGGGCGTTCCGACGGAGGCAGAGCATGGGGTTCCCGGGCACCTGGATGACCGAGAGCCGGAGTTTGGTTTACAGGGTCGTTCCGAAATGCGCCTGCTCGACGATCGGGCAGATCCTGTATTTTTCCGATCACGGCGAATTTTTCGAAGGCGATATTCACGACGCGACCGACGGGCTCCACAAATGGGCCAAGGAAGACAGCCAGCCGCTGATCGAGGCCGCGGTCAAGGGACATGAAGGCTATGCCTTCACCTGTGTCCGGAACCCTTACACGCGCATCCTGTCGTCGTTCTTCGACAAGATCTGCGGCATCCAGCGCAACGGCAAGCGCTACCGCGGCAACCTGGTGCCGATGCTGATCCAGAAATACGGGATCGAGGTGGAGGGCGAGTTCGACCAGATCGCCTCGTTCCGCCGGTTCCTGCTGTTCGCGCGCGACACGATCCGCTTCAGGAAGCCAATGGACCCCGACATTCACTGGTCGGCAATGTCCGGCCACATCTCGACCTTCATCGCCAATGGCGGGCGCTACGACAACATCTTCTGGACCGAGAAGTTCAACGACGGCATGCAATCGGTCCTCTCGGCGGTCGAAACGCCGGTGCCGGTCGTGCTGGCCGACGTGCCTAGGTTCAACGAAAGCGAGGGGCACGGGCCGAAGCGCGCGCATCCCGTGGAGGATTTCTTCGACGATCTCTCGATGCATCTCGTCTACGAGATCTACCACCGCGACTTCGAGCTGTTCCGCTACGATTTCGAGAACCCGGCCAACAAGATGCCGACGGGCGAGATCGACCTGGCCGAGGTGCACGCCAAGCTCGGGTGAACCGCGGCGCGCATCCCGGCGGACCCGCCGGGGCGGCGCCCGGCGGATCCCTCAGCGCCACATCTCCCAGGCGCGCGGCACCTCGATCACCGGCGGCAGTCCGATATCGCGGCGCAGATGCTGCGGCAGATCGCGCCCCGGAGGGGCCGGCCGTTCGCCCCGGCGGAACACCGTCCGCAAGGCGGCGGCGACGACCCGCCAGGCACCGACTTCCTCGATGAGTGCGGCGATCCGATTTTCCTGTTCGGTCTTCAAGACTTCGATCATGGCGGTCACCCGGCCGTGCGGGACGGAGCGGGCCCTCTAGCTACTTGGTGATTGAAAGCCCGGCGGCTTTCGGAACGGACTCCGCCCTCAGCGAGGAAACGGTGTCATGTGATGGGATTTGAAAGTCGGGCGAGGCCCGGTCAGCAGCCGATAAACGAGCCGCCGGTTCGCATCACTTTCGGATCGCCGAGGAGATAAGCGTAAAGACGATGATGCATCATTCGGCTCCTCCTCTTCTTTCCAAAGTTGCCGGTGCCGGGCGGATAGCGCATTCGCGCGAGTCTGGCAAGACAGTTTGTCGCAGGGGGTGCCGCCCGCCCCTCCGCAAGGGAAAAGGCCGGGCGCTTGGCCCGGCCTTTCTCTGATCAGTTCTGGCTGATCCTGATATCCACCCGCCGGTTCAGCGCCCGGCCCTCGTAGGTCTGATTGGTGGCGATCGGCTGGTCTTCCCCGGCCCCGAAGGCGCGGATCCGGTTCGGGCTCACCCCCGACTGCACCAGCGCCAGCTGCACCGAATTCGCCCGCCGCTCGCTGAGCGCCTGATTGTAGGCCGCGCTGCCGGTGTTGTCGGTATGGCCCACCACCACGACCGTGGTGTTCGGATAGCGGTTGAGACTCGACGCCAGCGTGTAGAGATCGTTCCGGAGCGTCGGCTGAAGGGCCGCGCTGTCGGTGGCGAAGAGGATGTCCTGCGGCATCCGCACGATCAGCTCGTCGCCCTGCCGGATCACCGCGACGTCGTTGCCGAGATCGCGCTGCAATTCCGCCGCCTGCTTGTCGAGCTGGCTGCCGTAGACGCCGCCCGCTAGGCCGCCGAGCACCGCGCCGGCCACGACCTCGTCGGTGCGCCGGTCGCCCTTGCCGGCCGCCGCGCCGGCGATACCGCCCAGGATCGCGCCGCCGATCACCCCATTGTTGCGGTTGGCGTTCGGGTTGGCCGGATCGTAGGGAGCCGGCGTACAGGCCGAGAGCGCCAGCGCGCCGGCGGCCAGGATGAGGGTCGGGTATTTCATTCGCGTCATAATCTGTCCTCGCAGTCTTCTGCGTGTCTCCAACGGAGATCTGCCCCGGCTGGTTCCAGCCCGCCGGCCGCGAAAGTGCAAGTGTTATCGCATAGCAACAGTGGCGCGCAGGCGGCTTTCAGCCCGTCTCCGCAGCTTCCCAGGCCAGCATCGCCCGCTTGACCGGAAGCCCCCAGTGATAGCCGCCGAGCCCGCCCGACTTGCGCAGCGCCCGGTGGCAGGGAATCAGCCAGGAGACCGGGTTCCGCCCCACTGCCGTTCCCACCGCGCGCACCGCCGCGGGCTTGCCGATCGCCCGCGCGATATCGCTGTAGGTCGTCACATGCCCCGTGGGGATCCTGAGCAGCGCCTCCCAGACCTTGATCTGGAACGGCGCGCCGATCAGGAACAGGGGCGCCGGCGCGCGCTCGCCCTTCGCCCGCGGAAACGCCCGCTCCGCGAGCGGCGCCAGCGCCGTCGGGTCTTCCGTGAACCGCGCCTTCGGCCAGCGCGCGAGCAGATCCGCCATCGCCGCTTCCGCTCCGGTCTCGGCGGCAAACGCGATGCCGCAGATCCCCTTCTCGGTCCCCATGATGAGCGCAGGCCCGAACGGGCTCTCGAACCAGCCCCAGAGGATTTCCAGCCCCTCCCCGCCCTTGGCGTACTCGCCCGGGCTCATCGCCTCCCAGCGCAGGAACAGGTCATGCAGCCGTCCCGAGCCCGAGAGCCCCACCGCATCGGCGGTCTCCAGCGTCGTGTGGCGGTCCTCCAGGAGCCGCTTGGCATGGTCGAGGGTCAGGAACTGCTGGAACCGCTTCGGCGAGACCCCGGCCCAGCGGCTGAAGATCCGCTGGAAATGCGCGGGGCTGAGGTTCATCTCCCGCGCGATCTCCTCGAGCCCGAGCGTGCGCCCGTCCTCGGCGTCGATGCGCTCGATCGCCCGGCGCATCAGCTTGTAGTAATATCCGTTTTCCGCCGGCGCTTCGATGTTCATCGGGCAGGTCCTCTCGATCCTTGCCCGGCAAGATACGCCCCGCCCGTGGCCCAGGCGACCCGATTGTTGCGGGTTCAGGCGTCGTCGGCGCGCGGTCCGAAGGCGATGATCGCGAAGGCCAGGAGCGCACCGAACCCGAGGATCGCAAGCGCCGCCTGGTTCACGCCCAGCGTTTCCACCAGCCGGTCGACCACGTCCATCAATGCGCGGGCCTTGCTGCTGCCGCCGATGTCGCCCTCGAGCTTGCCGGTCAGCACCATGTAGCTCAGCCAGGAAAAGAACCCGAGGCCCACAGAGGCCGAAAGAAACCGCATGACACAACTCCACTGCCCCCGACCGGGGACGCTTCCATGGAAATATGGCGAGGATGAGGCGCCTGCCTCAGGGCTCGGGGTCGAGCTCGGCCGCCAGGAACCGCTCGAACGCGTCGAGGTTGACCGGCTCGAACTGCCCGAAGCCCTGCATCCAAACGCTCGCCTCGCGCAGCGCGTCCGGCTCCAGCATGCACCATTTCACCCGCCCCCGCTTCTCCTGCCGGATCAGCCCGGCCTGGGCGAGGACGACCAGATGCTTGGAGATCGCCGCGAGCGACATCTCGAACGGCTCGGCGACGTCGGTCACCGCCATGTCGTCCTCCAGCAGGAGCCGCAGGATCTCGCGCCGCGTCGGGTCGGCGAGGGCGGAAAACACGGTGTCGAGCGCGTCTTTCATCGTCCTCCGCATCGCCCGCGCGCGCGGAAAGGTCAACCGGATGGTTGAATTTACCCGGCTGCCCACCCAACCGCCGGGCGCCCACCATACCGGAGCCATATCTTAAATAGTAACACGATTTCAATATGATAAGCGCCGCGGCGCCGCGACGCAACGCCCATTGACTCCGACCCGCCCTGTTTCTACGTTCCGCCCGTCTGTCCGAGGGGGCATCCACATGTCCGACGACCGCCCCGACGCGCTTTCGGCGCTCGACGAGCGGATCCGCGCGGCGAAGAAGCGCCACGCGCCGCCGCCGCCCCGGCAAGACGGGTTCAGCCAGTCCGAACAGGGCTGGCGGATGGTCATCGAGCTGGTCACGGGTATCGTGCTCGGCTTCGGGATCGGATACGGGCTCGACGTCCTCTTCGGGACGCTGCCGGTGCTGATGATCCCGTTCACATTGCTGGGCTTTGCCGGGGGCGTCAAAACGATGATGCGCACCGCGGCGGAATTCCAGAAGAAGCGCGAGGCCGAAGAGGCCGCGAAGAAGGGGTAGCGACGTGGCGGAGACAGCCCATACCGAAGAGGCAGCCGGCCTCACCTTCCACCCGATGGACCAGTTCATCGTGAAGCCGCTCTTTGGCGACGGGCCGGTGGGCATGTTCACCCTTACCAACGTGACGCTGTGGATGGCCATCGCCGTTCTGGTGATCTTCCTTCTGATGGTCCTGGGCACCCGTGGCCGCGCGATCATCCCGACCCGCACCCAGTCGATCGCCGAACTGGCCTACGGCTTCGTCCACAAGATGGTCGAGGACGTCGCGGGCAAGGACGGACTGCGCTACTTCCCCTACATCATGACGCTGTTCCTGTTCATCACGGTGTCGAACTTCCTCGGGCTCCTGCCGCTCTCCTTCACCACGACCTCGCATATTGCGGTGACCGCGGTGCTCGCCATCGCCGTCTTCCTGACCGTGACGGTGATCGGCTTCGTCAAGAACGGCGCCGGCTTCCTGGGTCTCTTCTGGGTCACCGCCGCGCCTCTGCCGCTCCGGCCGATCCTCGCGGTGATCGAGCTCATTTCCTACTTCGTGCGCCCCGTCAGCCACTCGATCCGTCTTGCCGGCAACATGATGGCGGGCCACGCGGTGATGAAGGTCTTCGCCGGCTTCGCCGCGATCACGCTGATCTCGCCGCTCTCGATCCTCGCGGTCACCGCGACCTACGGGCTCGAAATCCTGGTGTCCTTCATCCAGGCCTACGTCTTCACCATCCTGACCTGCGTCTACCTGAAGGACGCGCTGCACCCGCATCACTGACGGGCGCTCGGGACAAACCAGAATTCAGCCAATTCCAGATCAAGGAGATACGGACATGGAAGGCGATATCGCAAGCTTGGGTCAATTCATCGGTGCCGGCCTCGCCGCCATCGGTTCCGGCGCCGCCGCCATCGGTGTGGGCAACGTGGCCGGCAACTTCCTCTCGGGCGCGCTGCGCAACCCGTCGGCCGCCGCCGGCCAGACCGCCACGCTCTTCATCGGCATCGCCTTCGCCGAAGCGCTCGGCATCTTCGCCTTCCTCGTCGCGCTTCTCCTGATGTTCGCCGTCTGAAGCCCGCGGGTATTTGCTTTCGGGCGGGCCGGCGCTGACCGGCCCGCGAACACGGCAAACCGCGCAAGGAGGCCGAGATGGCAACCGAACACACCGAACCGGTGGCTGCGGAACTGGTCGGCGTCTGCGTGAACGATCACGGCGGCGCCGTGGGGATGCCCCAGCTTTGTGCAGACTGGTTCCCCAACCAGATGTTCTGGCTGGTGGCCGCGCTCGTCGCGATCTTCTTCATCCTGACGAAGATCGCCCTGCCGCGCATCGCGGCGGTCCTGTCGGAGCGCCAGGGCACGATCACCAACGATCTGGCCCTCGCCGAAGAACTCAAGGCCAAGGCCGAAGAGGCCGAGGCGGCCTACGAACAGAAGCTCGCCGAGGCCCGCGCCGAGGCGCAGAAGATCGTCATCCAGGCGAAGGCCGAGATCCAGGCCGAGCTCGACGCGGAGATCCGCAAGTCCGACGAGCGGATTGGCGCCAAGCTCGCCGAGAGCGAGGCGAGGATCGCCGAGATCCGTGACGGGGCGCTCGCGGCCATCGAGACCGTGTCCAGGGACGCGGCCGGCGAGATCGTCGGCGCGCTCGGCGGCTCGGCCGATGCCAAGGCGGTCGGCGCGGCCGTCACCGCCAGGATGAAAGGGTAACCCGATGCGTGGAACGAGCCTTCTCTTCTTCGCCCTCTCGGCAAGCCCCGCGCTCGCCGCCAGCGGCCCCTTCTTCTCGCTGCACAACACGAACTTCATCGTGCTGATCGCCTTCCTCGTCTTCGTGGGGATCCTGTTCTATTTCGGCGTGCCGAAACTGATCGGCGGGCAACTCGACAAGCGGGCCGAGACGATCCGCGCCGAGCTCGACGAGGCCCGGAAGATCCGCGAGGAGGCGCAATCGCTTCTGGCCTCCTACGAGCGCAAGGCGCGCGAGGTGGAGACCAAGGCCGACCAGATCGTAGAGCATGCGAAGTCCGAGGCCCAGGCCGCAGCCGATCAGGCGAAGAAGGACATCGAATCCTCCATCGCCCGCCGGCTCCAGGCCGCCGAGGACAAGATCGCCTCGGCCGAGGCCGCCGCGATCAAGGACGTGCGCGACCGCGCGGCGGACATCGCCGTCGCCGCCGCCGCCGAGGTGCTGAAGGCGCAGATGACCGGCGACCGCAGCGCGGCGCTGATCGACGATGCAATCGGCGCGGTGGACGCGAAGTTGCACTGAAGCATTTTCCGGAGAAGCCGGCAGGCTTCTCCGGGTCGAACATGCACGAAACCAGCCCGCTGGGTCTCCCGGGGCGAGGCGCGAAAATCCAGGCGGCGTCCGGACCTTCCGGGCGCCGCTTCGCGTTCCGGCACGCCCGATGCCGCCGATCCGATCCGCCCGCCGAGCTTGCACTGGCGAAATCGCGCCCCGCGCGGCTAAGATGGCTCCGGGATGAGGGGTCGCCCCGCGCCCCGACCGGGTCCGAAAGGAGCGCGCGCAACGACATGCTGACCACCGGGCCTTTCGCCAGCTACGCCCCGCTCCTGGCCTTTCTCCCGCCGCTCCTCGCGGGCAGCAGCCGCGGGCTCTGGAAATGGGCCCTCGCCGCCTTCCTCCCCGCCGCGCTGTTTCTCGCCCTCACCGCGCTCCCCGGCGAGGCGCAGTCCTTCGCCACCTTCCTCGGCTGCTTCGTCGCTGCCTGCCTCGGCACCCTTGCCCGCCGCCTGAGCCTGATCGCCCGCGGCTTCGGCCATGCGCGTCCGGGGTCGTTCTGGATCGAAGGCGCCTTCTTCGCGCTGGCATTGCTGTTCTGGAGCACGGCCTCGGCGAGCTGAGCCGCGAAGCGCGAGCCGGGCGACAGCTGGCTCCGGCCGGTAGCGGCCGAAGCAGAGCTAGATCGTCTGCTGCGTCAGCATCCGCCAATGGATCATCACCGGCGGGAAGAACAGGAGCACGAAGCCCATCTGCATCCAGGCGACATACATCAGGGGAATCCACAGGACCGCGAAGACGAGCCCTACCCCGCCCGCCACCTGTGTCGCCAGCCGCGACGGCATCAGCCGCAGCATCAGGAGATGGAACAACTTGCCGCCGTCGAGCGGCATCACCGGGATCAGGTTGAAGAGCGCCAGGAAAAGGTTGAGCCGCGCAATGACGGCGAGCACCCAGGCCAGGTCGCCCGCCGCATAGGGCACGGCCAGCGAGGCCACCGCCCAGAGCACTAGGTTCACGATCGGCCCCATCGCGACGATCAGCTCGTCCTGATGGGCGGTCGAGGACCGCGCCCGCTCGCAGAACCCGCCGCCGCCGAAGATCATCACCCGCCGCACCGGCACGCCCTGCACCAGGCAGCCCCATGCATGGCCGAACTCGTGCAGGAAGATCGAGCCGACCAGCACGCCGAAATAGATCGCGGAATAGTAGAACGCCTCGGCGCCGCGATCGAAGGACACGAAGACCAGGATCAGTAGAATGAGGCTCGGCCCGATCTGCACCGGCACGCCCCAGGGGCCGCGGAACTCGAAAATCGGATTCTCGTTGAACATGCCGGCGCTCCGGGACCTGAAACACGCATCTCTCTTGCGGCAAAATGGGGCGATTGTAGACCCATCCTGCGGCAATCGCGTCGCATCCGCAGGGGCTGTGTCCGTTCTGCCGCGTTGCGCGGGGCGGCGCAGCGATGTACCCCTCCCCGTCATGACCGAAACGCCGCCCAAATCCCATGGCCGCCTGTCGATCCGGGCTTCGGCCCGGCCCCGCGACCTGATCGAGGACAATCCCCGCCTTCTCGGCGCCTGGGAGGCGCGCGTCATCACCCTCTTCCCCGAGGCCTTCCCCGGCACGCTCGGCCTCTCGCTCACCGGCAAGGCGCTTCGGGACGGGCTCTGGCGGCTCGGCACCATCGACCTGAGGCAGTTCGGCGAGGGACGGCACCGCAATGTGGATGACACCCCCGCCGGCGGCGGCCCGGGCATGGTGCTCCGCGCCGACGTGATGGGTCGCGCCATCGCCGCCGCGATGGAGGGGGTGCCGGAGGACCGCGCGCGCTGGCCGCTCGTGTTCCTCTCGCCCCGCGGCCGGCCCTTCGACCAGGCGACAGCCCGCCGCTTCGCCGCCTGCGACGGGATCACCCTGATCGCCGGCCGCTTCGAGGGGCTCGACCAGCGGGTGATCGACCATTTCGGGATCGAGGAGATCTCGCTCGGCGATTTCGTGATGACCGGCGGCGAGATCGCCGTGGAGGCCGTGCTCGACGCCACCGTGCGGCTCCGGCCCGGCGTTTTGGGGAACGCCGCCTCGGCCGAGGAGGAGAGCTTCTCCGACGGGCTTCTCGAGCACCCGCAATACACCCGCCCGGCCACCTGGCAGGGCCACGAGATCCCGCCCGTCCTCACCTCGGGCGACCACGGCGCCGTCGCCCGCTGGCGTCGCGCTGAGGCCGAGGCGCTCACCCGCGCGCGGCGGCCCGACCTCTGGGAAGCGATCCGGAAGGACGAAAGCTAGGCCCGCACGCCCCAACCAAGCACAAGCCGGGCGAGCGCCTGCCCGTGGGATGGCGCTGCAAC
>JBNKWI010000126.1:0-9452 GCA_050299695.1 Paracoccaceae bacterium
CCTCGGGGTGCTGGAGGGGTATCTCCTCTACCTGGACGACCCGAGCTACTACTACGTCTTCATGCCACCCGAGCTGGGCGACGGGCGCGGGCCCGACAGTTCGACGGACTATCTCCGCTCGATCATCTATGACGAGCATCCCGATACCAGCGCGCTGGGCGCCTTCGCGACCTTCCTGTTCTCGCACAACACGCGGATCGCCATCTTCGTCTTCGGGCTGGGCGTCTTCGCCTGCGCGCCTGCGATCCTACTGACCTTCTACAACGGGCTGTCGCTGGGGGCGTTCCTGGCGCTCCATGTGGAGCGCGGGCTGGGCTGGGATCTGGGCGGCTGGCTGTCGATCCACGGGGTGACCGAGATCTCGGCGATATGCATCGCCTGCGGCGGTGGGTTGCAGCTGGGCGCGGCGGTGCTGTTTCCCGGCCAGCGGACACGGAAGGACGCGCTGCGGCTGGCCGGGCACGATGCGGTCAAGCTGGCGCTGGTCGCCTCGGTGATGCTGATCGTCGCGGCGCTTCTTGAAGGGTTCGGGCGGCAGCTCGTGCAGGACATGTCCACGCGCTACGCCATCGGCTGGAGCGTGGGGGCGCTGTGGCTCGCCTGGTTCGCGCTGGGCGGGCGGGGGCGGTCCGCATGATTTTCCGCCGCCGCAAGGACAGGAAGAAGAAGCCCGGGATCGCGGAAGCGGGGACGCTGATGCCGCCCGAGGGGGTCGCGCTCAAGCTTGCCATCGCCGGGGTGGGCGTGCGGCTCGCGGCGCAGATCACCGACGTGCTGATCACGCTCGTTGCGATGGTCTGCATCCTGCTCCTGATGGGGCTTCTGAAGCTGACCGAGCCGCAGACCATCTTCGCAGTGGCGATGCTTTTGTTCTTCGTGATCCGGGTGCCCTATTACGCGGTGAGCGAACTGGCCTGGAACGGCCAGACGCTGGGCAAGAAGCTCATGAAGATCAAGGTCGTCTCCCATGACGGGCGCTCGCTTTCGACCCATGCGCTGGTGTTGCGGAACCTGATGAAGGAGGCCGAGGTGTTCCTGCCCGGCACGCTCCTTCTGTCGCTGGACGACGCCTCGCCGGTCGCCTCGCTGATCGCGCTCGGCTGGGTGGTCATGGCCTTCGCGATACCGCTGACGAACCGGTACCGGATGCGGCTCGGCGACATGATGGCAGGGACCCATGTGATCCACCTGCCGCAGCCGATCCTCCTGAAGGACCTCGCTGCCGAAAAGCCGGTGGAGGCGGAGAAGGATTTCATCTTCCTCTCGCACCAGCTCGACCATTACGGGGCGTTCGAACTGCAGACGCTGGAGGCACTGTTGCGCGCCGAGGGCAATCCGGTGACCGACAGCGCGCTCCAGAGCCGGCGCCGGACGCTCGCCGCCATCGTCGAGAAGATCCGCCGCAAGATCGGCTATGCCGAGCCGGTGCCCGAGCATGACCACGGGCGGTTCCTGAAGGCGTTCTATGCCGCCCAGCGGGCGCATCTGGAGCAGCGGCAGCTTTTCGGCGACCGGCGGGCCGACAAGCACCATGCGACCAACGGGTCTGAGACGGAGGGAGCCGAATGAGCGACGCGCGGATGCCTTCCCGGCAGCCGCTCGGGGTGGGCGCGATCATCGCCGAGAGTTTCTCGATCATGTTCGGGCATTTCGGGGCGGTGCTGGCCGTCAGCGTCCTGCCGGTCCTGATCGGTCTCGTTCCCTCGATGCTCGTGGGCGTCTGGATCGCGCCCCGCATCACGCAGACCGGCGTCGATGCCGGCTTCTGGGTCGGGATCGCGCTGAGCACCGTGATCCAGCTCGTGCTGACCGCGATCATGCTCGCGCTCGTCGTGCGGCTGGCCTATGACGCGAAACTCGACCGGCGGCCGCAACCGGCCCGCTATGTCGCTCCGGCGATCCGGGCCGCGATCCCGCTCACCTTGATCAATCTCGTCGTGTTCCTGCTGTTCGGGGTGGGCTGGCTCCTGTTCCTCGTCCCGGGCCTTTGGGTGGCGGCGGTATTCTGCGTGACCGCGCCCGTGGTGGTGATCGAGGGCGCCGGGTTCGGCGCCATGTCGCGCAGCGTGGCGCTCACCAAGGGCTATCGCTGGCCGATCGTCGGAACGCTGATCCTGGTGTTCCTGTGCATGGTGCTGATGGCCATCGTGGTGGGGTTCGTCGCCGGAGTCCTTGCCGGATCCAACATCGCTGCCACCATCCTCAGCCTTCTGATCAACCTGATCGGCAGCTCGCTCCAGTTCGGTTTCGCCGGGATCGCGGTGGCGCTGATCTATGCGCGGCTGCGGGAGATCAAGGAAGGCGTCGGGCTCGACGATATCGTGCGCGTGTTCGAGTGAGGCGCGGCCTCTTGGAGGAAGAGAGCGGATGAGCGACATGCAGATGCCGTCCCGGCCGCCGCTCGGGGTGGGCGCGATCATCGGCGAGAGTTTCTCGATCATGTTCGGGAATTTCGGCGCTGTCTGGGTGCTGAGCCTTGTTCCGTGCCTGTTCGAAGTGGTCTTCACCGGGCTGACCTCCGGATGGCCCGCCGCGTTCGGGGAAGAAGTGTCGGGGGTTTCGGGCGAGCTTCGGTCCGGGATCGTCTCCATCGCGGTCAGCGGCTTTGCCACGGCTCTGGTCGTTCAGCTGGCCTATGACGCGAAGCTCGGCCGGAGGCGGCCCCTGGGGCAGTATCTCGGCCCGGCCGCGGAATCCCTCGTCGCGATCGCGCTGCAATCCTTCGCCGTGGGTGTGCTCGCCGTTCTGGCGTCGCTGCTACTGCTGCTTCCCGGGTTGTGGGTCATGGGGGTGTTCTCGGTGATCGTTCCGGCCATCGTGCTGGAGAAGGTCGGCTTCGGCGGGATGAACCGCAGTGCGGACCTGACCAAGGACTATCGCTGGCCCATCGTCGGCACGATGGTGGTCATGTATCTGATGATCTTCGCGTTCGCGGCGGCCGCGACCTTCTTCGGCGAACTCGTGGGTCCCGGGACGATGTGGGGCGATGTGCCGGTGATTCCGGCCCTCGTCTATGTTGCCGGGGTCGCGTTCAGCTACGGCTTCAACGCGATCTTCGTGGCTTTGATCTACGCGCGGCTGCGCGCGATCAAGGACGGTGTCGGGCTCGACGAGATCGTCGGCGTGTTCGACTGAGGCGCGCGCGTCACAAAGCTTGCAAGTTTCGAAATCCGGTGCGAGTCCGCTGGGGGAGGCCGCCGCTTCTTTCGGCGGCCGATCTGGCAGATTCGGGGGTCGGGCGATGCGGAACGGCGGACAGCTTCTGGTGGAATGCCTGTTGGCGCTGGGCGCGACCAAGAGTTTCGGCGTGCCCGGGGAGAGCTATCTTGCGGTGCTCGATGCGCTGCACGACACCGCGGGGCGGCTCGACTACGTGATCTGCCGGAACGAGGGCGGCGCGGCCTTCATGGCGGCGGCCTGGGGCAAGCTGACCGGGAGCCCCGGAATCTGCATGGTGACGCGGGGGCCGGGCGCGACCAATGCCTCGATCGGCGTTCATACCGCGATGCAGGACAGCGCGCCGATGCTGCTGCTGGTGGGGCAGGTCGGGACCGACATGAAGGGACGCGAGGCGTTCCAGGAGGTCGACTACCGGGCAATGTTCGGGACGGTCGCGAAATGGGCGGTCGAGATCGAGCGGGTGGAGCGGATCCCGGAGATTCTGGCGCGGGCATGGAAGACGGCGCTGACCGGGCGGCCGGGGCCGGTGGTGATCGCGCTGCCGGAGGACATGCTGACGGATATGACCGACGTGGCGCCTGTGTCGGGGCCGGGGGAGTATCCCGAGCCGGAGCCGTCGGCTGCCGCTGTAGCGCAGGCGCGCGAGATCCTGGCCGGGGCCGAGCGGCCGGTGATCCTTTATGGCGGCTGCAACTGGTCCGAGGCGGGGTGCCGCGCGTTGCAGGCGTTCGCGGAAGGCTCGGACATCCCGGTTCTGTCGGTGTTCCGCTACCAGGACCGGTTCGACAACCATTCGCCCTGTTTCTGCGGCGAGGCCGGGGTGGGGATGGTGCCGTCGGTCAAGGCGATGCTGGCCGAGGCGGACGTGATCCTCGCGGTGAACAACCGGTTCGGGGAGAATTCGACGGCGGGCTATACGCTTCTGTCGGTGCCCGAGCCGCGGCAACGTTTGATCCATGTGCATGGCTCGGACCTGGAACTCGGCAAGGTCTATCGGCCGGAACTGGGGATTCAGGCTGGGCCCAATGCTTTCGCGGTGGCGCTGGCGGCGGCGGGGCCGGTGGCGGGCGGCCGGGCGGAGTGGCGGGCGAAGGGGCGGGCGGCGTACGAGGCCGGGTTCGACCTGCCGGACCTGCCGTCGCCGGTGGACATGGGGAAGGTCATGGCGCATTTGAGCGCGGTGCTGCCCGAGGACGCGATCCTCACGAACGGGGCGGGGAATTTCGCGGTCTGGCCGAACAAGTTCTTCCGCTTCGGGCCGAAGGCGCGGCTCTTGGCGCCGCAGGCGGGGGCTATGGGATACGGCCTGCCGGCGGCCATCGCGGCGAAGGTGGCGCATTCCGGGCGCGTGGTGGTCTGCTTCGCGGGCGATGGCGATTTCCAGATGAACTGCCAGGAGCTTGCCACGGCGGCGCAGGCGGGAGCGCAACCGATTGTGCTGATCCTGAACAACGGGATCTACGGCACGATCCGCGCGCATCAGGAGCGGCATTACCCGGCGCGGGTGTCGGGGACGACGATGCTGAGCCCGGATTTCGCGGCCCTGGCGCGGGCCTACGGGTTCCATGGCGAGCGGGTGGAGACGACGGCCGATTTCGAGGCGGCATTCGCGCGGGCGTTGGCGTCGAAGACGGGCGCGGTCCTCGACCTGGCGATCTCCGAGGAGGCGCTGACGCCGCGGGTGACCTTGAGCGAGATGCGCGCGGCGGCGCTGAAGGAGAAGGCGGGGGCATGAGTTCGGGGGAAATCCGGTTGGGCGCCGATATCGGCGGAACGTTCACGGATATCGCGCTGGACCTGCGCGGGGTGATCCATTCGACCAAGGTGCTGACGAATTACGCGGCGCCGGAGCAGGCGATTCTGGATGGGATCGGGATCGTGCTGGAGGAGGCCGGGATCGGCTGGGGCGAGATCGACATCGTGATCCACGGCACCACGCTGGCCACCAACGCGCTGATCGAGCGGCGCGGCGCGCGGACGGCGCTGGTGACGACCGAGGGCTTTCGCGACGTGATCGAGATGCGGACCGAGAACCGGTTCGAGCAATACGATCTGAACATCCGGCTGCCCGAGCCCCTGATCCCGCGCGAGGACCGGTTCCCGGTGAAGGGACGGATCGGCGCGGGCGGCGAGGAATTGCAGCCGCTGGACGAGGCGGCGCTGGAGGCGCTGGCGGAGCGGATCGCGGGCGAAGGGTTCGGCGCGGTCGCGATCGGGTTCATCCATTCCTACATGAACCCCGCGCATGAGGAGCGGGCGCGGGAGATCCTGTGCGCCCGGCTCGACATTCCGATCTCGATCTCGTCCGAGGTCTCGCCGCAGATGCGCGAGTTCGAGAGGTTCAACACGGTCTGTGCCAATGCCTATGTGCGGCCGCAGATGGCGGATTACCTGGGCCGGCTGCAGGTGCGGCTCAAGGAGATGGGCGCCGGTTGCCCGGTCTTCATGATCCATTCGGGCGGTGGGCTGATCTCGGTCGAGACGGCCTCCGCCTTTCCGGTGCGGCTGGTGGAATCGGGGCCGGCGGGGGGCGCGATCTTCGCGGCCGACATCGCGGCGCGGTTCGGGCTCAAGAAGGTGCTGTCGTATGACATGGGCGGCACCACTGCGAAGATCTGCCTGATCGAGGAGTTCCAGCCGCAGACCGCGCGGAGCTTCGAGGTGGCGCGGACCTATAGGTTCTGCAAGGGCTCGGGGATGCCGATTTCCATCCCGGTGATCGAGATGATCGAGATCGGCGCGGGCGGCGGTTCGCTCGCCTGGGTCGACGCGATGGGGCGGATCCAGACCGGGCCGGAATCGGCGGGCTCCGAGCCGGGGCCGGCCTGCTACCAGCGCGGCGGGACGCGGCCGGCGATCACCGATGCGGACCTGGTCTTGGGCAAGCTCGATCCGGAGAATTTCGCGGGCGGGAAGATCCTTCTGTCGGTGGAGAAGGCCGATGCCGCGATTGCCCGCGAGGTGGGCGAAAGGCTGGGCCTCGATGGCGTGGCGGCGGCGTTCGGGATCGTCGAGGTGGTCGACGAGAACATGGCGAACGCGGCGCGGGTCCATGCGGTCGAGAACGGGAAGAACGTTTCGGACAACGTGATGATCGCCTTCGGCGGCGCGGCGCCGCTCCATGCCGCGCGGCTTTGCGAGAAGCTGGGGATTTCGCGCTGCCTGATCCCGCAGGGCGCGGGGGTGGGCTCGGCCATCGGGTTTCTGAAAGCGCCGTTCGGCTACGAGGCGCTGGCCTCGCAGGTGGCGGCTTTGAGCGGCTTCGATGCGGGCGCCGTGAACGCGATGCTGGACGGGCTGCGCGAGACCGCCGAGGGTTTCGTGCGGATGGGCACGACGGGTGAGATCACGCGCGAGGTGACGGCCTTCATGCGCTACCGGGGGCAGGGCTGGGAGATTCCGGTGCCGCTGCCGGACCGGGCGTTCACGGCGGGCGACCGGGCGATGATCGAGACGGCGTTCAAGGAGCGCTATGCGCGGTTCTTCGGCCGCGCGGTGGAAGGGCCGGAGATCGAGTTCGTCACCTGGTCGGTGAAGGCGCAGGATATTCGGCCGGCCCCGGCGCGGGTGGCGCTGCACGCGGATGGCAAGGCGGCCGTGGCGGGCGCGGCGCGGGCGGTGTTCGATCCGGCGAGCGGGGCGGCGCTGGAAACGGCGATCATCGAGCGCGACGCGCTGGCGCCGGGGGCGCGGGTCGCCGGGCCGGCGGTGATCGTCGAGCGGGAGACCGCGACGGTCGTCACCTCGCCCTTCGACGCGGTGATCCAGCCCGAGGGCAGCATTCTCCTGGTGCGGAAGGGAGCCTGAGCGATGGCGCAGATCGACGAGATCCGTTTGCAGGTGATGTGGAACCGGCTGATTTCGGTGGTCGAGGAACAGGCGATGACGCTGTTGCGGACCGCCTTCTCGACCTCGGTGCGGGAGGCGGGGGACCTGTCGGCGGGGGTCTACAACGCGCGCGGCGAGATGCTGGCGCAGGCGGTCACCGGCACGCCGGGGCATGTGAACACCATGGCCGAGGCGGTGGGCAATTTCCTCGCCGCGATCCCGCGGCAGGAGATGTTCGCGGGCGACACCTATGTGACCAACGACCCCTGGCTGGGGACGGGCCACCTGCACGACATCACCATGGTCACGCCGGTCTTCAAAGGGGCCGAGCTGATCGGGTTCTTCGCCTGCACGGCGCATGTGGTCGACGTGGGCGGGCGCGGTTTCGGGGCGGACGGGAAATCGGTCTACGAGGAAGGGATCCAGATCCCGATCATGAAGTTCGCCGAGCGCGGCGAGGTGAACGCGGTGCTGGTGGCGCTTCTGCGCGCGAATGTGCGTGAGCCGAACCAGGTGGTGGGCGATTTCTATTCGCTGGCTGCCTGCAACGATGTGGGCAAGACGCGGCTTCTGGAGATGCTCGAGGAGATCGGGCTGCCGAACCTCGAAACGCTGGGGGAGTTCATCCTGTCGCGCACCCGCAAGGCGACGCTGGAGCGGATCGCGGCCTTGCCCAAGGGCTCGTGGTCGGCCGACATGCTGACCGACGGCTATGACGACCCGATCCGGATCGCCGCAAAGGTGACCATCGCCGAGGACCGGGTGCTGGTGGATTTCGACGGCTCGTCCGGGATCAGCCGCTGGGGCATCAACTGCCCGATGATCTACACCAAGGCCTATGCCTGCTACGCGATCAAATGCGTGGTGGCGCCGGACATTCCGAACAATGCGGCCTCGCTGGCGGCCTTCGAGGTGACCTCGCCGGTGAATGTGGTGAACGCGGTGCGGCCGGCGCCGGTGTCCTTGCGGCATGTGATCGGGCACATGGTGCCCGACGTGGTGTTGGGGGCCTTGGCGCAAGCGCTGCCGGGGCAGATCCAGGCGGAGGGCGCGGGGGCCTTGTGGAACGTGCATATCTCGGCGCGGCCGATGGCGGGGGCCGAGGGGCGGCGGGCCGAGGTGCTGATGTTCAACTCGGGCGGCATGGGCGCGCGTCCGGCGCTCGACGGGTTGTCGGCGACTGCCTTTCCGTCGGGGGTGATGACGATGCCGATCGAGGCGACGGAGCAGACCGGGCCGATCGTGATCTGGCGCAAGGAGTTGCGGCCGGACTCGGGCGGCGATGGCGCGCAGCGGGGCGGGCTGGGGCAGGTGATCGAGATCGCCGCGGCAGAGGGGCACGAGTTCGAGTTCTCGGCGATGTTCGACCGGGTGACCGAGCCGCCGCGCGGCCGTGACGGCGGGACGCCGGGGGCGCCGGGGGTCGTGGAGTTGGACGATGGCACGAGGATGCGGCCGAAGGGCTGGCAATCGGTGCCGGTGGGGCGGCGGCTGATCCTGAAGGCGCCGGGCGGGGGCGGCTATGGCGACCCGGGGGAACGCGCCCCGGAGGCGCGCGCGCTTGACCGGCGGCGGGGCTATGTGACGGATGGAACCGAATGAAGAGCCGCTATGACGTGGTGATCGTCGGCGGGGCGGTGATCGGCTCATCGGTGGCCTATTACCTGACCGCGAACCCGGATTTCGACGGCTCCGTGCTGATCGTCGAGCGCGATCCGAGCTTTTCGCAGGCTTCGACCTCGCTCTCGGCGTCCTCGATCCGCACTCAGTTCTCGAACCCGCTCAACGTGCGGGTCAGCCAGTACGGCTACGAGGTGATCCGCAATTTCGGCGAGATGATGGAGGTGGCGGGCGACCGGCCCGACCTTGGGTTCCAGCCCGGCGGCTACCTGTTCCTCGCCGATACAGAGGCGAAGGCGCAGATCCTGCGGGAGAACCATGTGGCGCAGAAATCCTGCGGGGCGGATGTGCTGCTGTGGGGCCGGGACGAGCTGGCGGAGGCGTTTCCGCATCTGCGCGTGGAGGACGTGCTCTTGGCCTCCTACGGGCGGTCGGGCGAGGGCTGGTTCTCCAATACCGGGCTGATGAACGGGTTTCGGGCCAAGGCCCGCGCGCAGGGCGCCGAGTACGTGACCGACGAGGTGGTGGCGATCGCGCGCGAGGGGGGGCGTGTGGTGTCGGTGACGCTGAAATCGGGCGCGGTAGTGGAGGCCGGCACGGTGGTGAACGCGTCCGGGCCCCGCGCGGCGCTGACGGCGCGGATGGCGGGGCTCGACCTGCCGGTGGAGCCGAGGAAGCGGACGCTCTTCGTCTTCGACTGCGCGCGCTCGCCGCAGGGCTCGGCGCGGGTCAACGACGGGCGGCTGCCCCTGATGATCGACACGACGGGCGTCCATTGCCGGCCCGAGGGGCGGTATTTCCTGACGGGCGGGGTGCCGAAGGAC
>JBNKWI010000127.1:0-9355 GCA_050299695.1 Paracoccaceae bacterium
CGCGTCGCCCGCACCATCGCCGACCTCGCCGGCTCGGCCATGGTCCGCCAGCCGCATGTCGCCGAGGCGGCAAGCTTCCGCCTGATGGTTGCAGCCCAGGACTGAGGTTCAAGCCGCCACGATCCCGGCCTATGGTCGCGCCGGACCTTCCGGAGACCCGTCATGCCCGAATCCCGCCTTCTCGCCCCCGCCACGCGCAGCTATCGCGGCGTGATGACCGACCCGGACCGCTGGGCGCTCTACCGCCCCCGGCCGGGCGACATCCTCGTCTGCACGCCGCCGAAATGCGGCACCACCTGGACCCAGACGATCGTCGCGTCCTTGCTCTCGGGCGGCCGCCCGCTCCCCGCGCCGGTGCCGGTGCTCTCGCCCTGGATCGATTCCACCCTGGGCGAGGCCGCGGCGGTCGCCGCCGCGCTGGACCGCCAGAACGGGCGCCGCGTCGTCAAGACCCACACGCCGGCCGACGGGTTTCCGGTCTGGGAGGGCGTCCACGTGGTGGCGGTCTACCGCCACCCGCTCGACGTGTTCCTGTCGCTGCGGAACCACGGCATGAACATGAAGAACCGGCCCGACCACCCGATGCGCCGGCCGCTGGACGTGGCTTTCGCCGAGTTCCTGTCAGGCACCATGACGGAGGACGATTTCGACAGCGACACGCTGGACGGAATCGTCGCGCATTTCCGGCGCACGGCCGACCGAAGCCGCCTGCACCGGCTGACGCTTCTGCACTATGCCGACATGATCGCCGACCGGGCCGGCACCGTGGCCGGGCTCGCCCGCGCGCTCGGTATCGCGGCGGACGGGCCGGTGCTGGAAAGAGTCGTGGCCGCGACCGGCTTTGCCGAGATGAAATCCCGCGCCTCCGAGTTTGCCCCCGAGGGCGGCAAGGGGTTCTGGGCCGATGACGGCGCCTTCTTCAACAAGGGCGGCACCGGCAATTGGGAACACGCGTTCGGCCCCGAGGAGATCGCCGCCTACGAGGCGCGGATGGCGGCGCTTGTCCCGGAACCGGATCTGCGGCGCTGGTTCGAAATGGGAGGTCCGAACCCGATCGGCTAGGGCCTGTCCGGCGCAGCCGGAGGCGCGCCTTGCCGCCCCGCCTTCGAGGCGCGGAGATGGACAAGGTCTCAAAGCCGGGAAAAGTCTTAACCTTTCTTGACGCCGAGTGTTGCCGGGATGCTCCCGGAAGACGAAGCCGGCCCCCGCACCGACCGGATACCGACGCAATACCGACGTGATACCGAAGCGCCGGAATCCGCCGTTTCGCCTTGTTTCATGGGGTTAGCCCTTCGCCGCCGTTGCCTTCGGGCGGCCGCAACGCACGCCGGTTTCATGTCTCAACGGATGCGTCGGAGGACATCCCGAAGCGTGAACTCTTCCCGCACGAATTCCGCCGCCTGCGCGATGGTCGCCCGTGCCTCGGGCACGTAGCCGTCGAAGAGCGGCCAGACATGGGGCGCGTCCGGTTCCTCGACCAGCGTCACCTTGCCGCCAGCCGCGCGGAGCCGGTCCGCCATGCGCCTTGCGTCGTCGCGGAGAATCTCGGTCTCGGCCACGCTGATCCAGACCGGCGGCGGCGCCTCGAACCGGGCGAAGAGCGGCGAAAGGCGCGGGTCGTTCTCGGCGAAGGCGCCGTTCCCGGTGACATAATCCACCAATTCGCCGATCCGGGTCGGATCAAAGATCCGGTCGACCGCCGCATTCTCGGCGATCGAGCCGCCGCTTCGGGTGAGATCCGTCCAGGGGGAGAACGCGAAGAGCCCCGCCGGATGGCGGCCCGCCTGCGTCAGGTGCGCGAGGAGCGCCAGGGCCAGCCCGCCCCCCGCGCTGTCGCCGCCGAGCACGATATCGCCCGGCGCATACCCCAGCGCGAGGAGTCGGTCATGGGCGGCCAGTGCGGCTTCGAACGCTCCGGGCGCCGGGTCGTCGGGTGCCAGGGGATAGGGCGGCAGCGCCACGCGGAGACCGGACAGCGCCGAAAGTCGCCCCGCCAACGCGCGATAGGTATGCGGCGAGCCGCAGATATAGCCGCCGCCATGGAGATAAAGGATCACCCGGCGCGGGTCGGTGCGGCCCACGCTGACCCAGTCGAACTCTTCACCGGAGAGCGCCAGACAGAAGGGCGGCGGCCGGAAGAACAGCCGCGCCGCCCGGTCGAAATCCTGCCGCGCGGCCTCGGGCGTGGGCGCATGGGCAATGCGCGGCCGTATCACGCGGCTGCAGAGCCAGTTCACCAGCCGGAGGCGACGGCTCGTCACCCGCCTAGCCCGCGACCCGCGCCTCGATGGCCTCCCAGATCTTCCCGGCCACGTTCCCGCCGTCGAACCTCTCCAGCTCCTGGATGCCGGTGGGCGAGGTCACGTTGATCTCGGTCAGCCAGTTGCCGATCACGTCGATCCCCACAAAGACCTGGCCCTTTTCGCGCAGCACCGGGCCAATCCGCGCGCAGATCTCCAGATCCCGCTCGGTCAGGCCGATCTTCTCCGGCCGCCCGCCGACATGCATGTTCGACCGCGTCTCGCCCACGGCCGGAACCCGGTTGATGGCGCCCACCGGCTCGCCGTCGACTAGGATGATCCGCTTGTCCCCCTTCGTCACGTCGGGAAGGAATTTCTGCACGATCAGCGGTTCGCGGCTCATGCCGGTGAAGAGCTCGTAGAGGCTCGACAGGTTTCCGTCGCCCGGTGTGAGCTTGAACACACCAGCCCCGCCATTGCCGTAGAGCGGCTTCAGGATCATGTCGCCGTGGCGCGCGCGGAAGGCGCGCAGGGTGGCGATGTCGCGGGCGATCGCGGTGGGCGGCGTGAGGTCAGGAAAGTCGAGGACGAGGAGCTTTTCGGGATAGTTCCGCACCCAGAACGGGTCGTTCGCCACCAGCGTCTTGCCTTTCAGGCGGTCGAGCAGGTGGGTCGTGGTGATGTAGCCCATGTCGAAGGGCGGGTCCTGGCGGAGCCAGACCACGTCCCAGTCGGCGAGGTCGATCTCGGTCTCCGCTCCGAGCGTCACGTGGTCGCCGCGCACGCGCCGCACCTCCATCGGCCAGCCACGCGCGGTGATCCTTCCCTCGACATAGGCCAGCCGGTCGGGGGTGTAGAAGAACAGCTCATGGCCGCGCGCCTGCGCCTCCTCGGCCAGTCGGAAGCTCGAATCGGCGTCGATATCGACCGTCTGGATCGGGTCCATCTGAAAGGCGACCTTGAGAGGCATCGGCAGGCTCCGGAGTGGCGTCGCCTCTACATGGCAGCCCGCCCCGGCCGATACAATCCCGCCCGCAGACGGCGCGGTCAGACCATGCAGGCGTTCTCGATCACCGCGATCCGCCCCGTCCCGTCGACCAGCGCCACGTCGATCCGCGAGGGCGTGTCCGTGCCGCCGGGTTCGCCGCCGAGAAACGCCTCGGCCGCCTGTAGGATCCGTCCAATCTGCCGCGCCCCGAGCCGTTCCGCGGCAATGGCAAGATCGCGGGCGCGTTTCACCTCGACGAAGACCACTTCGCCGTCCTTGCGCAGGATCAGGTCGATCTCGCCAGCGGGCGAGCGCCAGCGGCGCGCGGCGAGTTCATGGCCGGTTTCCTCATAGTGGCGTGCGACGGCGTCTTCGGCGGCCTCGCCCCCATAATATGAAACAGCGCCGCTCACCGCTTCGGACCGAGCGCCAGCGCCGCCTGGTAGACGTCGCGCCGCGCGAGGCCCAGCGCCTCGGCCACGTGTTTCGCAGCGTCCTTCACGCTCATCAGCTCCAGCGCCTCCTTCAACATCGCGTCGCGATCCTCCTCGCTCGCCTCCGCCCGGCCCCGGTCCACCAGGACGACGATCTCGCCCTTCGGCGGGTCGGCCTCCACACTGGCCAAAAGCTCCGCCAGAGTGCCGCGGCGCACCTCCTCGAATTTCTTGGTGAGCTCGCGGCAGAGCGCCGCCTGCCGGTCCGCTCCCAGCTCTAGGGCCAAAGCGCTAAGCATCTCCGAACAGCGCCGGGCCGTTTCGAAGAAAACCAGCGTCGCCGGCACGCCCGCCAGTTCCCGCAGCGCCTTTTCCCGGGCCGCGGCGGTGGGTGGCAGGAAACCGGCGAAGAGAAACCGGTCGCTCGGCAGGCCGGAGACGACAAGTGCCGCGAGAAGCGCCGAGGGCCCCGGCGCCGAACGCACGCGGAGCCCCGCCTCCGCCGCCTCGCGGGCGAGGACGAAGCCCGGATCGGCGACCAAAGGCGTGCCGGCGTCCGAGACATAGGCCAGGGACTGGCCCGCGCGGATCATTTCGAGGAGCTTCGGCCGCTGCGCCGGCCCGTTGTGGTCGTGATAGGGCAGGATCGGCCGGCCACCCAGGGCGATCCCGTGGATGTCCATGAGTTTCCGTGCGTTCCTGGTATCTTCGGCGGCGATCGCATCGGCCGTGCGCAGGATATCCAGCGCCCGGAGCGTGATGTCGCGCGCCGCGCCGATCGGGGTCGAGACGACGTAGAGACCCGGCTCCAGCCGCGCGTCCCGTTGCAGTTCCGCCACGCGCGTCCTCCTGCCTGCGATTTACACTCAGCCCGCGTCCGTCTAGGGTCCGCCGCAAGTCTGAAGCCGACGAACGAGGTTCGCCATGGTTGCCGTTTTCCGCCTGCGCCGCAAGGTACTGAGCGCTTTCGTCGCGCTGGCCGGGATCGCCCTTCTCGCCTCGTGCGACCCGTCTGCGGTCGGCGGCCCGAGCATCAATTCCCGCAAGGCGGTGCCCGTCGCGCTGCTTCTGCCACAGACCGCCGGCGCCCAGGGCCCGGCCCTGTCGCGGAGCTTCGAGAACGCGGCGCGGCTGGCAATCCAGGACCTCGGCGGCCAGGCCGAGATCGACCTGCGTGTCTATGACACCGGCGGCAACGCACAAATGGCTGCCGCCGCCGCCAGCGAGGCGATCAACGACGGCGCCAAGATCATTCTCGGGCCGCTCTTCGCCGATGCCGCCGCGGCGGCCGGCAATGTGGCGGCCGCGCGCGGTGTCAACGTGCTCTCGTTCTCGAACAACACGACCGTGGCGGGCGGCAATATCTTCGTGCTGGGCTCCACTTTCCAGAACACCGCCGACCGCCTTGTCGGCTATGCTGCGAGCCACGGCCGGGGCGAAATCCTGATCGTCCACGGCCAGAGCCCGGCCGAGGAGCAGGGCCGCGACGCCATCGCCCGCGCCATCGCGGTGCACGGCGGACGGTTGGCCGGAACCGTCTCCTTCCCGCTGACCGCGCAGCAGGTGATCGAGACGATCCCGACCATCGCGGACCAGGCCCGCAGCTCCGGCGCCAGCTCGATCTTCATGACCTCGGGCAATGATGGCGCGGTGCCCTACCTGGTCCAGGAATTCCCGAACAACGGCGTGACCCGCGAGCAGTACCAACTGATCGGCCTGCAACGGCTCGACATCCCGGCCGGCGCGCTGGAATTCGAGGGCATGCAGGGCGCCTGGTTCGCGCTGCCCGATCCCGGGCTGACGCAACAGTTCCAGTCGCGCTACTTCGCCGCCTACGGGACGGCGGCGCACCCGCTGGCCGGGCTTGCCTATGACGGGATCGCAGCCATCGGCGCGCTGATCGCCACCGGGGACTCCGATGCGCTGACCGTGCCGCAGCTGACCCGGGCCTCGGGCTTCGCCGGGGTTAACGGAGTCTTCAGGCTTCGCCCCAACGGTACCAACGAGCGCGGCCTCGCCGTAGCCCAGATCTTGAACAAACAGGTCGTCATCCTTGACCCCGCCCCCAGAAGCTTTGGCGGTCCAGGCCTCTGAGGCCGCCGCACCGCCGGAGGTCCGGCCCGACCTGATCTGCCCGCACGAGGCGATCTACGATGGCGACGCGGTGAAGGCCGCGCTGGAAACCGCGCTGAGCGCGGCCGAGGACGCGCGCGCGATGCGGGCCGAGACGGTGCTGATCCTGCGCGAGGCGCTCGATCACGGGCGCAGCGCCATCGCTGACGCGCTGGGAAAGCGCCCGTTGGAGGCTCGCGGCGCCGTCAGGGCCTACTCCTGGCTGACCGACCGGATCGTCTGCCAGGTGCTGGAAGTCGCCTCCACGCGCCTGCACCCGAACCCGACGCCGACGGCGGGGCAACGCCTGTCGGTCCTCGCGGTGGGCGGCTACGGGCGCGGCGAAATGGCGCCGTTCTCGGATGTCGACCTCCTGTTCCTGACGCCCCTGAAGACCAACGCCTGGACCGAGAGCGTGGTCGAATCCATGCTCTACATCTTCTGGGACCTGCACCTGAAGGTGGGCCATTCCAGCCGCACGATCCGCGACTGCATCCGGCTGGGGCGCGAGGATTACACGATCCGGACGGCGCTCCTCGAGGCCCGCTTTCTCGCCGGCGATGCGGCCCTTGCGGAAGAGCTCGACACGCGGCTCTGGAAGGAGCTGTTCCGTGGGACGGCACCCGAATTCATCGCCGCCAAGCTCGACGAACGCGCCGTCCGCCACCGCAAGCAGGGTGGCCAGCGCTATGTCGTCGAACCGAACGTCAAGGAAGGCAAGGGCGGGCTGCGCGACCTGCAGACGCTCTACTGGATCGCCAAATACGTCCACCATGTGGACGAGGTCGCCGAGCTGGTCTCCCGCGGCATCTTCAGCGAGGACGAATACCGGCGATTCCACGACGCCGAGACCTTCCTGATGGCGGTGCGCTGCCAGCTGCATCTGATCGCGATGCGGGCCGCCGACCAGCTCACCTTCGACCTCCAGGTCGAAGTGGCCGAGCGGCTGGGCTACAAGGATTCCGGCGGACGCCGGGCGGTCGAGCATTTCATGCAGGACTATTTCCGCCACGCCACCCGTGTCGGCGAGGTGACCCGCATCCTTCTGACCGCGCTGGAAGCCAAGCACACCAAGGAGGCGCCCGCCCTGTTCCGGCTGCTCAGTCGCCGCAAGCCGGTGAAGCCGGGCTACAAGCTGGTCCGCAACCGGATCACCTATGCGAGCGAGAAGAAGTTCCTGTCGGACCCACTGAACATCCTGAGGATCTTCGAGGAGGCGCTGCGCACCGGATACCTTCTGCATCCGAACGCGATGCGCACCATCGCGGCCAATCTCGACCTGATCGGCGACAAGGTGCGGCGGAACCCCGAGGCGAACGCAATCTTCATCGACCTGCTCCTGAAGCACGGAAACCCGGAGCGCGCGCTCCGGCGGATGAACGAGCTGGGGGTCCTCGCCGCCTTCATTCCCGAATTCGCCCCCATCGTGGCGATGATGCAGTTCAACATGTATCACCATTACACGGTGGACGAGCACACGATCCAATGCATCGCCACCCTTGCGAAGATCGAGCGCGGGGAGCTGATCGAGGAGCTTCCCATCGCCAGCCGCATCCTCAAGGACGGCGTGAACCGACGGGTGCTCTTCATCGCCCTCCTCCTGCACGATATCGGCAAGGGCCGGGACGAGGACCACTCGGTTCTGGGCGCGCGAATCGCCCGCCGGGTCGCCCCGCGGCTCGGGCTCCGCAAGGCCGACGTGGAAACCGTCGAATGGCTGGTCCGCTACCATCTCCTGATGTCGGACACCGCGCAGAAGCGCGACCTGGCGGATCCGCGCACGATCCGCGGCTTCGCCAACGCGATGAAGACGAAGAAGCGGCTCGATCTCCTGACCGTGCTGACCGTCTGCGACATCCGCGGGGTCGGGCCGGGGACGTGGAACAACTGGAAGGCGCAGCTCTTGCGGTCGCTCTATCGCGACGCGTCCGAGGCACTCGAGAGCGGGCTCGAGGCGGTCAACCGCGGCGCCCGGGAGAACGAGGCCAAGAAGGCGCTGCGCGAGGCCCTGGGAGGCTGGGACGCGAAAGAGCTTCGGGCGGAAACCCAGCGCCACTACGGCCCCTACTGGCAGGGCCTGCCCAGTTCCGCCCATGTGGTGTTCGCCGAACTGCTGCGCGAGTTTCCGGCCGGACAGATCCGGATCGACTTCCTGCTGGACGAAGACCGGGACGCGACCCGCGTCTGTTTCGCGCTCGAGGACCATCCGGGCATCTTCTCGCGCCTGGCCGGGGCACTGGCGCTCACCGGGGCCAACGTGGTCGATGCGCGGACCTACACTACCAAGGACGGCTATGCGACGGCGGTGTTCTGGATCCAGGATGCCGACGGCCACCCGTTCGAGGCCGCGCGCCATGCGCGGCTCGAGGCGATGATCCAGAAGACGCTCAAGGGCGAGGTGGTCGCCCGCGACGCCCTGAAGGACCGCGACAAGCTCAAGAAGCGCGAACGCGCGTTCCGGGTGCCCACCACGATCACCTTCGACAACGAAGGGTCGGACATCTACACGATCATCGAGGTCGACAGCCGCGACCGGGCGGGCCTTCTCTACGACCTCGCGCGCTGCCTTGCGGCGAACCATGTCTACATCGCCTCGGCGGTGATCGCGACCTATGGCGAGCAGGTGGTGGACACCTTCTACGTCAAGGACATGTTCGGTCTGAAATACTACTCGGAATCGAAGCAGAAGAGCCTCGAGAGGAAACTCAGGGAAGCGATCGACCGCGGCGCCGAGCGGGCGGAGGCCTGATGCAGCCGATCCGCCTGGCGCGCGGCTTCCTGACGGTCGGCGGCTGGACCATGGCGAGCCGCGTCCTGGGCTTCGTCCGCGACATCCTGATCGCCGCCCTGCTCGGCGCGGGGCCGGTGGCCGAGGCCTTCCTCGTCGCCTTCTCGCTGCCGAACATGTTCCGCCGGTTCTTCGCCGAGGGCGCGTTCAACATGGCCTTCGTGCCGATGTTCGCCAAGCGGGTGGAAGGCGGCGACAACCCCGGCGGCTTCGCGCAGGACGCCTTCGCCGGGCTCGCCTCCGTGCTGGTGGTCTTCACCCTTCTCGCGATGGCCGCGATGCCCTGGCTGGTGCTGGCCATGGCGTCGGGGTTCCGGGGCGACGAACGGTTCGACCTCGCGGTGCTCTACGGGCGGATCGCCTTCCCCTACATCCTGTTCATCTCGCTGGCGGCACTCCTGTCGGGCGTCCTGAACGCGGTCGGGCGCTTCACCGCCGCCGCCGCGGCGCCCGTGCTCCTCAACATCCTCTTCATCACGGCCATGGCCGGCGCCAGCGCGCTCGGGCTCCCGGTGGGCGATGCGCTGGCCTGGACGGTGCCGCTGGCGGGCATCGCACAGCTTGCGCTCCTGTGGAATGCGGCGTCCAGCGCGGGGTTCCGCCTCGGGCTCGCCCGGCCGCGATGGACGCCCGAGATGCGGCACCTCACCGCCGTCGCCTTCCCCGCGATGCTCGCGGGCGGTGTCATCCAGATCAACCTCCTCGTCGGCCGGCAGGTGGCAAGCTTCTTCGACGGCGCCATCGCCTGGCTCGCCTATGCCGACCGGCTCTACCAGCTCCCCCTGGGCGTCGT
>JBNKWI010000128.1:0-9108 GCA_050299695.1 Paracoccaceae bacterium
GGGCCGCAACGAGGTCATCAAGATCTGGTCGCGCCGTTCGACGATCCTGCCCCAGTTCGTGGGGCTCACCTTCGGCGTCTACAACGGCCAGAAGCACATCCCCGTGAACGTGACCGAGGACATGATCGGCCAGAAGTTCGGGGAATATTCGCCGACGCGGACCTATTACGGCCACGCCGCCGACAAGAAAGCGAAGAGGAAGTAAGTCATGGGCAAGGACAAGAATCCGCGCCGCGTGGCGGACAACGAAGCGATGGCGAAGGCGCGGATGCTCCGCACCTCTCCCCAGAAGCTCAACCTCGTGGCGGCGATGATCCGCGGCAAGAAGGTGGAGAAGGCGCTGAGCGACCTCACCTTCTCGAAAAAGCGGATCGCGGAAGACGTGAAGAAATGCCTTCAGTCGGCCATCGCCAATGCCGAGAACAACCATAACCTGGACGTGGACGAGCTGATCGTGGCCGAGGCCTGGGTCGGCAAGAACCTGACGCTGAAGCGCGGCAAGCCGCGTGCCCGTGGCCGCTTCGGCCGCATCGTCAAGCCGTTCTCCGAGCTCACCATCAAGGTCCGCCAGGTCGAGGAGCAAGCCTAATGGGTCAGAAAGTCAATCCGATCGGCATGCGCCTCCAGGTCAACCGCACCTGGGATTCGCGCTGGTACGCCGACACCAAGGACTACGGCAATCTCCTGCTCGAGGACCTCAAGATCCGCGAGTTCATCGAGGAAGAGTGCAAGCAGGCCGGCGTCAGCCGGGTGATCATCGAGCGTCCGCACCGCAAGTGCCGGGTGACGATCCACACCGCCCGTCCGGGCGTGATCATCGGCAAGAAGGGCGCGGATATCGAGGGGCTTCGCAAGAAGCTCGCGAACATGACCGCCTCGGAACTGCATCTCAACATCGTCGAGGTCAGGAAGCCCGAACTCGACGCCGCGCTGGTGGCCGAGTCGATCGCCCAGCAGCTCGAACGCCGGGTCTCGTTCCGCCGCGCGATGAAGCGGGCGGTGCAGAACTCCATGCGGATGGGTGCCCTCGGCATCCGGGTCAACGTCGCGGGCCGCCTCGGCGGCGCCGAGATCGCCCGCACCGAATGGTATCGCGAGGGCCGGGTGCCGCTGCACACGCTCCGCGCCGATATCGACTACGCGCTGAAGGAAGCCACGACATACGGCATCATCGGGATCAAGGTCTGGATCTTCAAGGGCGAGATCCTGGAGCACGATCCCTCCGCGCGTGACCGCAAGACGCAGGAGCTGCAGGACGGGCCCGCCCCGCGCGGCGCCGGCGGCGGCCGCCGCGATCGCTGAGGAGTAGAAGAAGATGCTGCAACCAAAGCGCACCAAGTTCCGCAAGATGCACAAGGGCCGTATCCACGGCCAGGCAAAGGGCGGATCGGACCTCAACTTCGGCCATTACGGCCTGAAAGCGGTGGAGCCCGAGCGCATCACCGCCCGCCAGATCGAAGCCGCCCGCCGGGCACTGACGCGTCACATGAAGCGTCAGGGCCGGGTCTGGATCCGGATCTTCCCGGACACCCCGGTGTCCTCGAAGCCCACCGAGGTCCGGATGGGTAAAGGCAAGGGCTCGGTCGATTTCTGGGCCGCCAAGGTGAAACCGGGGCGGATCATGTTCGAGATCGACGGCGTGAACGAGCAGATTGCCCGTGAGGCCCTGCGGTTGGCCGCGATGAAGCTGCCGATCAAGACCCGTACGGTGGTTCGCGAGGACTGGTGACAGTCTTCGGCTCCGGCTAGAATATCAAAGGGCGGGGATCTTCTCCGCCCTTCGCTTTGATCGGCTTGGGCGTCGGGCCGGCCATCTGGGGAAGTGGGGCACGTCCGGGGGCATGATGCGGAAATTGGCGGACTTTCTGAAGGCCCTTCGAGGCAGACGGTTCCGCGACTATGGGCGGTTCTATGTCCGCGACGACGAATGCGTGACTTGTGGATGTTGTCAGAAATTCGCGCCAAAGAACTTCGCCTGGGTCGACGAGGATGGGGGTGCATCACATGTGATCCGGCAACCTCGTAACCGCGAAGAACTTGATGCCGTGGCCCGCGCCGCTGGAGACTGCATGGTCGAATGCATTTACTACGACGGTGACGATCCGGAGGTCATTGCCAAGCTCCGCGAGCGGGGTGTCATCGAATATTGCATTGGCCGAAAGCAGTAGGCGGGTGCCTATCTCGATGTCGTGTCTGGCGGGTTGACCCGCCGCATCGCTTCGAAGGATTGAAGAGGCGGGGCCCCCGGGCTCCGCCTTTTTCGTTCGGAGCAGGGCTGTGCCATCGGGCCGCGACATCCTCCTGGTGCTCGATCTCGACGAGACGCTGATCCATGCGCGCGGCATGGCGCTGGAGCGTCCGGCCGACCTGCGGGTCGCGGGCTACCACGTGTATCGCCGGCCCGGTCTCGCCGCGTTCCTCGAGCGCTGCTTCGCGAATTTCGCGGTCGGGATTTGGTCCTCGGCGAGCGATGGCTATGTCGCGGAGATCGTCGGCCAGGTCGTGCCCGATCCGGGCCGGCTGGAATTCGTCTGGGGCGCGAGCCGGGTGACGCAGATGCGAACCCTGCCGCATCACCACGAGCGGTACGGAAGGGACCTGGGCGAGTTCCACACCCAGAAGCGCCTGAAGAAGCTCACGCGGTTCGGCTGGCCGCTGGAGCGCATTCTGATCGTCGACGATTCCCCCGAGAAGAGCGCGCAGAACTATGGCAACGCCGTTCCCGTCGCGCCCTTTCTGGGCGACCCGGCCGATGGTGAACTGGAGCTCCTCGCTGCCTATCTGGCGCAGCTTCGCGAGGAACCGGACTTCCGCCGGATCGAGAAGCGGACCTGGCGCGCTTCGGTTGATCAGGGGTGGGGGTGAGTGGGCTCGACCGGACGGTCACGCTCTATGGCGACCGGCTTCTCCCCTTCGAAGCCCGCGATGCGGCGATCTGGGGACGGCTCTCTGCCGACCTTGGCCATGCCGGCGCCGACCTGATGATCGCCGCGCAGGCACTGGCGGGGGACGGGGTGGTGGTGACCGGGAATACCACCGATTTCGCGCGGACCGGGGCGCGGGTGTTCGATCCGTTCTGAGGGCACAAGGTCAACACTGTTCGATGCCGGATTGTGCCTCGCTCTCGGCCGCGCCTCAGCCGGTCGGGAAAATCCGCAGCATCTCCGCCTCGAACCGGGCCCAGCTCAGCACCGCCTTGTTGCCCGCGACGCCGGCATAGTGCGAGCGGCCGGTGGAGTTGGGGAGACCCGCCCAGATCTTCGCGATGGCGTTCATGAAGGCGCGGTGCTCCATCCGGCCGGCGAGGAACTCCGGCAGCCCCGCCTGGTCGAGGAGCGCGTTCGCCAGCCGGTCCTGCAGCGCCGGATCGAAACGGGCATCGCCCGGCACCTCGAGTTCGCCGACCAGATAGGCGAGCGTCGAGGGGATGAACTGGTAGCGCCCGATCGCGTGGGGCTGGCCGGGCGTCCGCTTGATCCAGTCGAAGATCTCTGCGACGGTCATCAGGGTCGGCGCCCTTTCGGGGCGGATGCGGGCACGGTGCTGCACCGCGTCGTAGCCCATCGCACCGGCCTCCGCGCTGGCGATCAGGTCGCGCAGGCGGGCGATCTGGTCGCCGTGGCCCGGCGGCGCGGGCGGCATCTGCCGGAGCGGTTTCGAGAAGAGGCCCGTTTCGCCCGCGAAGAGGCTGGCGGTCTGCAGCGTCTCGAGATCCGCGCTCTCGCGCGCGCCCCTGAGATAGTCGTCGCTGAACAGAGAGGCCGACCGGGCCTCCCCTCCGAACAGCGCGATCTGCTGCGCCCCGGCCAGGCCGGGCACGAGCGCAACCGCCGCCGCAACGACGAAACCGTGGACCATTCTGGCCGACCCTCGCTCCTTCCGCGTCCGGACCTTCTTGGCGGAAGACTGTTGAGATGCGGTTAGCCGCCGAGGGGGGGCGCCGTTGTTGCCGGATCCGCAACGCTGTGTTCTTCGGTCTCCGCGCCGGAAGCGCCGGCCCGCGCCGTTCGAGGTCTGATCGAAACCAAACGGAGACCCACATGTTCCGTCCCCTGATCCTGGCCTTCCTGGCGCTGTTCGGCACAGCGGCGGAGGCGAAGAGCCCCGCGACCCATGCCTATGGTTCCCATCCCGATCAGCGGCTCGACGTCTACGCACCCGACCGCGTCGAGAACGCTCCGATGATCGTCATGCTGCATGGCGGCGGCTGGCGGCGCGGCGACAAGGCGATGAGCCGGGTCTGGGAGGAGAAGGTCGCGCATTGGGGCGGGCAGGGCTTCCTGTTCGTCTCGGTCAACACGCGGCTTATCCCCGATGCCGACCCGGTCGAGCAGACCCGCGATCTCGCCCGCGCCATGGCCTATATCCAGTCCCACGCGCGCGGTTGGGGCGGCGACTCGGGGCGTCTTGTCCTGATGGGCCATTCCGCCGGGGCGCATGTGGCCTCGCTGCTCGCGGTGCGCGAGGATATCCGCAGCGCGGCGGGTGTGCGGCCCTGGGACGGGACGGTGGTGCTCGACACCGCTGCCGTCGACGTGCCGGCGATCATGGAGCGCCGGCATCCGGGGCTCTACGACACCGCCTTCGGCGACGACCATGCGCTCTGGCACGCGACCTCGCCGATCGAGCATGTGAGCCCGGGCGAGGGGCCGTTCCTGCTGGTCTGCTCGACCAGGCGGCGCGATTCCTGCCCGGCGGCGCGGAAATTCTCCCGGGCTGCCGGCGCCGCGGGCGACAGCGTCTCGGTGCTGCCGGTGGCGCTCTCGCATGGCAAGATCAATGCCGACCTCGGAAAGCCCTCGGCCTACACGGAGGCGGTCGACACCTGGATCGCGGCGCGGATCCGGTAGCGGGGAGCGGGGCGTCGGGGGCGCGCTCCGCCGGGGCGCCGGTGCCAGGTGTGGCACCGGCGCCGTCTTCATGAGCGGGGGATCAGGAGAACCAGCCCTTGACCTTGCCCCAGACGGATTTTTCCTCGGGAACCTCGGTGCCGGTCCCGGCCACCACGTCGGCGCCCTTCAGGTCGGGCAGGGGCTCGCTCTCGAAGGTCTCCTCGCCCGGCTGCACGGCAGCCCTGGCGGCGACCTCCGGGGTCATCTCCGCGAAGGCGTCGAGCTTGGCCAGCGTCTCCGGCCCGGCAAGCCCGTCGGCGTCGAGCCCGTTCTTCGCCTGGAACTCCATCACCGCCTTTTCGGTGCCGGCCCCGAAGATCCCGTCCGCGCCGATGCCGAGCCCTTCCTGCAGCTTCTTCACCGCCGCGCCGCGGGTGCCGCGCCGGAGCAGGACCAGTTCGGGCAGGCCGATCGCCGTGAACGTGTCCGGCCCGGCGACGCCATCGGCCGCCAGGCCGTTCGCGGCCTGAAATTCCTTCACCGCCTTTTCGGTACCCGGACCGAAATCGCCGTCGGCGGCGATTCCGAGCTTTTCCTGCAGCCGCTTCACAGGGGCGCCCTTGAGGCCGCGTTTCAGGATCGACATGGGTGTTCCTCTCCGTTTTCCCCGGGCGCCCAGCGCGCCCGCACCTTGGTGCGAGCCTAGAGCAGGGGCCGGGGCAGGGGAATGCCGGGAGGGCGCCCGTGAGACGGCGAACGGGAGCGAATTTCACCCTGCCGCCACGGGCCGGGGCGCCGGAGGCGAAAAGCGTGGAAAAACCCTTGCGCTTGCGGACGGCGGCGCCTATACGGCGCGCTCATTCACCTGCTCCACCGGAATCAGGGTGACCCGCGCGCAAGCACTGGGGCCTTCCGGTGATGTCGAAAGGAACGAACGATGGCACTTGTTGCCAAGGAACTGCGCGAAAAGACACCCGACCAGCTTCGGGAAGAGCTCGTGAGCCTGAAGAAGGAGGCGTTCAACCTCCGCTTCCAGCAGGCCACGAACCAGCTCGAGAACACCGCCCGCATGCGCCAGGTGCGCCGCGATGCAGCGCGGGTGAAGACGATCCTGAACGAAAAGGCGGCCGCGGCCGCGTCGGAGGCGTAAGACATGCCCAAGCGTATCCTTCAAGGCACCGTGACCTCCGACAAGAACGACCAGACCGTCACCGTGCTGGTCGAGCGCCGCTTCACGCATGCGCTCCTGCACAAGACCGTGCGGAAGACGAAGAAGTACCGGGCCCATGACCCGCAGAACCAGTTCAAGGTCGGCGACAGCGTCCGAATCCAGGAATGCGCGCCGATTTCGAAAAGCAAGCGCTGGGAGGTCGTGACCGCCTAACCAGCGCACGACACCCGGTTTGATCGAAACCCTGGGGAGAAGGCCTGAAGAAGCCCCCCAAAGGTCGGGAGAAACCAAATGATCCAGATGCAGACCAATCTGGATGTCGCTGACAACTCCGGCGCACGCCGGGTGCAGTGCATCAAGGTTCTCGGCGGCTCGAAGCGGAAATACGCCTCCGTGGGCGACATCATCGTGGTGTCGGTCAAGGAAGCGATCCCGCGCGGCCGCGTGAAGAAGGGCGACGTGCGCAAGGCCGTGGTGGTCCGTACCGCCAAGGAAGTGCGCCGCGAGGACGGCACCGCGATCCGCTTCGACCGGAACGCTGCGGTGATCCTCAACAACGCCGGCGAGCCCGTCGGCACCCGGATCTTCGGCCCCGTGGTCCGCGAGCTCCGCGCCAAGAACTTCATGAAAATCATTTCGCTGGCGCCGGAGGTGCTCTGATGGCTGCGAAACTCAAGAAAGGCGACAAGGTCGTCGTGCTCGCCGGCCGTGACAAGGGCAAGCAGGGCGAGATCACAAAGGTGATGCCGAAGGACGGCAAAGCCGTCGTGGATGGCATCAACATCGCCATCCGCCACACCCGCCAGACCCCGAGCTCGCAGGGCGGCCGCGTGCCGGTCGCGATGCCGGTCGACCTGTCGAACCTGGCGCTTCTGGACAGCAACGGTAAAGCGACCCGCGTCGGCTTCCGCGTGGAAGACGGCAAGAAGATCCGCTTCGCCAAGACCACGGGGGACGCGATCTGATGCTCGACGCCGCCACCTATACCCCGCGCCTCAAGGCGCTCTATGCCGGGACGATCCGGGCCGCGCTCAAGGAAGAGTTCGGCTACAAGAACGACATGCAGATCCCGCGCCTCGACAAGATCGTCCTGAACATCGGCTGCGGTGCCGAGGCGGTCCGCGACTCGAAGAAGGCGAAATCGGCGCAGGAAGACCTGACGACGATCGCCGGTCAGAAGGCCGTGATCACCAAGGCCAAGAAGTCGATCGCCGGCTTCCGGGTCCGGGAAGACATGCCGCTCGGCGCCAAGGTCACCCTCCGCGGCGACCGGATGTACGAGTTCCTCGACCGCATGATCACCGTCGCGCTCCCGCGCGTCCGCGACTTCCGCGGCGTTTCGGGCGCGTCCTTCGACGGCCGCGGCAACTATGCCATGGGCATCAAGGAGCACATCGTGTTCCCCGAGATCAACTTCGACAAGGTCGACGAGGTCTGGGGCATGGATGTCGTGATCACCACCACCGCGCCGACCGACGCGGAAGCGAAGGCGCTGTTGAAGCAATTCAACATGCCCTTCAACAGCTGACGCGGGGAAGGATAGAGATATGGCCAAGAAATCCATGATCGAACGCGAGACCAAGCGTCAGAAGCTGGTGGCGCAATACGCCGCCAAGCGCGCCGCGCTGAAGGAAATCGCGACCGATGAATCGAAGCCGATGGAAGAGCGGTTCAAGGCACGCCTGAAGCTGGCGAAACTGCCGCGCAACTCCTCGCCCACCCGTCTTCACAACCGCTGCCAGCTCACGGGGCGTCCGCACGCCTATTACCGCAAGCTGAAAATCAGCCGGATCGCGCTCCGGGACCTCGGCTCGTCGGGCCAGATCCCGGGCCTGGTCAAGTCGAGCTGGTAAGGAGGACAAGAGATGAACGATCCTCTCGGCGATATGCTGACCCGCATCCGCAACGCCCAGATGCGCGGAAAATCCACCGTGGTCTCGCCGGCCTCGAAGCTTCGGGCCTGGGTGCTCGACGTGCTGGCCGACGAAGGCTACATCCGCGGCTATGAGAAGACGACGGGGGCCGACGGCCACCCGGCGCTCGAGATCAGCCTGAAATACTTCGACGGCACCCCGGTGATCCGCGAGCTTCGCCGGGTCTCCACCCCCGGCCGCCGCGTCTACCGCGCCTGCAAGGACCTGCCGTCCGTGCGGCAGGGCCTCGGAGTTTCCATCGTCTCGACCCCCAAGGGCGTGATGTCGGACGCCCATGCCCGCCAGGCGAATGTCGGCGGCGAAGTGCTCTGCACGGTGTTCTGAGGAGAGAGGCATGTCACGTATCGGAAAAAGACCGGTCCCGCTGCCCTCGGGCGTCGAGGCCACCGTTTCGGGCCAGACCGTCTCGGTCAAGGGCCCGAAGGGCACCCGCGAATTCACCGCCACCGACGACGTCACCATCGCCGTCGAGGACGGTGGGGTCAGCGTCACCCCGCGCGGCTCGTCGAAGCGTGCCCGCCAGCAATGGGGCATGTCGCGGACCATGGTGGCGAATCTCGTCACCGGGGTGACCGAGGGTTTCAAGAAGGAGCTCGAGATCACCGGCGTCGGCTACCGCGCCGCGATCCAGGGCAACACGCTGAAGATGAACCTCGGCTACAGCCACGAGGTCGATTTCACGGTGCCGCAGGGCGTCACCGTGACCTGCCCGAAGCAGACGGAGATCGTCGTCGAGGGCATCGACCAGCAGGTGGTCGGCCAGGTCGCCGCGAACATCCGCGAATGGCGGGCGCCCGAGCCCTACAAGGGCAAGGGCATCAAGTACAAAGGCGAGTTCATCTTCCGCAAGGAAGGCAAGAAGAAGTAAGGACCGGACAACATGGCACTTTCCAAACGGGAACTGTTCCAGAAGCGCCGCCTGCGCGTCCGGAACAAGCTTCGCAAGGTGAACGCGGGCCGCGTGCGGCTCTCGGTGCACCGCTCGAACAAGAACATCTCGGTGCAGCTCATCGACGACGTTCAGGGCGTGACCCTCGCCTCGGCCTCCTCGCTGGAGAAGGACCTGGGCGTGGTCGGCAAGAACAATGTCGAGGCGGCGGCCAAGGTGGGTGCGGCGATTGCCGAGCGCGCCAGAAAGGCCGGCGTCGAAGAGGCGTATTTCGACCGCGGC
>JBNKWI010000129.1:0-9082 GCA_050299695.1 Paracoccaceae bacterium
GCCACCGCGTGCGGGAGCGAGTGGACGACCTGCTCGGGGCGGGTGATGCGGTCCCAGTAGCGGGTGACCGGCTTGAACGCGTCGTTGACCGTGACGGTGGGGTCTCCGAAGTGCTCGACCTGCTGCAGGACCGGGTCGGGGATGCGGCTCTGGAAGGTGTCGCCCGAGATCAGCAGGACCGGCAACCGGTTGGCGTGCGCCACGCCCGCGGCGGTGACCATGTTGAGCGCACCCGGTCCGATCGAGGAGGTCGCGACCATGATCTGACGGCCGCGGGCCGCCTTCGCGTAGCCGACGGCCGCGAGCGCCATGCCCTGCTCGTTCTGGCCGCGCCAGGTCGGCAGCGCCGCGCCGATTCCGTGCAGCGCCTCGCCGAGCCCGGCCACGTTGCCATGCCCGAAGATCGCCCAGACCCCCTCGATGAACCGCTCTCCGTCCTCGTTGGTCTGCACGGACAGCCAGCGCATCATGGCCTGGGCCGCGGTAAGACGCACCGTCTTGGTCATGCCATTTCCTCCTTCACGCCGGCCCGGGCCTTGTCCCAGATCCCGCAGAGCCTCTGGTAATTGTCCTTCATGGTCGCCACCGCCTCGGCATCGCCGATCCGGCCGGCCAGCCAGTCTCGCGCCACCTGCCCGAAGATCGTCCGGCCCACTGCGAAGCCCTTCACCAGCGGGAACCGCGCCGCGCGTTCGAAGGACGCCGCCAGCTCTGCCTCCGGCGCATCGAGCCCCAGCACCACGATCCCCCGCGTGCGCGGATCGTTCCGCTCGATCGCCGCCACCGCATTGGCCCAGGCCGCGTCGGTCTTGAACGGCTCCAGCTTCCACCAGTCGGGATAGACACCGATATCGTAGAACCGCTGGATCACCCTGGCCGAGGTCGCGTCGTCCACCGGCGCGAGTTTCGAGGGGATCACCTCGAGGAGGAACTCGAGCCCGTTCCGCCGCGCCGCGCTATAGAGGCGCAGCACGGTGGCCTCCTGGCTCGCCCAGGTCTCGGCATCGTCGCCCGGATGCGCGAAGCAAAGGCACTTCACCACATGCTCGCGCGGCCATTCCGCCAGCCCGCCGCAATCCGGGCCCAGCTCCGGCTCCAGCGTCAGCGGACGCGAGCCCGGCCATTCCACCGGCCGCCCGATCCAGAGCCCGGTGCCCGCCGCCTTCCAGAGCGCGTCGCGCCCGAGCCGCCGGTCGCACAACACCCCGTAACCCCGCCGCCCGCCCGCCACCGCCAGGGCCGCCTCGAGGCAGAGGAGCTTGAACGCGCCGATCTTCTCCGGCGTCGCGCCCGCCATCTCCTCCATCTGCAACCGGTGGTCGAAGGCGAAGACCCGCATCTCCGACCAGTCGCCACCATTGTGATTTCGGGCGCGGTTGGTCGCCCAATGCACCTGCTCCAGCTCCGCGTCGTTCCGCAGATCGGGCCGAACGATGCCGCGCTCGAAGAAGAACTGCAGCTCCTCCCAGCTCGGATAGGCCGGGGTGCAACCGTGCCGCGACACCGCGAAGGCACCGCAGGCATTGGCGTATTTCAGCGCCACCGGCCAGGGCTCGTCGTCGAGCCAGCCCTTCAGCAAACCGCTCATGAACCCGTCGCCCGCGCCGAGCACGTTGAACACCTCGATCGGAAAACCCGGCCCCGCCTCGCCCTCGTCGAGGCTCGCCGGAACCGCGCCGGTGAAGGCCACCGCCCCCTTCGCGCCGCGCTTGCAGACCAGCACCGCTCCCGACACCGCCCGCACCGCCTTCAGCGCCGCCAAAGTGTCGGTCGACCCGCCCGCGATGTGGAACTCCTCCTCGGTGCCGACGATCAGGTCGAAAAGATGCAGGGTCGATTGCAGCTTCGCCGTCACCGCCGCGCTCTCCACGAATCGGCTCTCGCCCTCGCCATGCCCCGCCACGCCCCAGAGGTTCGGCCGGTAGTCGATGTCGAGCGCGCATCTCATTCCCGCCGCCCGCGCGACCCCCAGCGCCTTCAGCGTCGCCGCCTCGACCTGCGGATGCGACAGATGCGTGCCCGTCGCCACAACCGCCCGGGCCGAGCGGATGAACGCCGGGTCGATATCGTCGACGGTCAACCCCATATCGGCGCAGTTCTCGCGGTAGAAGATCAGCGGAAACTGCTCCTGGTCGCGGATGCCCAAGAGCACCAGCGCCGTCAGCCGCTCCGGATCGACCTTCACGCCCCGCGTGTCCACCCCCTCCCGCGCCAGCTGCTCCAGGATGAACCGGCCCATATGCTCGTCGCCGACCCCGGTGATCACCGCCGATTTCAGCCCCAGCCGCGCCGTCCCGCAGGCGATGTTGGTGGGCGAGCCGCCGATATACTTGTCGAAAGACCTCATGTCCTCCAGCCGCCCGCCAACCTGCGCGCCGTAGAGGTCCACCGAGGACCGGCCGATGGTGATGAGATCCAGTGCCTTGGTCATGCGCCTTCCTCCGGCCGCGCCACTCTCCGCTCCCGGCGCGGGCCCGCGCCGCGCCCTTCACGGATCGTGTGGACACCCGACCCCGAGCGGGACGTGACGGCCTGCATGTCGGTCTTTCCCCTGGTGCGGCCCTCGTGCGTCCGCGCGCGGACCCTGCGACAGGGGCGCCGCCCGGTCAACCGAGGCGCGATCATTTTCCCTCATCCCTGACGGAAACCCGGAAGCCGAAATGATGGAATTCCATCATCCTCACACCGATTCAGGCAGGTAGATGTCGGGCCGCAGGAAATGCTGCCCGGGCAGCGCGGTACCGGCGCCGCCGACCACCTGCCGCGCCAACTCGAAGAGATCGGCGCAGAGCCGGTCGAGCGGCGTCGCCACCGCCATCGCCACATAGCGGTCGGCCAGCGCCTGGCGGCTCTCCGGGGTCAGCTCGTTCACCACCAGCACCACCTCGCCCGGCCGCCGCACCTCGCGCAGGGCGGCGATGGCGCCCTCCATGCCGCCGCCCGCGCAATAGATCGCGCAAAGGTCGGGGTGCCGCGCCAGGAGGTCCAGCGTCGCCTCGTAGGTCAGCTGCCGCGTCTCCAGGTTCACGAGGGCGTCGAGCACCGTGAAACCGGGCGCGAACTCCCGCAGATAGCTCCGGAACCCGGTCTCGCGCAGCTCGTGCCCATGCCAGCGCGCGCCGCCCACGAACACCGCCGCCTTGCCCGGCACATGCACCGCAGTCGCCACCATGTTCGCCGCCACACGCCCCGCGCGCAGGTTGTCGAGCCCGATATAGCTCTGCCGCACTCCCTGCGCGAAATCGTTCAGGAGCGCGAAGCACGGAATGCCCCGGGCCTGCAGACGCTCCACCGCGTCGGTCAGCGCGATATGGGTCACCGCCGTGGCCGCGACCACGTCGACACGCCCGGCCAGTTCCTCCATCCGCGCCGCGAATTCCGCCGGCGCCTGCGAGGCGGCGAACACCACCTCGGCCCGGCCCCGCACTCCGGAGGCTCCGGCGGCCGCGCGATAGGCGGCGGCGCGGAACGCCTGGTAGAAGGCCTGCTTCTCCTTGTGCAGCACGAAGCCGATCCGAAGCTCGGGCTTCTCGGCCTGGACCCGGTGCCCGATCAGGGCCGCCGCGTGGTAGCCGATCCGCTGCGCCGCCTCGTAGACCCGTTTCGCGGTCTCCTCGCGCACCTTCGCGCGGCCGTTCAGCACCCGGTCCACCGTCGCAACGCTGACCCCGGCGGCCAGGGCGAGATCGGTGATGGTCGGGCGGTTGGCCATGCTCTCCCTGCGCCGCGATGATGGAAAAACCATCAAGGATGAGAGGGATGATGAGGGCATCGGAGGCCCCCCGCAAGGCCCTTGACCTCAGCGCAGCGCCGCCTTCATCGCCGCCTCGGGAAAGCAGGTCGCCTTCCGCCCCGCAGCCTCCTGCCAGCGCCCGATCGAACGCCGGGTCTTGTAGCCCGGCAGCCCGTCGGCGCCGCCCACATCGTGCCCCATCCGCTCCAGCGCCCGCTGCATCGCCGCGATGTCCGAGCGCAGGAGTCCGCCGACCGCGCCCCAGCGCCCGGCGAAATCGCCCGAGCCGTACTGGATCCTGTCGCCCACATGGCCGACGAACAGCGCGTAGAGATCGCTCGTGTTGTAATCCTTCAGCACGTAGAAATTCGGCGTCACGACGAAGGCCGGCCCGTGCCGCCCTGCGGGCATCATCAGGAACCCGACCCCGTCGCGCTCCGCCGCCGGAAACGGCCGCCCCGAGACCCGCGCCACGCCCATCGCCGCCCAGTCGCCGATCTTCCGCCCCTGGTCCGGCCCCTCGAGCGCGCAGGACACGCTCTCGGGCACGGTGACCTCGAACCCCCAGTCGCGTCCCGCGACCCAGCCATGGCGCTGAAGATAGAGGGCGATCGAGGCGATGGTGTCGGCCTCCGAGTCCCAGATATCCGCCCGCCCGTCGCCATCGCCATCGGCGGCATAGGCGAGGAAGCTCGACGGCATGAATTGCGGCTGCCCGAGCGCCCCGGCCCAGCTCGATCTCATCGCGCGCGGCGGCACATGCCCCGCCTCGACGATCTTCAGCGCGGCGACGAGTTCGCCGGTGAAATACGCCGCCCGCGTGCTCATGAAGCCCTTGGTGCCCAAGACGGCGAAGGCGTCATGCGGGATCTTCACCCGCCCGTAGCCGCTCTCCTTGCCCCAGATCCCCAGCACGATCCGCCCCGGCACCCCGGTCTGCCGCTCGATGCGCGCGAGCACCGCGGCATGGCGCGCCGCCATCTGCCTTCCCGTAGCGGTCGCACCGTCCACGGCATTGCGGCCGAAATACTTCCCGGGTGACCCGAACTCCGCCTGGCTCTGCCGCCGCACCTTCGGCGGCGGCGCCCCGGGCGGCACCAGATCGGGCAGGTCCCACTTCAGCGTGACACCCGCGAAGGCCGCCTCGAAGGTCTTGCGTGACACACCCTCCTTCCGCGCCATCGGCCAGACCGTCTCCGCGAGCCAGCCGCGGAACTGCCGCTCCACCGCCGCGCGGTCCTGCGCGGGCGCCGCACCGGCGCAGGCCAGAAGGATCAAGGCAAGGAAGAGACGGCGCATCATGCCAGCGACCCTAGCCGCAAGCGCCTCCCCAAGAAAGCGCCGTCGCGCCCCAGAACAGAGCCCGGCTTCAGGACGCCTGCGCGCCTTCGAACGCCACGCGGAACACCGCCCCGCCCTCTCCCGGAACCAGCGCCACGGTCCCGCCCCGCTGCCGCACCAAAGCCGCGACGATGGCGAGCCCCATCCCGGTCCCGCCGGTCTCGCGCTTGGTCGTAAAGAACGGCTCGAACACCTTCCCCCGGTTTGCCGCCGCGATCCCCGCCCCGTCATCCGCCACGGTGAACGCCCCCGGTGGCCCCGCCACCACGCGCAACTCCCGCGCCCCATGCTCCCGCGCATTGGCCAGAAGCTGCGCCAGGAGGATATCGAGCGCCTCGGGCGTGAGCGGCAGCCGGACCCCCTCCGGCACCTCCGCCACAACCGCGATCCCCGCCACCTCCCCCAGCCGCGCCACCGCCGCCCCCAGATCCGCATCCTCGGCGCCGGGCAGCGTCCGCACCCGCGCCAGTTCCCGCAGCTTCGCCAGAAGTGCATCCATCCGCAGCCCCTCGGCATGGATCGTCGCCAGAAGACGCGCGCGCCGCGCAGGCTCCATCCGCTCCGCCCCTTCCAAGAGCTCCGCCGCCCCGACGATCGCCGTCACCGGCGATTTCAGCTCATGGGTCACGTGGTCGGTATAGGTCCGAAGCGCATCCGACCGCTCGGTCAGCGTCTCGGCCATCGACAAGACGCTCTGCCCCAGTTCGGCGAGCTCCGCCACCCCGTAATGCGCCAGCGGCTCCGGCGCCGGCCGCAGCCCGGTCGCCACCTCGTGGCTCTGGGTGCGAAGCGCCAGGATCGGCCGCGACACGAAGCGCCAGAACACGACGCCCAGGAGCGCCGCACCGGCCGCCATCACCGCCGCCATTTGCCCCAGCAGCACCCGCTCGTCATAAAGGAACTTCCTGAGGTTCACCGGCGTCCGCGCCACCTGCACCGCGCCCAGAACCCGCCCGTCCGCGACCACCGGATGCGTCACCACCACTCGGAACCGCGTGTCGCGACTGATGGAATCGAGCGCGTGGCGCTCCTCCAAGGGCTCGCGGAACCGCAAAACGCTCACCACCTCCCCCGCGAGCGCGCCGCTTATCTCCGGCAGATGCGCGAGCGACGTCCCCGTCTCCGCGCCGCTCGACGCGATCACCTGCCCCGCCTCGTCGGTGAAACGGTAGCCCGCCAGCGTCGTCTTCTGCGCCCCGAATGCCAGCGCCCGAAGCCGCCCCGCCACGCGCACATAGGCAGGAAGCGGCGGATGCACCATGTCGCGCCCCCGCGCCGCCGGCTCGGCAACCGCCGCGTCATCGGCCACGAGGCTGGGCGAAACCGGGTGATAGTCGCCTGAAAACCGCTCCGCCGCCGCCTCGGGCATCGCCCGCCCCGGCGCGCCGCCCGCGTCTTCCAGCGCCGCCGCATAGACCTCGGCAAAGAGCGCCGCCTGCGCGATCAGGCTCCGCTCGGTCTCGCGGACGAACTGGTTCTCGGCGAGCCGCGCGAGGAACAGCCCGGCAATCGGCAGGCTCACGAGGATCGCCACCAGCGCCGCGATCACCAGCCAGAGCCGTGGCCGCCATTTGCGCCGCACCCCTAGCCCCGGCATGGCCCGAGCTTCAGCCCCACGCCATGCACCGTCTCGATCACCTCGGCGAAACCCAGAACCGCGGCCTTCTGCCGGATGTTGCGGATATGGCTGTCCACCGTCCGGTCCGACATCTGGCTGTTCGCGCCATAGACCGCGCGGATCAGCTGGTCGCGCGTGAGCACGCGCTCACGCGCCTCGACGAAGGCGCGCAGGATCGCGAATTCGGTGCCCGTGAGCGCCAGCGCCGCACCTCCCAGGGTGCAGACATGGCGCAGGGGCTCCAGCACCAGATCTCCCACCCGCAAAGCCCCGTCCTCCTGCCGCCCGCCCCGCGCGCGGTCGAGGATCGCCCGCACCCGCAAGACCAGCTCGCGCGGACTGAACGGCTTGCAGACATAGTCGTCGGCGCCCAGCTCGAAGCCCACCACCCGGTTCACCTCCTCGTCCCGCGCGGTCAGGAACAAAAGCGGCACCGCCGAGCTCCGCCGGATCGCGCGGCAGGCGTCGAACCCGTCGAGCTCGGGCATGCCGACATCCATGATGACGATGTCCGGCGAAAGCCGCCCCACTTCGGTGACAGCACGGCGACCGTTCTCGACCTCGGTGACCTGCATCCCGGCCTCTTCGAGCGCGATCGCGATGACCTCGCGGATATGGGGATCGTCGTCCACCACCAGTACGTGGGACGCTGCATTTGCCGCCATGGCCCTGCTCTCCTCGTTCTCACGACCTAACCCCGGAGCCGTCGTCCGATCCAGCCGTTTTTCGGCGCGGGGGCACCAGGAACCCCCGCGCGAAGGCCAGCGCGGCCAGCACGATCATGCCCAGCCATGTCTGCGGCTCGGGCGCCGAAGAGCCGGAAAAGCTTGGATAGGCCGTGGGCGGCACCCCCGCCACCTGCGGCAGCGCCACCTGCGCCTGCCGCGCCGGGCCTTCGGTGTTCACGATCTTCTCCGAGACCGCGACGAAGGAGGTGAACCGGCTCTGCAGCGCGAAATCGAGACCGAGCCGCGTGATCGCCGCCTCATGCGCCTCGGCCGTGCCCTCGCCCACCGCCAGAGCGCGCTCGTGATCGGCGATCCGCCCCCGCGCCCAGATCAGCGGGATCGCCGGAGCTTCGCCGCCGGGCGCCACCTCTACCGGCAAGGACGCACGCCGTCCGGCCGAGACCCCGTTCACCCGCACCGTCCCGGTGCCGCCCTCGTAGCGCGCCAGCACACGCAGCTGCCGCCCCTCGAACAGGTCCGGAATCCGCGTCGGGCTAACCTCGGAAACCGTCAGCCCGCCCCAGTCGATCTCGATATCCGTGAGTACTGGCGACCGCAGATCCGCCGCCAGCGCCTCGGCCACCTCGCCCGCCGCCTCGGTCGGATCGACATAGCGCGCATAGCCGCGCCCCTCCTCGGCCATGCCTTCGAGGAGATACCGGTTCACCGAGGTCCCCACGCCGAACGCGTAGATCCGCGCCTCGCCGATCTCGCGCCGGATCGTCTTCAGCACGGTCGCCTCGTCGCCGATATAACCGTCGGAGAGAAACACCACGATCCTGAGCACCCCCTCGGGCTGCGCGGTGGCGAAGGCGGTGCGGATCGCATGGTCGATCTCGGTCCCGCCACCGGCCTGAAGTCCGCGCACATAGGCGAGCCCCGCCCGCCGGTTCACGTCGCTCGCCGGCACCGCCGCATCGGAAAACTGGCTCGCATCGTTCGAGAACCGGATGATCCGGAAATAGTCCTCCACCCTGAGCCCCTTCAGCGCCGACGCCATGAAGCGCTTGCTCGCCTCGATCGGTTCGCCGTCCATCGACCCGGACGTGTCCAGCACGAAGACCACCTCCCGCGGCGTGGGCGCCAGTGCCCCCGCCAGAGGCGGCTCGATCAGAAGCGACAGGAACTGCCCCCGCGCATCGGCATGGGTCATCACGCCCGCGCTCACCGCCGCGCCGCCCAGCGCATAGCGCACCACCAGATCGCGGTTGTCGATCACCCGCCCGCCCGCGAACCCGGCGCCCAGTGTGCCGTCCTCCGCCTCGGTCACCTGCAAATCATGGGTCGCGCTCGCGAACGACACCACCGGCACCGCCGCATGGAAGCTCAGCGACAACCCCACCCGCTCCGGCGCGATCTCCCCCGGCAGATCGAGCCCCACCACCTTCGGATAGTCCGGCAGCGCCGCCATCTCCCAGCCGCCCGCCTCCACCTTCATTTCCCCGGCATCGTCCGGCATCTCCGCCACGCCCTCGTAGCGCGGCCCCACCACCATCGGCACCACCAGCTCATAGGCACCGTCGATCCGCGGCACCGGCTGCACATAGCTCAGCCGCACCGTCACCGGCAGCCCGGGCATCAGGTTCGCCACCCTCTGCGTGAACATGTTCGGCCGGTGCTGGGTCAAAAGCGCTGCCGCCTTCCCTTCCGCCTCGGCCTTGG
>JBNKWI010000130.1:0-8675 GCA_050299695.1 Paracoccaceae bacterium
GATGGCGCGGGCGATGGCGACGCGCTGGCGCTGGCCGCCCGACAGCTCCGAGGGGTAGCGGTCGAGATAGGGTTCGAGGTTGAGCATCCGCGACGCCTTCTCGACCCGCGCCTCGATGACCGATTTCGGCTGGCGTTCCTGTTTCAGGGCGAGCGTCATGTTGCCCCGCACGTTGAGGTGCGGATAAAGCGCGTAGGACTGGAACACCATGGCGATGCCGCGTTTCGACGGCGGCGTCAGGTTCACCACCTCGCCGCCGATCCGGATCTCGCCCGAACTCGCGTCCTCGAGCCCGGCGATCACCCGCAGAAGCGTGGACTTGCCGCAGCCCGAGGGGCCGACGAAGACGACGAACTCGCCCTCAGCCACCTCCAGGTCGATATCCTTCAGCACATGCACCTTGCCGAAGGACTTGTTGACGGCTTTCAGGGTCAGGGCGGTCACGGCGCGGTCTCCTCAAGCGATACGGGCCGCCCGGAGCGGATGCTCTCGTCGGCGGCCAGGCAGATGGCGAGCGACTGCACGGCGTCGCTCATGTGGCGGGAGAGGTCGAGATCCTCGGCGATGGTGCGCAGCATGAAGGCCTGTTCGGCGTCGCACAGCGCCTGGTGGCCGGGCTCGTCCGGCATCTCGATCCGGCGGTCGCCCTCGGGCGTGTGGACAAGGAGCCCGCCGACCTTCGTGTGCCCGTCGATATCGGCCGACGCGCCCTTGTTGCCCTCGGTGATCGAAACCGAACCGTTCGGGCTGACGATATCCTTCACGAAGAACGCCGTCTCCGACATCATCGGCCCCCAACCGGCCTCGTACCAGCCCACCGAGCCGTCGGCGAACACCACCTGGAACTGGCCGTAATTGTACATGTCCGGGGCGATCTCGTCGGATAGCCGCAGCCCCATCCCATGCACGCGGACCGGCGCGGCATCGGTGATCTGGCACATCACGTCCACGTAATGCACGCCGCAATCCACGATCGGCGGCGTCGTCTGCATCAGCGCCTTGTGGGTCTCCCACTCGGCGCCGGTTGACTGCTGGTTCAGGTTCAGCCGGAACACGAACGGCCCGCCCAGCGCCCGCGCCTCGGCGATGAGCCGCACCCAGGACGGGTGGTGGCGCAGGATGTAGCCGACCACGAGCTTGCGGTTCAGCCGCGTCGCGGTCTCCACCACCCGGCGTGCATCCGCGACATTGGTCGCGAGCGGCTTTTCGACGAAGACATGCGCCCCCGCCTCCATCGCGGCGCAGGCGTAGTCGGCATGGCTGTCCGAATAGGTGGCGACCACCACGAGGTCCGGCGCGGTCGCCATCCCCTCTTCGAAAGTGGCGAAGCGCGGATAGGCCCGCAACTCCGGCGGCATCTCCACCTCGGAGCGGTTCACCAGCCCGACGATCTCGGCCTCCGGGTGGCGATGATGCGCCAGCGCATGGCTGCGCCCCATGTTGCCGAGCCCGGCGATCAGCACGCGGGTCATTTCACCGCTCCCGAAGTCAGGCCGCGGATCAACTGCCGCGAGAAGATCACGTAGAGGATCAGGACCGGCAGGATCGCCATCGACAGGGCCGAGAGGACCGCGTTCCAGTCGGTCACGAACTGGCCGATGAAGACCTGGCTGCCCAGCGTGAGCGTCTTGGTCTCCTCGGCCGGCGCGAGGATCAGCGGGAACCAGAGATCGTTCCAGATCGGGATCATGTTGAACACCGCGACCGTCGCCATCGCGGGCCGCACCAGCGGCAGGACCAGGCGGAAGAAGATCGTGTATTCCGAAAGCCCGTCGATCCTTCCGGCGTTCTTCAGATCGTCCGAAACCTGGCGCATGAATTCCGAGAGAATGAACACCGCGAGCGGCAGCCCCTGCGCGGTATAGACGAGGATCAGCGCCCAGAGCGTGTTCACCAGCCCCGAAGCGACCATCATCTCCAGGATCGCCACGGTGCCGATCCGGATCGGGATCATGATCCCGAGCGCCAGGTAGAGCCCCATCAGCATGTTGCCCCGGAACCGGTATTCCGACAGCGCATAGGCCGCCATCGCCCCGAACAGCAGGACGAAGAACAGGGACGCCACGGTGACGATCATCGAGTTCTGGAAGTAGAGGAAGAAATCCCCCTGCTTCATCACCGTCTGGTAGCCGATCGTCGAGAAGCTCTCGGCATCCGGCAGCGCCAGCGGCTCGCGGAAGATCGCCTTCCGGGTCTTGAAGCTGTTGACCAGGATCACGAAGACCGGAAACAGCGCAATCGCCGTGTAGAGGATGAGCGCCCCGTGCATCGCCACGGCGTTCAGGGGGTTGGCGCGGGCGCGGTTCATAGCTGATACCTCCGCATCCGTGTCTGGATGCCGAAAAGATAAAGGCAGACGCCAACGAGGATGATCGCGAACATCGCCCCGGCGATGGCCGAGCCCATATGCGGGTCGCCGAGCTGGAGCTGGAAGCCGAAGAAGGTCCGGTACATGAAGGTGCCGAGGATATCGGTCGCGAAATCCGGCCCCGCCAGCGCGCCCTGGGAAGCGTAGATCAGGTCGAAGGCGTTGAAATTTCCCACGAATGTCAGGATCGAGATGATCCCGATCGAAGGCAGGATCAGGGGCAGCTTGATCTTCCAGAACGCCGCGAGGCCGGTGATCCCGTCCACCTCGCCCGCCTCGAGGATCTCCTCGGGGATCGTCAGGAGCGCGGCGTAGATCAGCATCATCGGGATCCCGACGAACTGCCAGACCGAGATCAGCGCCAGCGTGGTGAGCGCGTATTCCTCCTTGCCCAGCCAGGGCGCGAAGAGCGATTTCAGCCCAATCCAGTTCAGCATCTCCGGCGCGATGCCCCAGATCGGCGAGAGGATCAGCTTCCAGGCGAAGCCGACGATCACGAAGGACAGGATCGTCGGGATGAAGATCGCCGACCGGTAGAGCGCGGCGAAACGCAGGCGGGGATGGCTCAGGAGTGCCGCCAGCGCGACCCCGATCGGGTTCTGCACAGCCATGTGAACGAGGAAGAACCAGAAGTTGTTGCCGAGCGCGTTCCAGAACTGCTCGGACCAGATCGGATCGAAGAACAGCGTCCGGAAATTGTCGAGCCCCGCGAAGACCCGCTCCTGATCGACCCGCGTGTAGAGCGCGAGCCGGAGCGTATTGAACAGGGGGAATATCATCACCGCGGAGTAGACGATCACCGCCGGCGCGAGGAATACAGGGATATGCCAGCGGATGCGGGCGCGGGTCATCGGCTCTCTCCGGGGTCAGGTGCCCGGGCGGATCCGCCCGGGCATGGCGCGGCGCGGGTTACTGCTGCGGCGGGTACCAGCTCGCCAGACCGGCCTCGAGCTTCTCGCCCAGCTCGTCGGGCGTGGCCGTGCCCTTGATCGCGGCGACCGAGGCGCCCCAGGTCTCGTTCTCGAGGTTCGGCGTGCCGCGCGACAGGATCTGGTAGGTCGAGCGGATCGTCGAATGGCACCTGTCGCGCCAGCTCACGAATTCCTGCGCCAGCGGGTCGTTCAGCTCGACCGGCGTCGAATTGAGCGAAAAGAACCCGGGCAGCGCGTTGGCGTAGAGCTCAGCGAATTCGGTCGAGCCGACCCATTCCAGGAATGCCTTCGCCTCTTCGGGATGCGCGCTGGCGGCGTTCAGGCCGATGCCGATATCGGTATGGTCCGAGATGTAGCACTCGTCGCCCGCCTTCCGGACCGGCGGCGGGAAGGCCCCCATCTCGAAATCGGCCTGGGCGTTGAAACCCGAAATCTCCCACGACCCCGCCGGATAGATCGCCGCCCGGCCCAGCGTGAAGAGGTTCTGGCTGTCGGGATAGGTCTGCGCCTCGTAGCCGTCGCCCAGATAGTCCCCCCATTTGGCCAGCGTCGCATAGGGTTCGACCCATTGCGGATCGGTCAGCTTCTCGGTGCCGGCGATCAGCGCCAGGCGGCCCTCCTCGCCCTTCCAGTAGTTCGGGCCGATATTGTTGTAGCCCATCGTCGCGGCTTCCCACTGGTCGTTGGTGCCCATCGCCATCGGGATATAGGTGCCGTCCTCCTTGATCTTCTCGAGCGCGGCGAAGAACTCCTCCTCGGTGGTCGGCACCTCGATCCCGAGCTCCGCGAAGGCGTCCTTGTTGTAGATGAAGCCGTGGATCACCGACGCCATCGGCACGCAGAAGCTGTGCGCCCCGTCATCCGTCGTCCAGGCGGATTTCGCCACGTCGGAGAAATTCGCCATCGCCCCGAGCCCCGTGAGATCGGCCAGTCGCCCGGCATCGTAGAGCGCGAGCGAGGCGTCGAACGGCCGGCAGGTGACCAGGTCGCCCGCCGAGCCCGCGTCGAGCTTGGAGTTCAACACCGCGTTGTATTCCGCCGGCGCGCTCGGCGTGAACTTGAGCTTGATGCCGGGATGCCCGGCCTCGAAGGCGGGAATGATCTTGTCCTGCCAGAGCGTGAGGTCGTCGTTCCGCCAGCTCTCGATGGTCAGGGTGACGTCCTCGGCCTGCGCCCCGGTCGCCACGAGCGCCGTGGTGACCAGCGCGAGTTTCAATCTGTGACCTGTCATGTTCGAACTCCCTGTTATGTGACCAGTCAGGTTAGTCGCGCCAAGGCGGCGCGAAGGTTTCCCTCCGTTTCCCGGAGGAGTGCATGTGCCCGCTCGGGCGAGAGCCGCCCGGCGGCGATCAGCACCGCCGGCTTGACCTCGCCGCCCGTGGCGTCGAGCGCGGCGGCGGCGGCGTCGTCCCCGACCCCGGCGATCCGGCAGACCATGCCCGCCGCCCGCGCCCGGAGCTTGGCATTGTCGGCGCGCAGGTTGACCATCATCCCGTCATGGACATGGCCAAGCTCCACCGCCATCAGCGTCGACAGCATGTTGAGCGCGATCTTCTGCGCGGTCCCTGCCCCCATCCGCGTGGACCCGGACACCAGTTCCGGCGGGGTCGCGACACAGATCGGGTGATCGGCAGAGGCAAGGAGCGGCGTCCCGGCATTGTTCGCGATCGCGACGAGCGTCGCGCCCGTCGCGCGGGCGATCCGGGCGGCGGCGAGCGTATAGGGCGTGGTGCCGCTGGCGGAGACAGCGATCACGACATCGCCGGCGGCAAGATCCGCCAGCGCCGCGTCGAGCGCGGCGGTATCGTCCTCGGTCCCGCCCGGCATCTCGATACCGGTCGGCAGACCGCCCGCCATGTGAATCCGGAGCCGTTCGGCGGGGATCGAGTAGGTTCCGCCCAGTTCCAGCGCGTCCGCCGCGGCCATCAGCCCCGACGACCCGGCGGCGACATAGTGCAACACCCCGCCGCCCCGGATCGCCGCGGCCATCGCCGCCGCGCCGCCGGCAATCGCCGCGAAACACCCGCGCACCGTGGCCGCCGCCGCGATCTGGCCCTCCGCGAGGAGTGCCGCGATCTCGACGGGCGGCCGCTCGTCGATCCCGGCCGCCTGCGCGTGCAGTGCTTCGGTTTGCGGTGAAGCCATGCGATTCCCCCTTGGCTCCAAATAGAATACCTTTCTAATACCTTTTGTCCAGAGGGTTTGTTCTGACCGCAAATATCAATGCAAAATCGGCCTTCAAGCGTCATTTGGTCTTACTTTTTGCTTTCACAGCCCAAAAGGGTATCATAATGGTAGCGTCATGATCGATTCATCACCCACCCCGGTCCTCGCCATCGATGGCGGCGGTACGCGCTGCCGGGTCGCCCTCGGCACGGGCGATGCGATCACCGCTATCGAAACCGGATCGGCGAATGTCTCGACCGATTTCGACGGCTCGGTCCGGCAGATCCTCGAAGGGCTCGACCGGCTCGCCGAACGCCTCGCGTGGCCGCTGGACCGGCTCACCGCGCTCCCGGCCTTCGTCGGTCTCGCGGGCGTGACCGGCCCCGCCATCGCCGAAAGGCTGCGCGCCGCCCTGCCGCTCGCCCGCGTGCGGATCGAGGACGACCGCCCGGCCGCGCTGCGCGGCGCGCTCGGGCGGCGGGACGGCGCGATTGCCCATTGCGGCACCGGCTCCTTCTATGCTGCACAGATCGGCAGCGACATGCGCTTCTCCGGCGGCTGGGGCCCGGTCCTCGGCGACGAGGCCTCGGCGCAATGGATCGGCCGCACCGCGCTGCGCATGACGCTCGAAACCACCGACGGGCGCATCGCCCCTGCGCCATTCGGCGCCCGGCTCCTCGCCGATCTCGACGGACCCGCCGGCATCGTCCGCTTCGCCGGCACCGCCCGGCCCACCGATTTCGGCGCAATCGCGCCGCTCGTCACCGAATTTGCCCAGGGCGGCGATGCCCTGGCCCGCGCGATCCTCCGCCTCGGTGCGGACGAGATCCTGCGCGGGCTCCGCCATATCGGGTGGCAGCCCGGCCGGACCCTCTGTCTGACCGGCGGCATCGGCCCCCACTACGCCGCCTATCTGCCCGACGAGATGCGCGCCTGCATCGCGCCCGCCGAAGGCGAACCGCTCGACGGGGCCCTGTCGCTGGCCCGGGACCTGGCCCAGGAGACCCAAGATGAGCGCCGTTGAGTTCCTCCGCCCCGAAGCCTGGCTCCAGGACAGCGGCGGGCCGCGCTACGTGCAGCTCCGCCGGCGCCTGGAAGAGGGCATCGAGACGGGCATCCTGCCGCCGAACTCCTCGCTCCCGCCCGAGCGCGAGCTTGCCGAGATCACCGAGCTCTCCCGCGTCACCGTCCGCAAGGCAATCCACGAACTCGTGCGCGAGGGGCTGATCGAGCAGCGCCAGGGCTCCGGCTCCTTCATCCGCGAACCCGTCCTCCGCATGGAGCAGTCGCTGACGCAGCTCACCTCCTTCACAGAAGACATGGCGCGGCGCGGCCTCGAGACCACCTCGCGCTGGCTCGAACGCGGGGTCTTCATGGCGACGCAGGACGAGACCGACGTCCTCGGCCTGCCCGACGGCGCGCAGGTCGCCCGGGTCTACCGCCTGCGCGAGGCCGGCGGCCGCCCGATGGCGCTCGAACGCGCCGCGCTGCCGCTCGACCTCCTGCCCAACCCGATCGAGGTGACCACCTCGCTCTACGAGGTGCTCGGACGGCTCGGGCACCGCCCGGTCCGCGCGGTCCAGAAGATCTCGGCGATCAATCTCGGCCCGGCCGAGGCCGATCTCCTCGGCGTCGCCGAAGGGGCCGCCGGCCTCCGGATCGAACGCACCTCGTTCCTCGACAGCGGCCGGGTCGCCGAACTCACCCGCTCCCTCTATCGCGGCGACGCCTACGATTTCGTGGCCGAACTGCGGCTCTGACCAGAAAAGGCCAACCGAGATGTCCCAAAGTTCCACGCGGATGCGCCAGGAGATCGCCGAGATCCCGGCCGCCGTCGACCGGCTCCTGACCCATGACCAGGGCGCCATCGCGGCCGCCGCCGAACGGGCGCGCGCCTTCGATCCGCGCTCCCTGCTCTCGGTCGCGCGCGGCTCGTCCGACCATGCCTGCACCTACCTGAAATACGCCAGCGAGCTGATCCTGCGGCGCCCCATGGCCTCGGTCGGCCCCTCGGTGAACTCGATCTACGGCGTCGACCTGGACGCGCCCGAAGCCCTGTGCCTCTCGGTCTCGCAATCCGGCCAGAGCCCCGACATCGTGCGCATGACCGAAAGCCTCCGCGCCGGCGGCGCCCTGACCGTCGCCATCACCAACAACGGCGCCTCCCGCCTCGCAGGGGCCGCCGACATCACGCTGCCGATCCATGCCGGGCCCGAGCTCAGCGTCGCGGCCACCAAGACCTTCGTGACCTCGCTCGTCGCCGGGCTCTGGCTGATCGCCGAGATCAAGGGCGATGCCGAACTCGTCGCGGCGATCCGCGCGCTCCCCGGCCACCTGGAAACGGCGACGGGCTGCGACTGGTCGGAGGCCGCCGGGGCCATCGACGGCTCCTCGCTCTTCACCCTCGGGCGCGGGCCCTCCTGGGCGATCTCCAACGAAGCCGCGCTCAAGTTCAAGGAAACCTGCCTGATCCACGCCGAAAGCTACTCCTCGGCCGAGGTGCTGCACGGCCCCGTCTCCATCGTCGGCCAGGGCTTCCCCGTCATCGCCTTCGCCGCCGCCGACGCGGCCGAAGACAGCGTCGCGCAGACCGCCGACGCGCTCGCGGAGAAGGGCGCGCAGGTCTTCGCCCTCACCGACCGGGCAGAGCGCGCCACCCGCCTGCCCCATGTCCGGACGGACCATTGGCTGACCGACCCCATCGCCGCCATCGTGTCGTTCTACGGCATGGTCGAATCGGTCGCGGTCCGGCGCGGGATCGACCCCGACACGCCGCGGCATCTCAACAAGGTGACCGAAACCGTATGACCGGGACCGCGACGACATATCGGAACGGCCGCATCTTCGACGGAACCCGCCTGCGCGACGGGCACGCGATCCGCTTCGAAAACGGCGCGGTGACCGATTTCGGACCGGACGCGGAGGTTCGGGCGGACGGCGAAGTGATCGACCTCGCGGGCGACATGCTCAGCCCCGGCTATACCGATCTCCAGGTCAATGGCGGCGACGGCATCATGCTGGGCGACGATCCCTCGGTCGATACCCTGCGCCGGATCGCCCGCGCGCATCGCCGCCTCGGCGTGACCGCGCTCCTTCCGACCCTCATCACCGACACGCCCCAAACCACCCGCGCGGTCATCGCGGCAACCGTGGACGCAATCCGCGCCGGGGTGCCGGGCATCGCCGGCCTTCACCTCGAAGGCCCGCAT
>JBNKWI010000130.1:8685-9040 GCA_050299695.1 Paracoccaceae bacterium
CGCCGCCCCCCCGGGCGCCCACGACCCCGCCCTGATCCGCCCGATGGAGCAGGACGACCTCGACGCCCTCATCGCCGCGGCCGTCGCCCTGCCCGTCCTCAAGGTGACCGTGGCGCCCGAAAGCGTCTCCGAGGCACAGGTCACCGCCCTCGCCCGCGCCGGGGTCCTAGTCTCGCTCGGCCATACCGACGCCGATTTCGACACCTGCCGGCGCTACCTCGCCGCCGGCGCGCGATGCGTCACCCATCTCTTCAACGCCATGAGCCAGCTCGGCAATCGCGCGCCAGGGCTGGTGGGCGCCGCGCTGGCGACCGGCACCGCCTCCTGCGGCCTGATCGCCGACGCCGTCCATGTC
>JBNKWI010000131.1:0-9032 GCA_050299695.1 Paracoccaceae bacterium
CACGGGCCGCATCCAGGCGTAGAGCTTCGGCCGGTGCGCGGCAGCGATGCCGACGGGCACGCCGATGGCCATGCACACCACACAGGCCGAGAGCACCAGCGTCATGCTTTCGGTGGTCTCCTTCCAGTAGCCCTGGTTCAGGATGAAGAGAAAGCCGAGAAACACGAAGAGGCAGGTCTTCCAGTTACGCTGCAAAACCCAGGTCAGCGCCACGAAGGCGGCGATCACCACGAGGGGCGGCGGCGCCTGAAGGAGCCAGAGGATCCCGTCGATCATCGCGTCGAGCGTGTCCGAGACGTTGTCGAAGAACCACGCCCCGTTGTCCTTCAGCCAGTCGAAGATCAGCTTGGCGGTCTTGCCCACCGGGATCTTCTCGTCGGTCAGCCACTCCATGCCGTGCCCCCTGTCCCATTCCCTCTGCCGCGATGATGGACCGGCCGTCCGGCGGCCACAAGCGCCGCAATTGTTCCCAGCTCGCATAAGTTGTGATATGCTCCGCGCGTGCCCCCATCGGTAATTTTTTGGGGCCGTTTTCGATTGCAAAAGGTTTCGAACAAAGGAGTTTTACGATGCTCGAAGAGCAAAAAGCGGGCGGTATCTACGAAGTCCGACAGCGCGAATTCGACCCCGCCGCGACGGAAGAGAAGGACCTGGGGCCGCTGCAGAACCTGCCTGGTCTGTGGATGAACGTAGAGGAGGATGGCAGCAAGACCGACAGCCGCGGCTGGAACCTGATCGCGCTTCCCTTCGCCCAGGACGGTCATCCGCCCTACCGGCTCCTCTTCAACCAGTACAACGAACAACTGCGCTTCATGTTCGTGGACGACAAGGTGCCGAACCGGGGGATCAGGTTCCCGCCGATGACCACCGACCAGTTCCTGGTGACGCTCGATTACCAGCAGTCGATCCGTCAGAAGGTGGCCGAGGACGATGCCGGCACGCCGCTCGCGGGCGGCGGCGATCTGCCGATCCACCACGAGCCCGGCCTGTTCCTGCACATGATCAACGAACAGACCGACGACATCGACGTGGCGAGGCTCGCCACCATTCCGCATGGCAACTCGGCTGCCCTGGTCGGCAAGTCGAGGACCTATGACGGGCCGCCGCAGAATATCGACAGCTCCTCGGGCTTCCCGCTGGGTGCACAGAGCGCGGACGACGTGGCGGCGGGCAAGACGATCGAGCAATCGGTCGACGAGGCGGTGAACCCGGGCGACTACCTGAACCCCTACCGCAAGTTCACCGAGAACCCGTTCGAAGGGATCTTCAGCGTCAAGACGCCGTTCGACACCCTGAAGAAGGCGTTGAGCCTCCTCGACGTGGCGCGGACGACCGAACTCCGCATGACGACCGAGTTGCAGATGGCCGGGATCCACAACATCCCCTTCATCGAGCGGCAGGCGGATGCGAACCTGATGCGCTCGGTCTTCTACATCATGGAGCTGAACGAGAAGGTGGACGGCAAGCCGAAGCTCGCGCTGGCCTATACCCAGTTCATCTTCCTCGACTTCTTCCGCCGCCGCGACGGCGAGGCCGGAGTGATCCGCTGGCCGCATATCTCGATCAACCTGATGGAGAAGGTGGCGGAACCGACCGAGGACGATCCCTACATGGTCAACGTGGCGAAGTACTGAGCCACCACGATTTGCGCGCCGGTCCGCCGGCGCGCATTCCCGGCCTTGCGGCGTCCGCCCGGACGCGAAAGAGTGGCGCCGGGAGGACCCGACATGGCCATGATTTTCTACACGAATCCGATGTCCCGCGGGCGCATCGTGCGCTGGATGCTCGAGGAGGTCGGCGCGACCTACGAAACCCGCGTCGTGACCTACGGGCCCGAGATGAAATCGCACGACTACCTGGCGCTGAACCCGATGGGCAAGGTGCCCACCCTCGTCCACGACGGCGTCGTCGTCACCGAAAGCGCGGCGATCTGCGCCTACCTGGCCGATGTCTTCCCCGAGGCTGGCCTGGCCCCGGCGCCCGGCACGCCGGAGCGCGGCGCCTATTACCGCTGGCTGTTCTTCGGTGCGGGCCCGGTGGAGCAGTCGGTGGTCAACGCGAGCTTCGGCTTCACCCTCGACGATCCCCAGAAACAGGGCCGCACCGGCTATGGCAGTCTCGAAAGGGTCTGCGACACGCTGGAACGGCTGCTCTCGGACGGCCGCGACTACATCCTCGGCGAGAAGTTCAGCGCGGCGGATGTCTATCTCGGCGCCCAGATCGCCTGGGGCCTCCGCTTCGGCACACTCCCCGAACGCCCCGGCTTCGCTGCCTACGCCGCCCGCATCCTCGCCCGCCCCGCCGCAATCCGGGCCCGCGAAATCGACGAGGCGCTGATGCCGCAGGACGTCCCGGCGGGGTAGGCGTCACGCGATCAGGGATCGCCTGCGCAATTCGTCCACCAAGGGGTGCTCGTATGTGTCGAGCCAGAGGATGCATCCCTCGGGATTCACCTCCACGCCCTCGTGGGCGAGATCCAGGAGAGCCGGCGGGACCCAGGCAACCAGGAACCCGGCACCCGTAGGATCCCCGAGGGGTGCCACAATGAAATCGACCCAGGTATCGTGCGGCGGGGTATTGTGAACGTCGAAAAATCCGGCCGATACGGCCTCGGCCAGGCCGTCGCACATATTGATATCGGGGAAGTAGGCGAGGAGACGACCGCCCGCCAGATCGTTCGGAATCGAAGCGTCCGTCCCGCAGCCGGTTTCTCTCAGATGTCTGGACCTGACGTCTGCAAGATGCCGGACACGCAGGCTCCGAGAGGAGAGATCTCCGTACCAGATCTCGTTCCGAAAACTTCGCAGCGACCGCTTCGGATCGTCCATCGACCCCCGCGGCCCGCACCACGCCATCGTTTCGTTGAGCTGTGACCAGAAATTCCTCTCGTCATACGCGCTGCCGAATGCGCCGAGAGAGTCCATCGTCCAGTCCTCCGGCAAGATCCCGGGCGCCGTTCAAGCGCCCGGGCCATAGAGCCTCAGAGCCCCAGCGCGCCTTTCGCGGCGGCCATGGCGTCGCTGCCATCCTTGGTGGTCACACCGTCGAGCCAGGCGTCGAGCACGCCCGGATTCGCCTTCAGCCACTCGGTCGCCGCATCGGCCGGGTCTTCGCCGTCGTTCAGGATCGAGCCCATGATCTCGTTCTCCATCTTCAGGGAGAATTCGAGATTGTTCAGGAGCTTGCCCAGGTTCGGGCAGGCCGTGTCGAAGCCGGCCGCGGTGTTGGTGTAGACCGTCGCGCCGCCGAAATCCGGGCCGAACCAGTCGTCGCCATCCTCGAGATAGGTCATCTCGAAGGCCGCGTTCATCGGATGCGGTTCCCAGCCGAGGAAGATCACCGGCTCGCCGCGACGGTCGGCGCGCTCGACCTGGGCCAGCATGCCCTGTTCGGAGCTTTCCACAACCTCGAAGCCCTTCAGACCGAAGGCGTCCTGGTCGATCATGTCCATGATCAGCCGGTTGCCGTCATTACCGGGCTCGATGCCGTAGATCTTGCCCTCGAGCTCGTCCTTGTGCGCCGCGATGTCGGCGAAGCTGTGGATGCCGAGATCGGCCGCCGCCTTGTTGGCCGCGAGCGTATATTTCGCGCCCTCGAGATTGGCGCGTACCGTGTCGACCGTGCCGGCGTCGCGGTAGGGGGCGATATCGGCTTCCATGGTCGGCATCCAGTTGCCGAGGAACACGTCCACGTCGCCGCCGGCGAGCGAGGTATAGGTCACCGGCACCGAGAGCACCTTGATGTCGGTGTCGTAGCCGAGCGCCCCGAGCAGGACGGTCGTGGCGGCCGTGGTGGCGGTGATATCGGTCCAGCCCACATCCGAGAACACGACCTTTTCGCAATCCGCCAGCGCCGGCCCGGCCAGAAGCGCGAGGCTCGCCGTGGCGGCGAGAAGTTTGTTCATGACGTTTCTCCCTGAGATCGTTTTTTGAAGATTGCCGCAATGAAGCCGAGGTGGGGCAGGGAGTGCAAGCCTCTTTCGGCCCCCGCTCTATGATTTGATTGACTGGTCAGTCAGCAATTGGTACCGCCGGGACAAACGCGTTGCCACCCCCGGGGAGTAGACGATGCCGAAGCTCGGAATGGAGCCGATCCGTCGCAATGCACTCGTGGCCGCGACGATCCACGAAATCGGAACAAAAGGGTCGCTCGACGTCACGGTCGGGCAGATCGCGCGCCGTGCGGGCGTCTCTACGGCGCTGGCGCATCACTATTTCGGCACCAAGGAGGCGATCTTCCTCTCCGCGATGCGCCATATCATGACGATCTATGCGGGCGAGGTCCGGGCCGCGCTGGCCGGTGCGGAAACGCCGCGCGCGCGCCTCGAGGCCGTCGTGCGCGCCAGTTTCGCGCCCTCGAACTTCAAGCGGGAGGTGATCGCGTCGTGGCTGATGTTCTACCTCTCCGCGCAGACCGTGCCCGAGGCGGCGCGGCTCCTCGCGGTCTACAAGGGACGGCTCGCCTCGAACCTGCGGCATCCGCTCCGACCCCTGCTCGACACGCGCGCGGATGCGGCCGCCGAAGGGATCGCCGCGATGATCGACGGGCTCTACATCCGGCAGGGCCTGAATCCGGCGGCGCATGATGCCGGGGCCGCGACGAACCTGGTGCTCGACTATGTCGACCGGCTGCTGGGAGACGGCGCATGACCCGGCCGAACGTCCTGATCCTGATGGTCGACCAGCTGAACGGCACGCTCTTTCCCGACGGCCCCGCCGACTGGCTCCACGCGCCCAATCTGAAGCGGCTGGCGGCTAGGTCGGTCCGGTTCCGCAACGCCTATACCGCCTCGCCGCTCTGCGCGCCGGGCCGCGCCTCGTTCATGTCGGGCCAGCTCCCGTCGCGCACGCGGGTCTACGACAACGCCGCCGAATTCGCCTCCTCGATCCCCACCTACGCGCATCACCTGCGCCGGGCGGGCTACCGCACCTGCCTCTCGGGCAAGATGCATTTCGTCGGCCCCGATCAGCTCCACGGCTTCGAGGAACGGCTGACGACCGACATCTACCCGGCCGATTTCGGCTGGACACCGGACTACCGCAAGCCCGGAGAGCGGATCGACTGGTGGTATCACAACATGGGCTCGGTGACCGGCGCGGGCATCGCCGAGATCACCAACCAGATGGAGTATGACGACGAGGTCGCCTTCATGGCGGAGCAGAAGCTCTACGACCTCGCGCGCGGCCATGACGACCGGCCCTGGTGCCTGACGGTGAGCTTCACCCATCCGCACGACCCCTATGTGGCGCGCAAGAAATTCTGGGATCTCTACGAGGATTGTCCGCATCTCCTGCCCGACGTGCCGGCGATGCCCTACGAGGCGCACGACCCCCACGCGAAGCGGATCTTCGACGCGAACGACTGGCGGGCCTTCGACATCACCGAGGAGGACATCCGCCGCTCGCGCCGCGCCTATTTCGCGAACATCTCCTATCTCGACGAGAAGATCGGCGGCATCCTCGACGTGCTCGACCGTACCCGGCAGGAAGCGGCGATCGTCTTCGTCTCCGACCATGGCGACATGCTCGGCGAGCGTGGCCTCTGGTTCAAGATGAACTTCTACGAGGGTTCGGCACGGGTGCCGCTGATGCTCGCCGCCCCCGGCCTCGCGCCGCAACGGATCGACGCGCCGGTCTCGACTATCGACGTGACGCCGACGCTTGCCGATCTGGCCGGGGTGTCGATGGAGGACGTCGCCCCCTGGACCGATGGCGAGACATTGCTGCCCCTGGCAAAGGGTGCGGAACGGACCAGCGCGGTGGCGATGGAATATGCCGCGGAGGCCTCCTATGCGCCGCTCGTCTCGCTCCGCTCCGGCCGATGGAAATACAATCGCTGCGCGCTCGACCCCGAGCAACTGTTCGATCTCGAGGCGGACCCGCATGAGCTCAGGAACCTGGCCGAGGATCCGGATCCCGGCACCGACGCGATACTGACGCAATACCGACGCGATGCCGACGCCCGCTGGGACCTCTCCCGGTTCGACGCCGAGGTCCGCGAAAGCCAGGCCCGGCGCTGGGTGGTCTACGAGGCGCTCCGGAACGGCGCCTATTTCCCGTGGGACTACCAGCCCCTGCGGCAGGCCTCCGAGCGGTTCATGCGCAACCACATGGACCTGAACGTGGTCGAGGAAAACCAGCGATTTCCGAGGGGCGAATGACATTTGCCGTCTACGGTCGCGCGACGTCGTCGAACGTGCAGGCGCTGCTCTGGGGGCTCGAGGAGCTCGGGCTCACCTATACGCGGCTGGACTATGGCGAGATCCATGGCGGGCTCGACACGCCCGAATTCCATGCGATGACCCCGCACGGGAAGATCCCGGTCCTGAGGGTCGGCGATACCGCGATCTGGGAAACTCCCGCGATCCTGCGCTACCTCGCCGCCGAGCATGGGCCCGAGGCCTTTTGGCCCCGCGATCCGCTCAAGCGGTCGCAGGTCGACATGTGGGCCGAATGGGCAAAGCATTCGGTGGCCGAGGGGTTCACCGGCCCGGTCTTCTGGCGCACCGCCCGGACCCGGCCGGAGAACCGCGATCCCGATCTCATCGCCCGCAACCTCGCGGCGCTCGAGGCGGAACTGGCCAAGGTCGAACCGCGCTTCGCAGCCCATGACTACCTGTGCGGCGATACCCTGACCCTCGCCGACATCCAGTTCGGCCACGTGCTCTACCGCTATTTCGACATCGACATCCCGCGCGCCGATCTGCCCGCGCTCCGCGCCTATTACGAGCGGCTGGCCGGGCGGCCGGCCTATCGCAAGACCGTCATGGTCTCCTACGAGATCCTGCGGAACACGTTCTGAGGACGACACATGAGCTACGACCCGCAACCCGTTGCCAGCCATTACGTCAACGGCGCCTATGTCGAGGATCTGGGCGGCGAGGCGATCCCCGTCACCTATCCCTATAGCGGCGAGGTGATCGCGACGGTGCGGTCGGCGACGCCCGCCGTCGTCGAACAGGCGCTCGCCGCCGCCGACGCCGCGCAGGAAGCCTGGGCGGCGATGACCGGCCGCGAGCGGGGGCGGATCCTGACCCGGGCCGCGCAGATCATCCGGGAACGCAACCGGGAGCTTTCGGAACTCGAGACGCTCGACACCGGCAAGCCTCTGTCGGAGACGCTCGTGGCGGACGCCACCTCGGGTGCCGACGCGCTGGAGTATTTCGGCGGCATGGCCGGGACACTCGCCGGACAGCACATCCAGCTGGGCGGCGGCGACTGGGCCTATACGGTTCGGTCCGCGCTGGGGGTCACCGTCGGGATCGGCGCCTGGAACTACCCGACCCAGATCGCCTGCTGGAAAGCCGCGCCGTCGCTCGCCTGCGGCAACACGATGGTGTTCAAACCCTCGGAGATGACGCCGCTCTGCGCCCTGAAAGTGGCGGAAATCCTGACAGAGGCGGGCGCACCGCCGGGCGTGTTCAACGTGGTGCAGGGGCTCGGACCGGTGGGCGCCGCGTTGGTGGCGGACGACCGGGTGGCCAAGGTCTCGCTCACCGGGTCTGTGCCCACCGGACGGCGGGTCTACGAGGCCGCGGCGCACGGTCTGAAACATGCCACGATGGAACTCGGCGGCAAATCCCCGATCGTCGTCTTCGCCGATGCCGATCTCGACGCGGCGGTCGCGGGGGCGATGCTGGGGAATTTCTATTCCTCGGGGCAGGTCTGCTCGAACGGTACGCGGGTCTTCGTGGAGGCCTCGGTGCGCGAGGCCTTCCTCGAGAAGATGGCCGCGGCGGTGAAAGGCCTCGTCCCGGGGGATCCGATGGACGAGGCGACCACCTTCGGACCGATGGTCTCGGCCCGCCAGCGTGAGATTGTCGAAAGCTACGTCGCCAAGGGCCGCGACGAGGGCGCGCGGCTCGTCTGTGGCGGGGGCCGCGGCGCGGGGGCGGGGTTCTGGATGGAACCGACGATCTTCGCCGGGGTCACGGACGGCATGGCCATCGCCAGGGAAGAGATCTTCGGGCCGGTGATGGCGGTGCTCGATTTCGTGACCGAGAGCGAGGCCGTGTCTCGCGCCAACGCAACCGCGTTCGGCCTCGCCGCCGGGGTCTATACGCGCGACCTCGCGCGGGCGCACCGGGTCATCGGGCGGCTCAAGGCCGGGACCTGCTGGATCAACGCCTACAACCTGACTCCGGTCGAGGTGCCGTTCGGCGGCGTCAAGGCCTCGGGTGTCGGCCGCGAGAACGGTCATGCCGCGATCGAGGCCTGGAGCGAGGTCAAGACCGTCTACGTGGCGGCAGGCGATGGGGAGACTGCGTGATGCTGACGATCCTGGGACGCGCGAATTCTTCGAACGTGCAGGTTGCGATGTGGGCAGTTGGCGAGCTTGGCCTTGCACATGTCCGCAAGGACGTGGGCGGCCGCCATGGCGGGACCGATACGCCCGAATACAGGGCAATGAACCCGATGGGACTCGTCCCGGTAATGATCGACGGCGGTGTCACCATGTTCGAGAGCGCGGCGATCCTGCGCTATCTCGGCAGCCGCTACGGCGACGACACCTTCTGGCCTACCGACCCGGCCGTCCGGGGGCCGCTCGACAGCTGGGCCGAATGGGCGAAGAACGCCTTCGCACCGGCGATGGGCGCGATGTTCATGTCGACCGTGCGGGTCGCCCCCTCGCGCCGCGATCATGCCGCCATCGCGGCCGCCGCCGGGCGCCTGAAACCGCTCGCGTCGATGCTCGACGCGCGGATCGGCGCGGGACCCTGGCTCGCGGGCGCCGCCTTCACCTTTGCCGACATCGCTGCCGGCCACCAGCTCAACCGCTATTTCTCGCTCGATTTCGAGAAGGCCGAGACGCCCGCGCTCCGCGCCTACTGGGAGCGGCTCACGGAACGTCCGGCCTATCGCGAACACGCCATGGTTGGCTGGGAAGAACTCGAGGTCCGCGACTGAAATGGAAGCCGATTACGTCATCGTCGGCGCCGGCTCGGCCGGCTCCGCCATCGCCTACCGGCTGGCAGAGGCCGGAAAGTCGGTGCTGGTTGTCGAGCACGGCGGCACCGATGCCGGGCCGTTCAT
>JBNKWI010000132.1:0-8896 GCA_050299695.1 Paracoccaceae bacterium
CGATGATCCCCGGCGCGAGGCACAGCCCGCCGCACTCGACTACCTCGTCGGCCGAACCGCCCGCCGCCCGGATCATTCCGTCCTCGACCATGAGCGCGCCCACTTCCTCGGTCAGCGCCTCGGGGTCGATCAGCCTTGCGTTCTTGAACAGGATCCGCGTCATCAACTCAGCCCCAGCGCCAGCATCGCCACGATCCCGCCGCCCAGAACGAGCGCCGCCATCAGCACCATCAGCGTCCGGATCGCGCTCGCATGGTGATGCACCACCTGTGACGACCGCCGGGCCAGCCGCCCCTTGGCCGCCGTGCTCTCGATCCTGCCGATCACCGGCCGCGCCGGCGCCTCGTGGTAGGCCCCCACCGGCCGGAGCGGCTGCTGCGGATCGAGCATCTGCGCCAACCCGCCGAAGGCCGGCGAGCTCACCACCAGCACATGTCCCTCCAGCGCGTCGAGCATGGCGCGGTCCGCCGCGAGATCCGCCTCCGGGATCCCCATCCCCTCGGCCAGGTAGCCCGCGAGCCCCAGCCCCGCGACATCCTTCACCGCGACGACCTCGACGAAGCCCTCGTCGAGATACTCCGCCCCCAGGGCCTCCCGCACAGGCCAGGGCGGCGTCTCGGCCCCCTCGTCGGCGGCATCGTACCCGGCCCAGTCCTTCGCCATGAACGCGTCGATCTCCGCCGCCGGCAGGTCGACCCGGAACAGCCGGACCACGCCCGCCTCATGCGCCGCGACCTCCCTCATGCCATCACCGGTGCGGCCGGACGCGCCCGCAGGTTCCGCGCCAGAAGGTCCATCGCCGCCATCCGCACCGCGACGCCCATCTCCACCTGGTCCTGGATCACCGAGCGGTTGATGTCGTCGGCGATGGTCCCGTCGATCTCGACGCCCCGGTTCATCGGCCCGGGATGCATCACGATCGCGTCCGGCGCCGCATGGGCGAGTTTCTCCGCATCGAGCCCGAACCGGTGATAATATTCCCGCTCCGAGGGAATGAACGCCCCGTCCATCCGCTCCTTCTGGAGCCGGAGCATCATCACCACGTCGCAATCCTGGAGCCCCTCTTCCATGTCGCCGAAAACCTCGACGCCCCACTCGGCGGCGCCCGCCGGCATCAGCGTCGGCGGCCCGATCAGCCGCACCCGGTTCTCGAGCTTGCCCAGAAGGTGGATGTTCGACCGCGCCACCCGGCTATGGGCGATATCCCCGCAGATCGCGATCCTCAAGCGATGCAGCCGCCCTTTCGCCCGCCGGATCGTCAGCCCGTCCAGAAGCGCCTGCGTCGGGTGCTCGTGCCGCCCGTCGCCCGCGTTCAGCACCGCGCAATTCACCTTCTCGGCCAGAAGGTTCACCGCGCCCGAATGCGGATGCCGCACCACCAGCAGGTCGGGATGCATCGCATTCAAGGTCAACGCCGTGTCGATCAGCGTCTCGCCCTTCTTCACCGACGAGGCCTGCACCGCCATGTTCATCACGTCGGCGCCCAGCCGCTTCCCTGCGATCTCGAAACTCGCCTGGGTGCGGGTCGAGTTCTCGAAGAACATGTTGATCTGGGTGAGCCCTTTCAGCGCGTCGCCGTGCTTGTCGGGCTGCCGGTTCAGCTCGGCATAGCTGTCGGCCAGGTCGAGAACGGTGCGGATATCCTCCGGAGAGAGCGTCTCGATCCCCAGAAGGTGTCTCGCGCCGAACGCCATGCGCCCCCCCGTCCCCTGCTTGCCCCGCTTATAGAAAGCACCGGTCCAGGCGACAAGGCGGTTGGCTGAAGCAGCGCTGGAAAACAGCGCACCGGAGCCGGGCGAGCGCCTGCCCGTGGGATGGCGCAGCGACGGCCGGCCGGCGCGCTTTATAGTGCAAACCCGCCGCACAGACGTTCGGCGCGGAACGCCACCAGAGCGCCAGCCCGCCGGGACGGGCAGGCGCTCGCCCGGCGGCCCGTCCCAAGCCTTGATTCCGGGCGGGGGCAGCGCGGCGTTCCTGACCTTCGCTGCGAACAGGCGTTCGGCTGTCGGCTTGTGACGGAGGGAATAGTCAAGTGGCTCAAACGCGACCTTTGAGTCTGCAGATCCTTGGCGTCATACAATCCGGAGGTCGACCTCGACATGTACCTGATCCCGGCATGGAAAGGACCTCACCGTGACGCTCAGCGTGGCTATTCTGAACGATGATTTTGCCCTTGTTGCAACTGACCGCCGCCTCTCGGCGGGCAGGTATGTGGGCACCGACGAGCAGGACAAGACCTTCGCTCTGCTCACAGACGATGCGCGCATGTCCGTTAGCTTCACAGGGTTGGCCACCGCCAACGGGTTCTCGACGCACGATTTCCTTGTCAAGAATGCAGGCGAATGGGCCAAACCAGACTACCGCATTGGAGGTCTGGTGGACCGAATGTGCAGCGGGTTGACGGAGAAGTTTAAGAAAGACCCGGTGCTAAGAGGAATTTCGCCCGAAGCCAAACGCCTTAGCATCCTGTTCGTTGGCTATATCTACACGCCCGATCCAGTCGGATCTTTGTTTCTCATCTCCAATTTCCACGATCCCGGAAAGCTGCCGCTGTCCGCCGCAAGAGAGAATTTCAATTGTTGGTCGCATCCCGCCGTAGATCGGCCAGGCGTCATGTTCATCGGAACTACTTCCGGTCTGGACATGCCAGGTCTCGATCAAGCTTGTACCGATGCGCAGTCGATAGGTCCCAAGGCCGCGGCTGCACGGCTTGTGAACATAATACGCAAGGCTTCAGACAAGGCAGCAACCAAGAATACCATTGGCAAACAGATTACGAGCCTGGTCGTCCCCGCTGGCCTCCAAGAGCCATTCGAGGGAGAATATCACACTGCGAAGCCAGTACGAAGAATTTTCATTCCAGCATATGTGTGGGCAACCTCGAAGTTCTCCGGTGCTATGTTTGGCGGTGACGTTCATGCTGGCAGCTCACCATTTCACGTCGATACCAGTTCCCCGGCGGTGGCGGTTCCAGTTGTTCCGAAGAACCGCCAATGCCCGTGTGGCAGCGGAAAAAAATACAAGATGTGCCACGGAAGAAAGCCAAGGGCCCAGCGACGCAGGTGCGGATAGCGCTACGCGCATCCTTGGGATGGGTTTCAAAAAATGTGCGAAACATCAATCTGTTCCAACGAAAAAGGGCAGCCCGAAGGCTGCCCCCGATCCGCATCTCCGACCCCGATCAGGCGAGCTTCCGCACGACCTCCTCGCGGGTGAAGATCTCGATCACGTCGCCCGGGCGGATGTCCTCGTAATTCTCGAAGGCCATCCCGCATTCCTGGCCCGAGATGACCTCGGCCACTTCGTCCTTGAAGCGCTTCAGCGTCTTCAGCGTGCCCTCGTGGATCACCACGTCGTCGCGCAGGAGCCGCACGCCCGCCGAGCGGCGCGCCACGCCCTCGGTGACAAGGCAACCCGCGACCTTGCCGACGTTGGAGACTTTGAAGACCTCCTTGATCTGGGCATAGCCGATGAAGGTCTCGCGCACCTCGGCCGACAACAGGCCCGAGGCCGCCGCCTTCACGTCGTCCACGAGGTCGTAGATCACCGAGTAGTAGCGGATCTCCACGCCCTTCTGGTTCGCCGAGTTCCGCGCCGAGGCGTTGGCCCGCACGTTGAACCCGATCACCGGCGCGCCCGAGGCCTCGGCGAGGCCGATATCGCTCTCGGTGATCGCGCCCACGCCGTAGTGCAGCACGCGCACCCGCACCTCGTCGTTGCCGATCTTCTCCATCGCCTGGACGATGGCCTCGGCCGAACCCTGCACATCCGCCTTCACCACGATCGGCAGCTCGGACACGTTCTGGTCGTCCTTGGCCTTCGCCATGAGCTGTTCCAGCGTCGTCGCGGCACCGGCGGCGGCGCGCTTGTCCTTCGCCTGCTGCTCGCGATAGGCGGCGATCTCTCGGGCCTGCGCCTCGGTCGAAACGACGTTCAGCACGTCGCCCGCCTCGGGCGTGCCGTTGAGGCCCAGGACCTCGACCGGAACCGAGGGGCCGGCTTCCTTGACCCGCTCGCCCTTGTCGTTCTCCATCGCGCGGACCTTGCCCCACTGTTCGCCGACGACGAAGATGTCGCCCTGCTTCAGCGTGCCGTTCTCGATGAGCACCGTGGCCACCGGCCCCCGGCCCACATCGAGCTGCGCCTCGATCACCGCGCCCTGGGCGGGCCGGTCGGGGTTGGCCTTCAGTTCCAGGATCTCGGCCTGGAGCGCGATCGCCTCCAGGAGGTTGTCGAGCCCCTGGCCGGTGATGGCGGAAACTTCCACGTCCTGCACGTCGCCCGACATCTTCTCGACGACGACTTCATGCTGGAGGAGCGCCGTCCGCACCTTGTCGGGATTCGCCGCGGGCTTGTCGATCTTGTTGATCGCCACGATCATCGGCACCTTCGCCGCCTTGGCGTGGTTGATCGCTTCGACGGTCTGCGGCATCACCGCGTCGTCCGCGGCCACGACCAGAACCACGATATCCGTCACCTGCGCGCCCCGGGCGCGCATCGAGGTGAAGGCCGCGTGGCCCGGCGTGTCGAGGAAGGTCAGGACCTGGCCACCCTCGGTGGTCACCTGATAGGCGCCGATATGCTGGGTGATCCCACCCGCCTCGCCGGCCACCACCTTGGCGTTCCGGATCGCGTCGAGAAGCGAAGTCTTGCCGTGGTCGACATGGCCCATCACCGTGATGACCGGCGGCCGCGACACCAGATCCTCGGCCTTGTCCTCGACCGTGTCGATCACCTGCTCCACGTCGGCATCGGAAACCCGCTGCACGTTATGGCCGAATTCCTCGATGATCAGCTCGGCGGTATCGGCGTCGATCGACTGGTTCTGCGTCGCCATGATGCCGGCCTGCATCAGCGACTTGACCACGTCGGCAACCCGCTCGGACATCCGGTTGGCCAACTCGGAAACGGTGATCGCCTCGGGGAGCTGCACGGTGCGCACGATCTTCTCGCGCTCGATCCGGCCGCCCATCGCCTTCTGCCGCGCGCGCTCCTGCTTGCGCTTCATCGCCGCGAGCGAGCGCTGGCGCCCGCCCTCGCCGCCCGAAAGCGCCTGGTTCAGGGTGAGCTTGCCCGAGCGGCGGTTGCCGTCGTCGCGGCCCTTCGCGGGCTTGGCCGCGCGGTCGCGGTCGTCGCCACGCTCGGGCTTGCGGGCCTGCGCGCCCGCGCCGCCACCCGCGCTGCGCGGGGCGCCACGGGCCGGGGCGTCTTCTCCCGGCGCGGCCGGCGCCGGCTGCGCGGCGGCGGCCTCGGCGGCCTTCGCCTTGGCGGCGGCGCGCTCGGCCTCGCGGGCCTCTTCCTCGGCCTTCCGCTTCAGCGCTTCCTCGCGCTCGCGTTCCTCGCGCTCCTTGGCCTCGATCTCGGCCCGGCGACGCTCCCGCTCCTCGGCGCGCTCGCGCTCTTCGGTGGCACGCGCCTCGGCTTCCTCGGCCTCGCGAGCCTTGGCGGCGGCAAGCGCCTTCATCCGGCGTTCGAGCTCGGCATCGGAAATCCCGGCGGGACGCTTCCGCGGGTCACCCACCACCTTGGGGCCATCTGCGGCCCCCGCGCTGGTGGCGCCGGGCTTCGGCACGACCACGCGCTTGCGTCCCTTCACCTCGACGGCCACAGCCTTCGTCCGGCCATGGGAAAAGCTCTGCTTCACCTGACCGGAGCGCCCGCTACCGCGAAGGCCCAACGTCTTCTTGCCGTCACTTTCGCTCATACTGTCTTCTTCGCCTTTCCGGTGGGATCGCCACCGCCAGTTTCGCGAACGCCCGAAAGCCGCATGGCGTCCTCCCTGACCCTGTCAGTGAGTCCGCCCGCGGCAAGCGCCGCATGTATCACATGTTCGCGTCCGAAAGCCAAACCCAATTCTGAGGCCGTCAGAACACCAATAAATGCACCGTTTCCGGGCGGCGGCCGCAGCCGCGTCTTGCCCCGTTCCGACCCGTCCGAGGCCTGCAGCAACACCGCCGCTTCCCCGGTCCCGAGCCAGCCTTTCACCTTCTCGAAGCCCGCCACGGCCCCACCGGCCTTGCGCGCCATCGAAACCAGGTCGACGACCCGGCGCAGGAGCCCCGCCTCGACGATCCCGACCAGATCCTCGGGCACCTTGACCGGCGCCTTCGCGGCCCGGGCGAAGAGCCCCTTCTTCGCCGCCCTCTCCAGCGCGGCCCGGTCCGCCGAGACCCAGATGCCCCGGCCCGGCAGCTTGCCCGCCAGGTCCGGCACGACCTGCCCCTCGGGGCCGACCACGAAACGCACCAGCCCCGCCTTCGGCCCGGTCTCCCCGGTGGCGATGCAGCGACGCTCGGGCGCCTCGCGTAGCGTTTTCTGTCCGCCCCGCGTCATTTCGGACCCTCAGGGGCCTGGGATCAGGCCCCAGCCTCCTCGGTTTCGCCCTCTTCGCCGGCCGCGTCCTCTTCGGCCACCAGGTCGTTCGGATCGACCCATCCAAGCAGCACCCGGGCGGTCATCACCATGTTCTGCGCCTCTTCCAGGCTCACGTCATAGGGCTCGAGAAGCCCGTCGTCCTTCTTCCGTTCGCCGTCCTCGACGGTCCAGCCGCCGGCCAGCTCCCAGTCGGCGCAGGTTGCGAAATCCTCCAGCGTCTTCACGCCATCCTTCGCCAGCGCCTCGACCATCTGCGGGGTCAGCCCCTCGAAGTTGATCAGGCTGTCCTCGGCGCCGAGCGCCCGCGCGGCATCGAGCGCCTTGCGGTTCTGCTCGTCGATATAGTCGCGGGCACGGGCCTGAAGTTCCGACGCGGTGTCCTCGTCCACGCCGTCGATGACGAGAAGCTCGTCCGTGTCCACATATGCGACCTCTTCGAGCGATGTGAAGCCCTCGGAGACGAGAAGTTGCGCGAAGAACTCGTCGAGGTCGAGCGTCTCCACGAACAGCTTGGTCCGCTCCTCGAACTCCGCCTGCCGCCGCGCGCTCTCCTCTTCCTCGGTCATGATGTCGATATCGAGCCCGGTGAGCTGCGACGCCAGCCGCACGTTCTGGCCGCGCCGCCCGATGGCGAGCGACAGCTGCTCCTCCGGCACCACGACCTCGATCCGCTCGGCCTCCTCGTCGAGCACCACCTTCGACACCTCGGCCGGCTGCAGCGCGTTGACGAGGAAGGTCGGCGCGTCTTCGTTCCACGGAATGATGTCGATCTTCTCACCCTGAAGCTCGTTGACCACCGCCTGCACGCGGCTGCCCCGCATCCCCACGCAGGCCCCCACCGGGTCGATCGAGTTGTCATAGGAGATCACCGCGATCTTCGCCCGGCTGCCCGGATCCCGCGCCACCGCCTTGATCTCGATGATGCCGTCATAGATCTCCGGCACTTCCATCTTGAAGAGCTCGGCCATGAACTCCGGCGCCGTGCGGCTAAGGAAGATCTGCGGCCCCCGCGCCTCGCGGCGCACATCCTTGATGTAGCAGCGGATCCGGTCGCCGTTCCGATAGGCCTCGCGGCCGATCTTCTCGTTCCGCCGCAAGACACCCTCGCCCGCGCCCACGTCGACGATGACGTTGCCGTATTCCTCGCGCTTGACGACCCCGTTGATGATCGTCCCGGCGCGGTCCTTGAATTCCTCGTACTGCCGGTCCCGCTCGGCCTCGCGCACCTTCTGCAGGATCACCTGCTTGGCCGACTGCGCCGCGATCCGGCCCATCTCGACGGGCGGCACTTCCTCCACGAAAGTGTCGCCCACCTTCGGATCGTCCAGGTACTGCTTCGCCTGCGCGACCGTCATCTCGGCCTGGTAGTTTTCGAGAAGCTCGTCCTCGACCACCGTGCGCACCCGCGTGAACGTCGCCTTGCCGGTCTTCCGGTCGATCGACACGCGAATGTCCATCTCCGAGCCGTAGCGCGACTTCGCGGCACGCGAGAGGCTCTCTTCCATGGCTTCCACGACCAGCGCGGGGTCGATCATCTTCTCCCGCGCAACCGCCTCGGCGGTCTGCAACAGTTCAAGCTGGTTGGCAGAGGTGATTGCCATGTCGTCACTCCTCCTCGGAAGCGATTTCGGTTTCGATATCGTCGTACTTGTCTTCGTCCACCGCGGCGGCCTTCCGCTGCCGCAGCATTTCGCGAATGAGCTCGTCGGTCAGGATCAGCTTGGCATCGGCCAGCCAGTCGAACTTCAGCCCGATGGTCTGCATTTCGCCGTCGACCTCGATCTCGATCAGGACCTCGTCCTCCTCGATCCCTTCGAGCACGCCCTTGAAGCGCTTACGCCCGTCGATCTGCTCGGAGGTCTCGATTCGCGCCTCGTAGCCTTCCCAGGTCGCGAAATCCTTCAGCCGCGTCAGCGGCCGGTCGATCCCGGGGCTCGACACTTCCAGCGTGTAGGCATCCTCGATCGGGTCCTCGACATCCAGCACCGCCGACACCGCCGTCGAGATCCGGGCGCAATCGTCCACCTCGATCCCGCCATCCGGGCGCTCGGCCATGATCTGCACGGTCTTGGTCTTGCCGCCCATGAACCGCACGCGCACCAGTTCGAACCCCATGTCCTCGATGACGGGGGTGATGATCTCGGCAAGCCGGCGGTCGATCTGGGCCTTGGCAACGAGGTCGTTCATGGTTCCTGCAAGCACAAAAAAACGGGCGCGCGGCCCGTGAGAATTTCCGGTGGAGCCTCGGGGGTGGAAGCCGAAGCGCCGCTGTTGAAGGGCATATACGCGCGGTCGCCCGAGTCTGCAAGTGGGTAAGCACTGATCCGGGCAAAGCCCGGCGAAAGGTCCTGTGGACCTTTAGAGACGCGAACGGGCGAAGCCCCGGGGAGCCGGCGCGAACGCGCGAAGCGCCAGGACGAGGCCCTCCCTCACCAAGCCGGGCGAGCGCCTGCCCGTGGGATGGCGCTGCAACGGCTGTTCTGTGCGCGTTTTGGTGCAAGCCCGCCGTACATCCGCTCGG
>JBNKWI010000133.1:0-8812 GCA_050299695.1 Paracoccaceae bacterium
GGCGATATAGGTGTGCTCGTAATAGGCGTCGTTCGCCGGGCCCGGCGTCAGGATGCCGGCGCCCCGCAGCATCCCGTTCGACCAGCCGAGCCCGGTCAGCGCGGTGCGGAATCCGTTGAAGAACGCCGCCAGCCGGTGGATTCGCTCGCCTGCGAAATGCTCCGGGAAGATACGCGTCGTCGCCACCCGGTTCTCGAGCGCGAAGCCCGCGCCCGAGGGCGCCTGGGTCCGGTCGCCCAGCACCAGCCAGGACCCGTCCGGCGAGCGGCCGAGCTCGAAGGCCAGGAAATGCAGGTAATACCCACCCCTGGGTGCCACCCCCACCATGGGCCGGAGCCAGTGCGGGTTGCCCGCCACCAGCTCCGCCGGCAGATGCCCCTCGCTGACGAGCCGCCCCGGCCCGTAGAGATCGGCCATCACCGCTTCCAGAAGGTCGGCGCGCTGGGTCAGCCCCTCGCAGATCGTCGTCCAGTCGCTCTGATGCAGCAGCACCGGCACATGGCTCAGCGGCCATTCCCGCTCCTGCAGGGGATCGTTGGAATATTGCCGGAAATAGACGCCGGCATCGCGCAGGTACTGGTTGCCGCGCTCGAACCGCTCCCGGGTCTCCTCCGGCGACATCGCCAGAAGACGCTCGACGAATGGCTTCCAGACCGGCCGCATGATCCCGTTCGGGTCATAGAGCTCGTCGGCCACGCCGGGGGCGGGCCGGTAGCCTGCCAGCCTCGAATCCTCCTCCATCGGCCTTACCCGCTGCTCCATGCGCCCTCCCTGTCCCGCCTCTAGACGAGACCGACGGGCCGCCTCAGGTCAAGCGTCATCGGGAATTCCGGATGCGGCGCCTCGGGCGCGGGCCGGTAGGCGCCCGCCGCGTGACCATGTGCCTCGAACCGGGCCAACCGCCGCGCCTCGGCCTCGTAGCCGTTCACCGGGAAGGTGTCGTAGTTCCGCCCGCCCGGATGCGCCACGTGATAGGTGCAGCCCGCCAGCGCATGACCCGTCCACTCGTCGTAGATGTCGAAGGTGAGCGGCGCATGGACCGGGATGGTCGGATGCAGCGCCTCGGGCGGTTGCCAGGCCTTGTAGCGCACCGCACCCACCGAGACGCCGGAGGTCTCGGTCCGGTGCAGGGGCACCGGGCGGCGGTTGCACATGACGCGATAGCGGTCCTGATGCGTCGCGGTCAGCTTCACCTGCAACCGCTCCACCGAACTGTCGGTATAGCGCACCGTGCCGCCGATGGCGCCGGTCTCGCCCAGCACGTGCCAGGGTTCCATGGCCTGCCGGATCTCCAGATGTGTCTCCCCCGCCTTGATCTGCCCGCAGAACGGGAACCGGAACTCGGCCTGCGCCTCGAACCAGACCGGGTCGAGGTCGAAGCCGTGGTGGCGCAGGTCCGCGAGGAGGTCGAGGAAATCCTGCCACAGGAAATGCGGCAGCATGAACCGGTCGTGCAGCACCGTCCCCCAGCGCACCGGACGACCCTCCACCGGCGCCTTCCAGCACCGCGCGATGATCGCCCGGATCAGCACCTGCTGGGCGAGGCTCATGCGCGGATGCGGCGGCATCTCGAACCCGCGGAACTCGACGAGGCCCAGCCGCCCGGTGGGTCCGTCCGGCGAATAGAGCTTGTCGATACAGATCTCGGCCCGATGCGTGTTGCCGGTGACGTCGGTCAGCATGTTGCGCAGGAGCCGGTCCACCAGCCAGGGCGGCGGCGACATGTCGGGCCGGATCTGGTTCAGCGCGATCTCCAGCTCGTAGAGCGTGTCGTGCCGCGCCTCGTCGATCCGGGGCGCCTGCGAGGTCGGCCCGATGAACAGCCCCGAGAACAGGTAGCTGATCGCAGGATGCCGCTGCCAGATCAGGATCAGCGATTTCAACAGGTCCGGCCGGCGCAGGAACGGCGAATCGTTCGGCGTCTCACCCCCCACCACCACGTGGTTGCCGCCGCCGGTCCCGGTATGCCGCCCGTCGATCATGAACTTGTCGGCGCCCAGCCGGCAGAGCCGCGCCTCCTCGTAGATCGCCTCGGTGGTGGCGACGCAATCCCCCCAGCCATGGGCCGGGTGGATATTCACCTCGATCACGCCCGGATCGGGCGCCACCCGGATCACGTTCAGCCGCGGATCGTGCGGCGGCGCGTAACCCTCGATATGGATCGGCAACCCGATCTCCTCGGCCGCCTTTTCCGCCGCCGACAGGAGATCGAGGTAATCCTCCACATCCTCCACCGGCGGCATGAACACGCACAACCGCCCGTCGCGCGGCTCCACCGCCAGCGCAGTCCGCACCGCGCCGAACCCGTCGCCCAGTTCCTGCTCGATCACGTCCTGCACCGGCCCGGTCTCCTGCGGCGCCGAAACCGGCTGGCTCCGTTCCGGCGTCACCTCGGGCAAGCCCTCGGCCTCCGCGTGGTAGTCCGGCAGGGGTCCGCGCGGCACCGTCGGGTCGGTGATATAGGTATAGGGGAATTGCGAGGGCGGCACGTAGGGCAGCGTGCCGAGCGGCAGCCGGTAGCCCGCCGGGCTGTCGCCGGGGACGAGGAACACATGCCCCCGCCGCAGCTTCCAGCGCTCCGACCGCCAGCGGCGCCCGCCGGCCTTGGAGTGCCAGGCCTGGATCGGCAGCACGTAGCTCGCAGGCTCGGTCAGACCACGGGCGAAGACGCGGGCGATACGGGCACGCTCCTCGGGATCCTTCAACTTGGAATTCTCGGGCGTGACGTTCGCGGGAAGGTTGCCCTCCTTGATGATCCACTCCGCCGGGTCCTCGAAGGCCGGAACCGCCATGTCGGGCTCGACGCCCAGGTTCTCCGCCATCGCCTGCAGGAGCTTCTCGGCATCCGCCGCCGTGGCCCCCGTCTCGGCCCCCTCCTCCGCAACCAGCGCGGCGTCCTTCCAAACCGGCTTCCCATCGCGCCGCCAGTAGAGCGAGAAGGTCCAGCGCGGCAGCGTCTCGCCCGGGTACCACTTGCCCTGTCCGTAATGCAGGAAGCCGCCCGGCGCGAAACGGTCGCGCAGCCGGCGGATCATCTTGTCGGCCAGCCCGCGCTTCATCGGCCCCACCGCGGCGGTGTTCCACTCGTCGCTCTCGAAATCGTCGATCGAGACGAAGGTCGGCTCGCCTCCCATGGTCAGCCGCACGTCGCCCGCCTTCAGGCTCTCGTCCACCTTGCGGCCGAGCGCGTTCAGCCGCTCCCAGGCCTCGTCGGAGAACGGCTTGGTGATCCGCGGATGCTCGGCGACGCGCGTCACCTTCATGTCGAACTGGAAATCCACCTCCGGAGCGCCGGCCGAAGAGAACCCGCCCGCGATCGGCGCCGCGTTCCGGAAATGCGGCGTCGCCGCCAGCGGGATATGGCTCTCGCCGGTCAGGAGCCCCGAAGTCGGGTCGAGCCCGATCCAACCCGCACCGGGCAGGTAGACCTCGCACCAGGCATGCAGGTCGGTGAAGTCGTGATCCGTCCCCGGCGGCCCGTCGAGCGCGACGATGTCTGGCTTGAGCTGGATCAGGTAGCCCGACACGAAGCGCGCCGCGAACCCTAGGTTTCTCAACACATTGACCAGAAGCCAGCTCGAATCGCGGCACGATCCCAGCGCCTTGCCCAGGGTCTCGTCCGGGCTCTGCACGCCCGGCTCCATCCGGATCGTGTATTCCACCTCGCTCGCGATCCGCGCGTTCAGCGCCACGAGGAAATCCACCGTGCGCTGATGCTCCGACTTGTCGACGCCCTCTAGGAATTTCGCGAGCAGCGGCGAGGCCGGCTCGTGGTTGCGATAGATCGTCAGATCCTCGCGCAGATCCTCCGGATAGTGGAACGGCCAGTGCTCGGCCGAATCCTCCACGAAGAAGTCGAACGGGTTGTAGACCGACATGTCGGCGACCAGATCGACCTCGATCTTCAATTCCCGCACCGGCTCGGGAAACACGAACCGCGCCAGCCAGTTGCCGTAGGGGTCCTGCTGGTGGTTCACGAAATGCCCGCCCGGGCTGACCTTCAGGGAATGCGAGATCACCCCCGTCCGCGAATGCGGCGCCGGCCGGAGCCGGATGATCTGCGGACCGAGCGTCACCGGCCGGTCGTAGCTGTAATGGGTCAGGTGGTAGATGCTTGCGTGAATCGCCATGGGTCGTCCGGTCTGTTCCGCTCTCGCCCCTTGATAGGGCGCCGCGCGGACGACCACACCCGCAAACGCGCCCGGCTGCAAGTTTCCCGGGCGCCCGGCGCGGCTTTCGCTGAATTCTGCGGCACATGGCGGCGAGCAGGGCCAGATCCGCTGCGGCTCCCGGACTGCCGGCACGGGATGCCCGGCAAGGTGGCGCCATGCAATTGAACTTGATGGACGGACCCCAAGGCCCCAAGCTGAAGCCAGGCGCGCGGAGTGCTCGCCGAAAGACTTGCAAGCAAATCCAATTTATTCGTGGGAACAAGACATGGCCAATTCCGCCTATACCAATCAGCCAATCCCCCAGGGCAAATGGTGCATTACGATCATCACGTTTCCCGGCCCCTCAGGATCCGGCGGCGACTCGTCCGGGGCCAGTTTCGGCGGCCACGCGCACCTCGCCTTCGAATGGCTCACAAGCGGCGGCACAGCGACCAAGCATGTGGTCTTTCACCTGGTGGGTAGCCGCCGGGAGGCCGTTCCGGCGGCCCATATGGTCTACAATGTCGCCTCCGTCGAGCGTTTCATCGTGAAGCCCGCCGGCACGCGCAGCTCCGGCAACCGCAGCAACCACACCGCCTCTCTCGGCGAGCAGAACTCGAGCACGCCAACCAACTGGTTCGGAAACAAGACGATCAACACCTCCAGCATTCTCGTGGACAGCAGCAAGGGCATCAAGGCGCTCGGCCTTTGCCGGCGAATGACCGCCGGAGTGCAGGGCGAAAGGACCGGCAATATCGAGGACCAGAACTTCTCCCTGATCGGCGCCAATATCGGGCTCGGAACCAATTGCATTACGTTTTGCCAGCAGGTTCTGCGGGAAATCGGCGTGGAAATGGACTGGAAGATGTATGCCGCGTCGTTCCTGTCGAGCAACGCGGCCATGAAGCTCGGTTCCCTGCGCGAGACGCCGGCGAAACTGAAGCAGAGCTGATCCGCCTCGGATCGGCCTCAGCGTTCCGGGACGAACGCGAGGACGTCTGGATCGCAGAGCGACCGGTGGGATTCCTCCGCTTTCCGGGAGATTTGTGGCAGGGGCGGAGGGTCTCGAACCCCCGACCTACGGTTTTGGAGACCGTCGCTCTACCAACTGAGCTACACCCCTAAGGCCGGGCCGAGGCCTATGCCAGCGGGCGGACGGAATCAAGAGACAAACCGCGTTCAGCCGGGATAGCGCAGCCTGAGCTGCACCGCGAGCGAGACCGCCCCCGCCGCGATCAGCTCGCGCGCGAACTGGCCCACCTGCTCCTGCGGCAGCCCGGCCGCCATCGCGCTGTCGAACCGCGCCCTTCCGCCGCCGGAATCGCCCGACCGCACCATCGCGACCGCCGCGTAATACTGCCCCCAGGCGTCCTTGGGGTTCAATCGGAGCGCCGATTCCGCCGCCTCGGCCACCACCGAGGGGTCCTCGAGTTCGAGCGCGATCTCGGCCATCAGGAGGAAGTCGCTGTAATCCGCCCCGTCGAGCGCTGTGGCCCGGCGGATCAGCTCCAGCGCCTCCTCGTAGCGCCCGTCGTAGTAGAGCGTGTCGGCGTGCCAGTAGAGCAGCGCGTTGTTCGGCTCCACCGACGCCTCCGCCGCCTCGAAGGTCTCGAGCGACTCGCTCCGGCGCTCCAGCCCGACCAGCGCCAGGCCGCGCTGCACGTAACCCGCCGCCATGTCGGGATGGTCGGCGATGAGCCGGTCGGCATCGCGCAGGGCCTGCGCATTCCGGTCCAGGAGCCGGAGCGCGATGATCCGCATGATCCGCGCGCCAATATCCTCGGGATCGTTGTCGAGCGCGATGTTGAAATAGGTGAGCGCGTCCTCGGTCTCCTCGAGCCGCAGGAGCGCCCGGCCCGCGCCATAGGCGGCATTCGCGTCGGCCGGAAACCGAGCCAGCGTGTCCTCGAACACCGCGAGCGCTTCCTCGTTTCCGCCCTCGTCGAACCAGCTCCAGCCGATTTCGCGCCGCGCCCAGTCGTAATCCGGGTCGATGGCGAGCGCCGCCTCCAGGTATTCCCGCGCTTCCGCGCCGCTCATCGCGCCGATCACCCGCCCCGTGGCCGCCCGGCCCGCCAGCGCGCTCGCCGTGGTCTCGGCCTCGAGCGCCGCGCCGAAGGCCTCGTAGGCCGCCGCGTCGTCCTCGATCGCCCGCAGCGACCAGCCGCGCCCGGAATGGGCCCGCGCCGAACCGGGGACGAGCGCGATCGCAGCGTCGAACTGCGGCACCGCCTCCGTGTCGCGCCCGGCGAAGCTCAGCGCATCGCCGAGCCCCACCAGGAGATCCGCCCGAAGATCGTCGGTCAGACCGGATGCGGTGAGCGCCTGCCCGCAGGCTTCGATCAGCCGCTCCGGCGGCTCCTCCTGGGCGAGGCAGACCCGCGCGAGGGTTTCCTCGGAACTGGTGATCAGCGGCTTCGCCACCGCCGGCAAGGCGGCGGCGAGGACCGCGGAGCTCAGAACGAAGGCGCCAAATCGCTGCATACCGAAACTCTACCGGGCATTGTTTCCGGGCGCGACATTCTCCGGCGAAGCGGGCGAGGATGAGGCGAATTGGTGACACAGCCGCGCGATGACCCCGGCATCGCCCGCGCAAAGCGCCGTCTCGTGCTCGAGGATCCGCGCGATCGGCCAGTCCCACCAGGCGAGCCTCAGGAGCGCCGCCACCGTTTCAGGCGGGAACCGCATCTTTACCACCCGGCCCGGATTACCAGCGACCAACGCGTAATCGGGCACCCTGCCCGCCACCACCGCGCCCGCGCCGACGATCACGCCCGAGCCGATCCGCGCACCCGGCAGGATCCGCGCCCCCTGCCCGATCCAGACATCGTGGCCGATCACCGTATCGGGAAAACTCCCCGCCGGCGGCAGCGAGGCGCGTTCCGCGCCGAACCCGTCGAACACCGCGAACGGATAGGTCGTCACCCCGTCGCGGCGGTGATTGGCCGAGGCGGTGATGAAGGTCGCCCCGTCGGCGATCTGGCAGAACCGGCCGATCACCAGCCGCTCGGCCGAGCCCGGGTAGAGATAGGGCGCGAGATGCATCGCCCAGTCCGCAGGCGGCACATGAGCCGAGGCATAGGAATAGTCGCCCACTTCCCAGCGGGGATGGTCGATGGCCGGTTTGAGGAAGACGGTACCCTCGTGGGTCGTGCCGTCGGGAAGCGTCAGGGGATGCCGGGTCTCCGGCGCGGGGAAGCGTCCATGCATGGTGCGGCCTCGTGTTCCGAAATACGTCTCGGCGCGACCTCGGTCGCGCGCGGGTTCTCTCAGAAGCGGGCGATCACCATGATGGCCTCCTGTGTGCGCAGTTCCTCTAGCACGGGACTGCTCGCGGGGCCAGCCTCACCACCAGTTGAGCCGCCTCAGGATCGCCACCTGCAGGACCGCCACCAGCACCAGCATCCCGGTGAACACCCAGAACGCCCAGGGCCAGCCCGCGCCGGGCATCCCCGCGAGATTGATCCCCATCAGCCCGGTCAGGACGCCCAGCGGCAGGAACACCGCCGAGATCATCGAGAGCCGGTAGAGGTTGCGGTTCAGCTTCTCGTCGAGCGCCGCCGAAAGCTCGTCCTTCAGCACCACCAGCCTGTCGCGCAGGGATTCCGCCGTCTCGAGCGCGCGGTTCGCGTTCTCCTGCGCTTCCGCCAGCCGGAGCCGCACCTCCTCGCCGCAGAACGGCAGCTCCATCACCGCGAGCCGCGCCAGCGCGTCGCGCTGCGGCAGGATGAACTGCCGCAGGTCCACCAGATCGCCGCGAATGTCCGAAACCCGCGCCCGAAGCGACGGATCCGCCGCATCGAGAATCGCCTTCTCCAACTCGTCCCCCTCGGCATCGAGCGCGTCGATATGCGCCGAAAGCTTGTCGGTCAGCCCGTCGATCACCACCCTCAGGAGCGTCTCGGCGGTCTCCGGGCCCTGCCCCGCGTCGAGCGCGGCGGCGAGATTGCGGATCGTCGCCAGCTCGCGGATCGACATCGACACCACCCGCGCCTCCTCCACCCAGAGCCGGAGCGACACCATGTCCTCGGGCTCGGCGCCCTCGTTGGTGTTGAGGCCGCGCAGGATCAGGAGCACGCCGTCGCCCACCTTCAGCGCGCGGGGCCGCGACATGGTCGAGGTCAGCGCCTCGCGCACCGTCTCGGGCAGGTAATCGAGCTGCTCCGAGATCCAGGCGGCCGAGCCCGGATCATCGGCCTGCATATGCACCCAGGCCGGCGCCGGATCGCGCAGGAGCCGCGAAAGCTCGCCCTGATCGGTGATCTGGCGCTGCGCGGCAAGGTCGTAGGCATGGCGGATGAAATCGGTCATCGGGTCTCCATGGGCTCGGACATGTGCCGCCCCCATCAGGGCCGGGAGCGCGCGCCGATGCAAGCCTCGGAAACGGAAACGGGCCCCGGCATCGCTGCCCGGGGCCCGTTCGAACTTTTGTCCTGACTAAGCCCTTCGGCTCACTCGATGATCTTGGACACGACGCCGGCGCCGACGGTGCGGCCGCCCTCGCGGATCGCGAAGCGCAGGCCGTTCTCCATCGCGATCGGCGCGATCAGCTCCACCGTGAAGGCCACGTTGTCGCCCGGCATCACCATCTCGGTGCCTTCCTTCAGCGCCACCGTGCCCGTCACGTCCGTCGTCCGGAAGTAGAACTGCGGCCGGTAGTT
>JBNKWI010000134.1:0-8427 GCA_050299695.1 Paracoccaceae bacterium
GAACCCTTCCGCGCCGTTGTCGGGCACTTCGCCGGATACACGCGGGGCATAGGTATACCCCTGAGCGTCAGAAGGGCATCGACGTGTTCCAGGCCCTCGCCCTTCCCCCGTATGATTTGCTTCCTGAGCGCCAGTAGCGCGTTGTCTATGGACCTGTCCTGCATGGGGATTCACTAGCAGAATCCAGCGTGTTATGCTTGGTGCGCTTGATACATAAGGCCGAGTATTTGGACCAAGAAGAAGGAGGCCGGTCAGCCCCGGGCGAGCGCGGGCGGTTTCGGGCCGCCGGTGGCCCAGTCGAGGAGCTCGACCGTGTGGACCACGGGGATCGCGGCGGCCGAGCCGATCTGCACCATGCAGCCGATATTGCCGGCGGCGATGAGGTCGGGGGATCTTTCCTGGAGCATGGCGATCTTGCGGGCCTTCAGCTCGGCCGAGATTTCCGGCTGCATCAGGTTGTAGGTCCCCGCCGAGCCGCAGCAGAGATGGGCGTCGCGCGGTTCGGTCACCTCGAAGCCCGCGCGTTTCAGGAGCGTCTTGGGATGGGTCTTGACCTGCTGGCCATGCTGCAGCGAGCAGGCGGCGTGGTAGGCGACCTTCAGCCCTTTCGGCGCACCTTCCGGCAGGCCGAGCCTCACCAGGAGCTCGGAGACGTCCATCGCCAGTGCGCTGACCCGGGCAGCCTCCGCCGCCATCGGGTCGTTGCGGAACATGTGGCCGTAATCCTTGACCGTGGTGCCGCAGCCCGAGGTGTTGATGACGATGGCGTCGAGCGGGGCGTTGCGGTCCTCGGCGAGCCAGGCGCGGATATTGCGCGCCGCCGCCGCATGGCTCTCCGCCTCCCGCCCGATATGGTGGACGAGCGCGCCGCAGCAGCCCATGCCCTCGGCCACCACCACCTCGCAGCCGAGCCGGGTCAGGAGCCTTATCGTCGCGTCGTTGATGTCGGTGTTGAGCGCGCGCTGGGCGCAGCCGGTCATCAGCGCCACCCGCTTCCGGCGCGGCCCCTCGGCGGGGAAGACCTGCGGATCGTCGTTGCGCGAGACCGGCGGGACGCGGTTCGGCGCCATCTCCAGCATCGCGCGGAGCCGCGGATCGGGCATCAGGCGCGCGAAGGGCCGGCCGAGCCGGGCCAGCGCCAGCGCGAGGCGGAACCGCCCCGGATAGGGCAGGATGCGCGACAGGACCCAGCGCAGCGCGCGGTCCAACGGTGGCCGCCGGTAGGTCTTCTCGATCCAGGCGCGGGCATGGTCGACGAGGTGCATGTAATGGACGCCCGAGGGGCAGGTCGACATGCAGGCGAGACAGGAGAGGCAGCGGTCGATATGCTTGACGGTCTTCGCGTCGGCGGGGCGGCCGTTCTCCAGCATGTCCTTGATCAGGTAGATCCGACCGCGCGGGCTATCGAGCTCGTCGCCCAAGACCTGGTAGGTCGGGCAGGTGGCGGTACAGAACCCGCAATGGACGCAGGTTCGCAGGACCTCGTTCGCGCGCTTTGTGGCCGGGTCCCTGAGCTGCTCTTCGGTGAAGTTCGTCTGCATCGGGTGTCAGTTCAGTTTGCCGTGGCGTTTCGGGGAGCCATAGGCGGGACTCGGCCCGGGATGGCGGGGGATGTCGGCGATGACGTTGAAGCCGTAGGGGCGCTGGTCGTAATAGACGATCTCGGTCGGCCGCACCCGGCGCGGGTCGTCGAGGCTGTCGGCGGTGACGTAGAACAGGGGATCGACCTTCGCCTCCTCGCGGATCCGGCGGAAGGTCAGCGGCGTATTGCAGTCCCGGCAGCGCCCGCGCTCGCTGATCGCGCTGGATTCCCGGAACTCGGGCCGCTTGTCGAGAAACTCGATCATCGGCCCCTGGATTCCGACCCAGATCGTCAGGGGCTGGCCGGTCTCCGCCGCGCAATCGGTGCAGCAGCAGCCGCAGACCAGAACCGGCTCGCCGATGATCCGGTAGCGGACCGCTCCGCAACGGCAGCCGCCTTCGAGTTCGCTGGTCATCGGCATCGCCTCATGCGGCACCGGGGCGCCGGATCGCGGGGGTCGCAAGTGAAGGGGGCGGTCAGTGCCAGATTCCGCCATGGCGGCAGGGCGCCCCGTAGTTCGGCGACGCGCCCGGATAGCGCGGGATGCCCGGCGGGAGCGAGAACCAGGTGGGGCGCTCGGAGTAGAAGACCACCTCGGACGGGGTGACCCGGTCCGGGTCGTCGAGGCTCGTAGCGGTCACGTAGAACAGCGGATCCCGATCGGCCTCGTCGCGGATCCGCCGGAAGGTCAGCGCGCTGCCGCAATCGCAGCAATGGCCGCGCGTCGCGGTCGGCGAGGTCTCGCGCTCGCGCGGGGCGCCACGCCGGAACTCGATCATCGTGCGGAAGAGGCCGACCCAGACGGTGTAGGGCGCGCCGGTGGTTTTTGCGCAAACGGTGCAGCAGCAGCCGGCAACCAGAACGGGTGCGCCGAAAAATCTGTACCGGACCGCTCCGCAGAAGCAGCCGCCGTCGTAGCGGTCGAGCATCGTCTTCGCCCCTTTGATGCCGGGGGCAGGTTACCACGAATCCGCCCGGAAGAATCGTTCGTTCTGATTTGAAATCGGACGAGATGCGCATGGTTATCCCATCAGGCCCGGATTCAGGATGCCGCGCGGGTCGAATTTTCCGCGCAATCTTTGCGAGAATTCGCCGAGCGGCGCGGGTTCGGGCTGGAACACCGGCACCGCGTCACGGAGCGAATCGGGGCCCTTCACCAGCGTGGCATGGCCGCGGATCCGCGCGACGGCTTCCTGCAGCGCGCCGTGCAGTTCGGCCCCGTCCCCGGTCTCCGCCGCCAGCCAGATCAGCCCGCCGCCCCAGTCGAGGCGGGTCTCGAAGGCGAAGCGGGCCGCCAGCTCCGCGAGCAGCCCCGGCGCGTCGCCCGGTCGCACCGAGACCCGCCAGACCGCAGGCGCCCCGGCGAACCCCGTCACGTCGCGCACCTCGGCCCAGAGCGCCGCCACCGCCGCGCGGTCCGTGGCGATCTCCGCCGGCCCGAACGGTGCAAGGAGCGCGCGCAATTTTTCCGCCCGGTAGGCGACCGAATCCGGGAAGCCCTCGATCCGGATCAGCGTGCCGTCCGGGCCATGGGCGGCGCCGGTCACCTCGAAGGGCGAGCCCAGCGCGGCCGACATCGCCTGCACTGCGCGTTCGGCGTAGAGCCCCTCCAGCGTCAGCGTCGCCGCGCTTTCGGCCTCGGGCAGCACCTTGAACGCCACCTCGGTCAGCACGCCCAGCGTGCCCCGGCTCCCGGCCATCAGCTTCACCAGGTCGTAGCCTGTGACATTCTTCATCACCCGGCCGCCATTCTTCACCACCGTTCCGCTGCCGTCGACGAAGCGCACGCCGATCAGGCTGTCGCGGCAGGCGCCGGCCTGGATCCGCCGCGGTCCCGAGACATTCGCCGCCACCACGCCACCGATCGTCGGCGCGCCCGCGGTGCCCAGGAGCGGGCGGTGATCCATCGGCTCGAAGGGCAGCCGCTGCCCCTCCGCCGCGAGCGCCGTCTCCACCTCGGCCAAGGGCGTCCCGGCCCGCGCAACCAGCGTCAGCGCGCCCGGCTCGTAGAGCGCGATACCCGAGATTCCCGCCACCGAGAGGACCTCACCTTCGACCCGGTTGCCGAGCGGACGGGTGCCGCCGCCTTCGATCCGGAGCGGGCCGGTGGTGCCGGCCACGGCCTCGGCGAGGTCGGCTTCTGTCTTTGGTAGCAATGACATCATAAGTTCTGGAGACCCAGATCGTAGCATTTGTCGTCCAAAGCCTCGATCAGTTCTTCTATTGATCTTCCATCAAGGTCGTCGGGCACAAGCGCCAGAAACTCTTGCCCATTTGACGGCTCACTCTCGGCAACTGCGTCCCGCAACCCATTCTTGAGTTCGCCAACGTCGTAGCATAGCGACTCAATTGTATCCGTGCGGATCTGAAGACGCTTTCCGTAGACTGAAGAAACACTCCAGATGACAGCAACGACTGCCCCCACCGAAATCACTTTTCCCAAAGAAAAACTCATCTAAGCCGCCCGCGCCGCGCCGCGCCGCCGCTCCTCGGAGGCCGCCAACGGGAACACCTTCGCCGGGTTCAAAAGCCAGTCCGGGTCGAACACGTCCTTGACCGCCATCTGCGCCTCGAGATCCGCCGGTGTGTACTGCACCAGCATCAGGTCGCGCTTTTCGATGCCCACGCCATGCTCGCCGGTCAGGCAGCCGCCCACCTCGACGCAGAGCCTCAGGATGTCGGCGCCCATCGCCTCGGCCTTCTCCAGGTCGCCCGGCGCGTTCGCGTCGAACAGGATCAGGGGGTGCATGTTGCCGTCGCCCGCATGGAAAACGTTGCCGACCTGCAGCCCGTATTCCTCCGACAGCTCGCCGATCCGCCGCAGCACATGGGGCAGGGCCGAGACCGGGATCGTCCCGTCGAGGCACATGTAATCGTTGATCCGCCCCACCGCGCCGAACGCCGCCTTGCGCCCGGCCCAGATCCGCTTCGCCTCGTCCTCGTCCTGCGCCTCGCGCAGCGCCACCGGATCGTGCCGCCGCGCGATCTCGGTGATGAGGCCGAGCTGCTCGTCGATTTCCGCCGGCGCGCCCTCCACCTCGACGATCAAGAGGGCCTCGCAATCGGGGTAGCCCGCGCCGGAAAACTCGTCGGTCACCTCGATGCAGAGCCGGTCCATGTACTCGATCGCCACCGGCAGCACGCCCGCCTTGATGATGTCCGCCACGCAGGCGCCCGCGATTTCCGCCGAGCCGAAGCCCATCAGCACCGGCCGCGCCCCCTCGGGCTTCCTGAGGATCCGCAAGGTCGCCTCGGTCACCACGCCAAGCTGCCCTTCCGAGCCGCAGATCACGCCCAGAAGGTCATAGCCCCCCGCGTCCAGATGTGCCCCGCCGATCTCGACCACCGTGCCGTCCATCATCACCATGGTGACGCCGAGAAGGTTGTTCGTCGTCACCCCGTATTTCAGGCAATGCGCCCCGCCCGAATTCATCGCGATATTGCCGGCGATGGCGCAGGCGAGCTGCGAGGACGGGTCGGGCGCGTAGAAGAAATCGTCGCCCTCCACCGCGCCGGTCACCGACAGGTTGGTGCGGCCCGTCTGCACCCGGATCACCCGGTTCGCGTAATCGGCCTCCAGCACCGCGTTGAGCCGCGCCACCCCCAGGATCACCGAATCCGCCGTCGGCAGCGCCCCGCCCGCAAGCGAGGTGCCCGAACCCCGCGGCACCACCGGCACCCGCTCCTCGTGGCAGACCCGCAAGGCGGCCGCGACCTCCTCGGTCGAGGCGGGCAGGATCGCGCACAAGGGCGGGCAGCGATAGGCGGTCAGCCCGTCGCATTCATAGGCCCGCGTCTCGGCCGGGTCGTGGATCACCGCGTCCGGCGGCAGAACGGATTGCAGTCGCGCGACGATCCGCGCCTTGCGGGCCAGGATCGCCGGGTCGGGCAGGGGCATTTCCATGCAGGGATCCTCCCTGGAACACGCGAAAACCATAGTGCCGATGTTTTCCCGGTGGCAAGCGCAAGCCCCCGGTTCTAGGCTCCGCCCATGACGCTCCCCGATCCCTTTTCCGCCCTCGGCGCCACAGACCTGGTGGCGTTCGCCCTGCTGCTCGGCGGCTGGGCCGGGATCGGCCTCTGGATCGACCGCGCGCCCTTCGGCCCGCCTTCGGTCACGAGGATCATGGCCGACTACCGCCGCCGCTGGATGGACGAGATGCTGACCCGCGAGCCGAGGATCTACGACGCCACGATCCTCAACGGCCTCCGCCAGGGCACCGCCTTCTTCGCCTCGACCTGCATTCTCGCGATCGGCGGCGTGCTCGCGCTCGTCGGCAATACCGACCCGCTCGAAGGCGTGGCGGCCGATCTGGGCGAGGCGGAGGTCTCGGCCGTGGTCTGGCAACTCAAGCTCCTTCTCGTGGTGGCGTTCCTCGCCGCGGGTTTCCTGAAATTCGTCTGGGCGAACCGGGTGTTCGGCTATTGCGCCGTGGTGATGTCGGCGGTCCCCAACAACCCCAGCGCCCCGGACGCGCCCCGCATGGCGCGGCAGGCGGCCGAGCTGAACATCCGCGCCGCGATCAATTTCAACCGCGGTCTCCGGGCGATGTATTTCGCGCTCGCCGCGCTCACCTGGATCCTCGGACCCTACCCGCTGATCGTCGCGACGCTTGCCACGCTCGCGACGCTCTGGCACCGCGAATTCGCCTCCCTCTCGCGCCGCACGATGCTCGAGGGGCCCGGCGGATCACAAGCCCGCGATGCGGGTGGCTGACCGCCCTTCCGCCCCCTAGTCTCGCCCCATGCGCCGCGCCCTCTTCCTCGCCCTCTCATGTGCCACTCCGGCCCTCGCCGACCCGGCGGTTATCGGGGCCGTCACCGCGCAGGAGACCGGCGCCGGCTGGCGCTTCGACGTGACGCTCTCCCATGGCGATACCGGCTGGGACGACTATGCCGACGGCTGGCGCGTGGTCACCGCCGACGGGACCGTTCTCGGCACCCGCAAGCTCCTCCATCCGCACGAACTGGAACAGCCCTTCACCCGCTCGCTCTCGGGGGTCGCGATCCCGAACGGGGTGAGGGAAGTGTTCGTCGAGGCACGAACGAGCGTGGAAGGCTGGGGCGACCTGCGGTTTCCGGTGGAGCTGCGCCGGGAGTGAGGGTGTTGTTCGTCTGCGGCAAGGCGAAAAAGCGCAGCCCGACGGCGGCGGACCTGGCGGGCCGCCATGACGGCGTCGAGGCGGACTTCGCCGGGCTGAGCGCGGATGCGGAGGAACGCCTGAGCGCCGAGCAGATCGTCTGGGCGGATCTGGTGGCGGTCATGGAGCGCCGTCAGCTCGCGCGGCTCAAGCGGCAATTCGGCGGCATGCTGCGCGGGAAGCGGATTACCTGCCTGAACGTCCCGGATCGTTTCGAGTACATGGATCCCGAACTGGTCAGCCGGCTTGAGCCCGAACTGAACCGCATCCTGAGGCGTGACGGCGCGACGAGATGACCGGAGGTTGGCGCGTCTAGCCCGCGTCGGTGCTCGACTCGCTCTCGAACTGCGCGCGGAACTCGCGCAGCACCGGCAGGGCGGCCCGCACCCGGTCCGGCCCGATCCGCGCCACCACGTCGTTCAGGATCGGCGTGATTGCCGCCAGCGCCGCCTGCCGCGCGGCCTGGCCCGCCGGGCTGATCGTCACGAGCTTCTGCCGCGCGTCGTCCCAGTCGGGGCGGACATGGATATAGCCCGCCCACTCGAGCTTTCCGAGCGTGTTGGTCATCGCGCCGCGGGTGATGTGAAACGCCCGGGCGAGCTGCGCCGGCGTCCGGTCGCCGCCGGCACGCGCCAGGTGGTTCAGCACCGAGAAATGCGACAGCTCCATGCCCGAGGGCAGCGCTTTCGAGAGCCGTGCCCGGGCGAGCTGATCGGCCATGAAGATCTCGCTGAAAAGCGCGACCGCGAGGCTATCGTTCACGCCGCTCATGCGGGCGCCTCGAAGGCGCGGTCATGGGCGAGCGACGGCACCCGCCGCCGGGCCTCCTCCACCGCGCCGAGGTCGAGATCGACGAAGGTGACACCCGGTTCGGTCCCGGCATCCGCCAGCACCGCGCCCCAGGGCCCGACCGCGAGACTGTGGCCATGGGTCTTGCGCGCGCGTCCTTCCGTCGCCGGATGCGTGCCGCACTGCGCCGGGGCCAGCACGAAGGCGCCGTTCTCGATCGCCCGCGCGCGCAGGAGGCTCTCCCAATGCGCCGCACCCGTCACCGGCGAGAACGCGGCCGGCACGGTCAGGATCCGGGCGCCCGCCTGCGCCAGCGCCCGGTAGAGCGCGGGAAAGCGGATGTCGTAGCAGATCGTCATTCCCAGGGGCGTGCCCGCCACCTCGGTCAGCACTGCCCGGCCGCCCGGCCGGAAGCCCGCGGATTCGCGGTAGGTCTCCGTCTCGGTCACGTCGACGTCGAACATGTGGATCTTGTCGTAGCGCGCCGCGATCCCGCCATCGGGGCGAATGAGGAACGACCGGTTCAGGAACCGCCCGTCGCTACCCGCCGCGTCCTGCTTCAGGGCCAAGGACCCGATCAGGAGATGGATCCCGTGCCGCGCCGCGGCCGCGCGCAGGGCGGCGAGCGTTGCGTCCTCCGCCTCGGTCGCCAGCACCGCCGCTTGCCGCGCCCGGCTGGCGGAAACGCAATTCGTCACCTCCGGCGTCAGCGAGAAGACGGCCCCGCCCGCCGCCGCTTCGTCGAGGAGCGCCAGCGTCCGGGGAAGCGTCTCGGCGGGGTCGTCGGACGCGGTGAGCTGCAGGAGGGCGACCCGCACCGGGCTAGCCGGCCAGGAGCGCGTCGAGCTTGCCGTCGCGGTCGAGCGCGTAGAGGTCGTCGCAGCCGCCGACATGCGCCGCGCCGATGAAGATCTG
>JBNKWI010000134.1:8437-8674 GCA_050299695.1 Paracoccaceae bacterium
CACGGTGTGGCGGCCATTGGCGCGCGCCATCATCGCCTGGCGCATCGCCGGATCGCGACTCACGTCGATCTCGGCGAAGCTCACGCCCTTGGCGGTCAGGAGCCGCTTGGCCGCGTGGCAGAACCCGCAGAGCGGCGAGGTATAGATTTCGACTGTTTGCATGGCGCAGGACCTTTCCACGCCAATATAGAGGCTCAGCCTTCCTTTACAACGCGGGCCAGCGCCAGCACCGAGACC
>JBNKWI010000135.1:0-8447 GCA_050299695.1 Paracoccaceae bacterium
CGGTCGAGAGGCCGTATTCGGCGAGGAACACCTCCATCAGGCCGGGGTCGTCATCGGTGCGGATCGCCTCCACCAGCGCCGCACCGCGCGCGACGGCTGCCTTGCGCAGATCGGGCGTGATCCCGGACGCGCCGGTCAGGCGCCCGAGCAGCATCGCTTCGTCGGCGAGATGGTCCTGGCGCATCCGGGTGCGGGCGTCGGCGAGCTTGTCCATGATCGGCCTCCAATGCTGTTGGCCCCCATTAGCATAGAGCCGACAGGCGATCCGACCAATCTCTGGCATTTGGAAGGACATACGCCTATTGTTCTGGTCGTTGACGATCCAAAGGATGATAAAAACCGATATGGATAGCCGAATTGACCGGATGGACCGGAAAATCCTGGACGAACTGACCCGCGACGGCCGGATTTCGGTCACCGAACTGGCGCGGCGGGTGGGGCTGTCGAAGACCCCCTGCCAGATCAGGATGCGCCGTTTGCAAGAGGAAGGCTACATCACCGGTTTCCGGGCGGTGCTGGACCCCGCGAAACTCGGCCGCGACCATGTGGCTTTCACCGAGGTCCGCCTTTCGGACACGACCGAAAAGAGCCTCAGCGCGTTCAATGCCGCCGCGAGGAGAGTGCCCGAGATCGAGGAATGCCACATGATCGCGGGGTCGTTCGACTATCTCCTCAAGGTCCGCACGCGGAACATGCGCGACTACCGCCACGTGCTGGGCGAGGTGATCTCGGCCTTGCCGAATGTCGCCGCGACCTCGAGCTACGTGTCGATGGAAGCGGTGAAGGACGATGCCGCCACCATCGGTGCCGGTCTCGGGCAAGTCTGACGGATCCGGCGGGATTCTGCCGCAAGAACGTACGAGTTGTGAACGGGACCATGAGAAACCTTTTTGTTTCATGGATTTGCCTGGGGCAGCGACCTCGGTGTCGCCGGGTCGCCACGCCAAATTTATCAACGCTTCGCCATTATCGTGCCGCGTTGGTTTGCGACCCTCCACGCGGGATGAACAAAGGAGCCGGTAGGAGATGCGTCGCCTGCCATCGACCCTCTACGAGATTCTGGACCCGCGGAAGGTGCTTCTCGCGGCGCTTCTCGTCGCGGCCGGCGGGCTGTTCCTGACCTATGCCGAGGTGCAGAACCAGGCCGACCGCGAGCTGGCGCTCCGGCAGGGGCCGCCCGCGCCGATCCTGATCCAGGATTTCGACCCGGAGGACGATATCGCGGCCGCCGGCGAAGTGCGGGTGTTCGGCGAGATCGACATGTCGGCCGCCGTCACGCTGCCGGTCCGGCACAGCGATCCGCAGGCCTGGGTGCGGCTCGTGCCGGTGTTTCCGGTCAGCGATATCGGCGCCGCGCTCCTGGCCGAGCGCGAGGGCAAGGATGCCGGCGTGCTCAAGGCCCAGGTCGAGCGGCGGGTCGTGTCGGGTGTACCGAATCTCTCGGCGGCGGGCGTGATCATCGTCCCGCTCTCCGGGCCGGACGCGGTGCCGCAGGATGCGGCGGAGTTCACCGAGGAGATCGTCGGAGAGGGGCATTTCGGCGCGGTCGCGCTGCTTGACGGCGAGGCGCGGGATCCCCGCGAGGTGGAGCTGGTCGCCCATGGCGCGCTGGCGGTGATGGACATCTCGCTGGCCGACCACTTCGTGTCCGTGGTGCCCTATCTCAAGGGCCGCGCGGCTGCGCTGACGGCGCCGTACCCAGCGGGCGGGCAGAACCTCCTTTTCGTCGCCGCCCTCGTCCTGGTAGCGATGGCCGCGGCCGCGCAGGTCTGGCGCTCCGTTCTGACGGGCGCCGGATCCGGCGCGGATGACGAGGACATGCCGGAGGAAAACCCGGCGCAGCTCAAGAGCCACCCGAAATTCGCGCCGCTCCCGTCGCAGCGCGAGATCCGCAGCGCCGACCTGGAGGCGGCGAAGGTCGCCGCCGGTCCGAATCCGGTCGTGAGCGGATTGAAGATCCTGGGTCAGGGGCTCTGGGCGATGCTCTGGCTCGCCGGCCGGGCGCTGGGACAGTGGGTCCGGGCGCTCAGAAATCGACGGTCACGCCGGGAAGACGAAGCTCTTTGAGAATGTCGCGCAGCTCCTGCCGCGCGGCCACGTTCGAGATGTTCATCTGCCCCTTCACGCCGATGTCGCGCAGGTCGAGAAGCGTCAGCCCGCGCGGGAACAGCTCGCGGAAGATCACCCGTTCTGAAAAGCCCGGCACCACGCGGAACCCGATCCGGCGGCCGAGATTGTCGAGCGCCTCGCCCATCTTGCGCTTGTTGTGCATCGCCTGCGCGCCGAGCCGGTTGCGGACCACCACCCAGTCGATTGCCCGGAGCCCGGCCTGCGCCCGGAGCTGCCGCGCGTTCCAGACCATCTCGGAATAGATCGAGGGGCCGAGGATCTTGTTGGTCTCCGGATCGGCATGGGCGAGGAGGTCGAAATCTATGAAGCTGTCATTGAGCGGCGTGACCAGGGTGTCGGCCAGCGAATGCGCCACCTGGCTGAGGCGCGTGTGCGAGCCGGGGCAGTCGATCAGAATGAACTCGCAGGCCTCTTCCATGCCCACCACGGCGGCCGAGAGGCGCCGGTCGTTCGGATTCTCGCCGGCCCGGAGCCCGTCCTCGGTCACCGGCGGCAGGTCGCGGAACTCGGGGCAGGGCAGGTCGAGCCCCTCGCGCTTGATGAAGGCGCGGCGGTTCTCGATGTAGCGGGCGAGGGATTTCTGGCGCAGGTCGAGATCCAGGCAGCCGACGCTATGCCCCATCCGCACGAGCGCGGTGGCCACATGCATGGAGGTGGTCGACTTGCCCGAACCGCCCTTTTCGTTGCCGACGACGATGATATGCGCCACGATCTGTCCCTTGATCTCGTGTCCCGGGCTGCCCCACCCGGCGCTTGCCTACACTATATGTTGTGTGAGCGGCCAAGAAAAGACGCGATTGTCCGGCATTGTCGGGCTCTTGCCCAAGCGGTGCCGCGCGATGTCCCCGATCTTGTGGGGCAAATTCACGTCTACCCAAAGTCTGGGCGAGGCCCTATAGTGACGGCGTGCTGGGGCTGGCTGACCCCAAAAAGCAGGATCACGAGCGGAGTTGGGGGACAGGAATGCGCTGCCCGTTTTGCGGAAACATCGACACGCAGGTGAAGGATTCCCGGCCTGCCGAGGATCACGTGGCGATCCGGCGGCGGCGGTTCTGTCCGGCCTGCGGCGGGCGGTTCACCACCTATGAGCGGGTGCAGTTGCGCGACCTCGTGGTGATCAAATCCTCCGGCAAGCGCGAGGATTTCGACCGCGACAAGCTGGAGCGCTCGATCCGGATCGCGATGCAGAAACGGCCGATCGAGCCCGAGCGGCTGGACCAGATGATTTCCGGCATCGTGCGGCGGCTCGAGTCGATGGGCGAGACCGACATCCCGTCGAAGACCATCGGCGAGATCGTCATGGAGAGCCTCGCCCGGATCGACATGGTCGCCTATGTGCGCTTCGCCAGCGTCTACAAGAACTTCCAGGCCGCCGACGATTTCGAGGATTTCGTCCAGGATCTGCGGCCGCCGATCCCCGACAGCGAGTGACCGGCGCCGCCGACGCGCGGTTCATGGGGCTCGCGCTGGCGCTGGGGCGGCGCGGGCTGGGCCATGTCTGGCCGAACCCGGCAGTGGGCTGCGTGTTGGTGAAGGACGGGCGGATCGTCGGGCGCGGCACCACGGCGCCGGGCGGGCGGCCCCATGCCGAGACCCTGGCGCTGGCCCAGGCCGGCGCGGCGGCGCGCGGCGCGACGGCCTATGTATCCCTCGAGCCTTGCTCCCATCACGGGCAAACGCCGCCCTGCGCCGCGGCGCTGGTGGCGGCGGGCGTGGCGCGGGTGGTGACGGCGCTCGAGGACCCCGACCCGCGGGTGGCGGGGCAGGGCCATGCCCGGCTCCGCGCCGCCGGGATCGCGGTGGAAACCGGGCTGATGGCGGCGGCGGCCGGGGCGGCGCATCGCGGGTTCCTCACGCGGGTGCGCGCCGGGCGGCCGATGCTGACCTTGAAACTTGCGACCAGTTTCGACGGGCGGATCGCGACGGCGTCGGGCGAGAGCCGCTGGATCACCGGGCCGGAGGCGCGGCGCCGGGTGCACGGGCTGCGGGCCTCCCATGACGCGGTGCTGGTGGGCGGCGGTACCGCGCGCGCGGACGATCCGTCGCTGACCGTGCGCGGGCTCGGCGCGGTGCGGCAGCCGGTGCGGATCGTCGCGGCGCGGAGCCTGGGCCTGCCCGAGGACGGGGCGCTGGCGCGCAGCGCGGGCGAGGTGCCGCTCTGGCTCGTTCATGGCGACCGCGAGGTGGAGAGCGGGCTCGCGGCGCGCTGGGAGGCGCGCGGCGCGCGGCTCTTCCCGGTGCCGGTGGCGCCGGGCGGCCGGCTCGACCCCGGGGCGATGCTCGCGGCGCTCGGCGCGGCGGGGCTCACGCGGGTGTTCTGCGAGGGCGGCGGCAGCCTTGCCGCCGCGCTCCTCCATGCCGGGCTGGTGGACGAGCTCGTGGGCTTCACCGCGGGGCTCGCCATCGGCGCCGAGGGCCGTCCGGCGATCGGGGCGCTCGGCCTCGAGGCGCTGGGCGAGGCGCCGCGGTTCCGGCTGGTCGGGGCCGAGGCGCTGGGCGGGGACGTGCTGCACCGCTGGGAGCGTGTCGCGGAGGGTGAAGCCTGCGATTGAGCGATGCCCGAACGAAGCGCGAGCCGGGCGAGCGCCTGCCAGCGGGATGGCGCTGCAACGGCTGATCGGCGCGCTTTATGGTGCCACGTACCTCCGACCTCCTAGGTCCGCGCAAGCGTTGACAAAGCGCCAGCCCCGTCACGCCAAAGGCGTGCCAGCTTGGTGACGCGCCTCCGGTGCGACGACGGGCAGGCGCTCGCCCGGCGCCTTCGGCGCTATTCGGGCGGGGGCGTCGTTCAAGCGGCTCCCACCATGGCGGCGCGGCCCGCTACCTCGGCGGCACGTCGTCCACGCCCATCCCGCCCCAGGGATGGCAGCGCAGGATCCGCCGCATTGCGAGCCAGCCGCCCTTGAGCCCGCCATGCACCCGCAGCGCCTCCAACGCATAGGCCGAGCAGGTCGGGTCGTAGCGGCAGCTTCGCCCGATCCAGGGGCTGAGCAGCAGGCGATAGGCCCGGACGGGCAGCGACAGGAGAAACGCGAGCGGCGTCACGCCCCGGCCCCGTGGAGCCGCTGCAATGCCCGAGCGAGATCGGCGCGCAGCACCTCGAAGGGCAGGGCGGCCGTCGCCGTGTTGCGCCCGATCAGCACGTAGTCCCAGCCCGCCTGGCCGCCGCCCGGCAACCCCAGCCGCGCGATCTCGCGCAGGCGCCGCTTGGCCCGGTTCCGGGCCACCGCATTGCCGACCTTCTTGGAACAGGTGAACCCCACCCGGATCGCCGCGCTGCCGTCGCCCCGCGCCCGGCCCTGCAGGACGAAGCCCGGCATCGCCTGCCGGCGCCCCCGCGCCGCGGCCAGGAAATCGGCGCGCTTCTTCAGGATGTCCGGACAAACGGACACCGCCGGGGGCGGTTCAGCGGCTCCGGCGTTCTCGCCTGCCCCTGTCGCTCCCGGCGGTGTCATGTCCGCAAGACTGTCGGCGGTCAGGCCGTCAGCTTCTTCCGGCCGCGGGCGCGGCGGGCGTTGATGATCATGCGGCCGGCCTTGGTGGCCATGCGCGCGCGGAACCCATGGCGCCGCTTGCGCACGAGGTTCGAAGGTTGAAAGGTGCGTTTCATCGCATCGGTCTCCGTCGGTCGCTCCAATCCGCCGGATTCGAGCCCATCATGTTCGAGAGCCCGGTCTCTAGTGGCTGATCGGGAGCAAGTCAACGGAAAGGGCGCGCAGAAACTGCAACATTTCGCGCCCGGGGGCAGGGCGGCAATGTTACAGCCCGCGCAGCTCCCTGAAAGGAAGGACCGCTTTTCCTCACCGCGCATCAAGGCGGCGTGATCGGATCTCCGCCGTCTCGGTTCCGCGCCGATCTTGTGCCACAACCTGACCATGACAAGGAAGCGGCCGATGACCGAGATTTCCCAAAGCCCGCCCCGAAGCGGATCCCTGCGCGCCCTGCCGCTCCTCGCGATTCTCGCGGTGGCGCTCCTCGGTGCGTTCACGCTCCGCGACATGCTGAGCTTCGAGGCGCTGGCGGCGCATCGCGACACGCTCCTCGCCTTCCGCGACGCGCATTATCTCGCGACGCTGCTCGCCTTTCTCGCGGTCTATGTGGCGATCGTCGCCTTCTCGCTCCCGGGCGCCACCGTGGCGACGCTCACGGGCGGGTTCCTGTTCGCGACCTTCCCGGGCGCGCTGTTCAACGTGATCGCCGCCACCACTGGCGCGACGCTGATCTTCCTCGCCGCGCGCCGGGGCGCCGGGGAACGGCTCGCCGCGCGGATGGACGCCTCGGACGGGCGGGTGAAGCGGATCAAGGAAGGGATCGACGCGAACCAGTGGGAGATGCTGTTCCTGATCCGCCTCGTCCCGGCGGTGCCGTTCTTCGTGGCGAATCTGGTGCCAGCGCTGGTGGGCGTGCCGCTTTGCCGCTTCGTGGTCACGACCTTCCTCGGGATCATCCCCGGCGCGCTGGTCTATACCTCGGTCGGCGCGGGGCTGGGCGAGGTCTTTGCCCGGGGCGAGAGCCCCGACCTGGGCGTGATCTTCGAGCCGCGGATCCTCTTGCCGATCCTCGGGCTCTGCGCGCTCGCCGCGCTCCCCATCGCGCTCAGGGCGCTGCGCGGCAGGAAGGCGTTCTGATGGAGCGGATCAAGGCGGATCTCTGCGTCATCGGCGCCGGCTCGGGCGGGCTCTCGGTGGCGGCGGGGGCGGCGCAGATGGGCGCCTCGGTGGTGCTGGTCGAGGGCCACAGGATGGGCGGCGATTGCCTGAACTACGGCTGCGTGCCGTCGAAGGCGCTGATCGCGGCCGCAAAACGCGCCCAGGCGATGCGGGGCGGGGCGGGGTTCGGCGTGGCGCCGGTGGTGCCGGAGATCGACTACGCCGCCGCCAAGGACCATGTGGCGCGGGTGATCGCTTCCATCGCGCCGGTGGACAGCCAGGAGCGGTTCGAAGGGCTCGGCGTCCGGGTGATCCGCGATTGGGGGCGCTTCGTCTCGGAGACCGAGCTGCAGGCGGGCGACACGCTGATCGCCGCGCGGCGCTTCGTGATCGCCACCGGTTCGTCGCCGTTCGTGCCGCCGATCCCGGGGCTCGACGCGGTGGAGGTCCACACCAACGAGACGATCTTCGAGTTGCGCGAGCGGCCGGAGCACCTCTTGATCGTCGGCGGCGGACCGATCGGCATGGAGATGGCACAGGCCCATGTTCGGCTCGGGTCGAAGGTGACGGTGATCGAGGGGATGAAGGCGCTCGGCAAGGACGATCCCGAGGCCGCCGCGCTCGTCCTTGCCACGCTCCGCGCCGAGGGTGTGGAGATCGTCGAGGGCGCGCCGGTCACCCGGGTCACCGGGAGCGCGGACCGCATCACGGTCGAGACCGAGGCCGGCAGCTACACCGGCTCGCACCTCCTCATGGCGGTGGGCCGCAAGGTCAATCTCGACCGGCTCGACCTCGACCGGGCGGGCGTTGCGCATGATCGCGCGATCAAGGTCGATGCCGGGCTCCGCTCGGTGTCGAATCGCCGGGTCTACGCGGTGGGCGATGCGGCGGGCGGGCTCCAGTTCACCCATGTGGCGGGCTACCATGCCGGGATCGTCATCCGCTCAGCGCTGTTCGGCCTTCCCGCGAAGGCCCGGACCGACCATATCCCCTGGGTGACCTATACCGATCCCGAACTGGCCCAGATCGGCCTCACCGAGGCCGAGGCCCGCGCGAAGCACGGGCCCGCGTTGACAATCGCCCGCTTCGACTATGCCGAGAACGACCGCGCCATCGCCGAGTGCAGGACCGCCGGTTTCGCCAAGGTTATGGTGGTGAAGGGCCGGCCCGTGGGCGCCACCATCGTGGGCGTGCAGGCGGGCGAATTGATCGGCATCTGGGCGCTGGCGCTCGCCAACCGCCTCAAGATGTCGGCCATTGCCGGCATGGTCGCGCCCTATCCGACGCTGGGCGAAATCTCGAAGCGTGCGGCAGGGGCCTATTTCTCCCCGAAACTCTTTGATAACCCGAGGGTCAAGCAGGTCGTCGGGCTCGTCCAGCGGTTCCTGCCCTGAGAGACCTGAGCGGACGCCCATGTTCCTGAACACGCTTTCCGGCCGCTTCCTGCTCCTGACGATCATCTTCGTCATGCTGGCCGAAGTGCTGATCTTCGTGCCCTCCATCGCGCGGTTCCGGCAGGACTACCTCCTGAACCGGCTGGAACGGGCGCAGATCGCCTCGCTGGCGGTCGAGGAATATTACGACATGCCCGTCGGCTGGCTGAACCCCGCGAGCTTCTCCGAGCATCTCGCCTGGTCGACCCATGACACGGGCTTCCTGAACGACCTC
>JBNKWI010000136.1:0-8177 GCA_050299695.1 Paracoccaceae bacterium
GCAGGTCTCGGTGATCCATCCGGGCTATCCGCGCCCCCGCGCCGGCGAAAGCGCGGCCGGTTTCCGCTACCGACGCGGGTGAAGGAGATGCGCGCCCAGGGCATCACCGTGGGCTGGGGGCAGGATTGCGTGCGCGACCCGTGGTATTCGCTGGGGACGGCGGACATGCTGGATGTGGCCTTCATGGGGCTCCATGTGGCGCAGATGACGCATCCGGACGAGATGCGCGCCAGCTTCGACATGGTGACGACCGAGAACGCGAAGATCCTGAATCTCGAGGGCTACGGCCTGGAGCCCGGCTGCACCGCCTCGCTCGTGGTGCTCGACGCGGGCGATCCGGAGGAGGCGCTCCGGCTCCGGCCCGACCGGCTTGCCGTGATCGCCAAGGGCAAGGTGATCTCGCGGCAGGCGCGGAACGACCCTCGCCTCTCGATCGACGGGCGACCCGGGACGGTCCGGCGCCGGCACGACGCGGGAGGATGCGGAGGTGAATAGTTCACCACGTGCAATTCCCCGCTCCTGCCGCTGCGTCAAACGCGCGCTTCCCCCCTTGCCATTGGGCGCAAAGGGCAGACAATAGCGCCATTCGCGTGGCCAAAAGACCACGACCCCACGCCGGGCCGGGACCCGGGGGCAATCACATCAGGGAGTTTTCCATGAAGATGAAACACTTGTTCGCTTCCTCGGCGGCAGCGCTCCTATTTGCCGCGACGCCGTTGCTCGCGGCCGGGACGCATCCTGTGACGGGCGAACCCTTGTCCGACAACCAGACCTTCACCTACCGGCTGATGGACCAGTTCCCCACCATCGACCCGGGACTCAACGAGGAAACCGAGGGCCACAAGGTCATTCGCGACATCTTCGAGGGCCTCATCATCCAGGACGCCCAGGGCAATCTTGTGCCCGGTGTCGCAACCGAGTGGTCTTCGCCCGACGGCAACAAGACCTGGGTGTTCAAGCTGCGCCCCGAGGCGAAATGGTCGAACGGCGACCCGGTGACCGCGAGCGATTTCGTCTTCGCCTGGCGCCGCGCGGCCGATCCCAAGACCGCCTCGCCCTATTCGTGGTATGTGGAGCTCTCGCAGATCGTCAACGCCGCGAAGATCGTGGCCGGAGAGGCGGATCCCGAAACGCTGGGCGTCAAGGCGGTGGACGACCACACGCTCGAGGTGACGCTGGAGACGCCCCTGCCCTACTTCCCGGCGATGACCACCTACGCGACCTTCGCGCCGGTCCCGCAGAAGGTGGTCGAGGAATACGGCACCGAGTGGACCAAGCCCGAGCACATCGTCTCGAACGGCGCCTACAAGCTGACCGAGATGGTGCCGAACGAGTACAGCACCCGGGTCAAGTCGGACACCTACTGGAACGCCGACAAGACGATCATCGAGAAGGTGACCGGCATCGTCATCAACGACGACAACACCGCGCTGACCCGCTACAAGGCCGGCGAGATGGACTATGACGAGCCTCTGCCGGCGGGCCAGTATCCGGCGCTTCTGGCCGAGATGCCGGACCAGGCGCATTCGGTGCCGCGGCTCTGCTCCTACTATTACGCGATCAACTTCCGCGACAGCGCGAATCCGGCGCTGAGCGATGTGCGGGTCCGGAAGGCGCTGTCCTACGCGGTCGACCGCGACATCATCGTGGATCAGGTGCTGAAGGGCGGCCAGACGGCGGCCTACAACTTCGCCCATGAAAAGACCGCCGGTTTCGAGATGCCGACGATCGACTACGGCACCTGGACCCAGGCGGAGCGCGACGCCAAGGCCAAGGAGCTGATGGCCGAGGCCGGCTATGGCGAGGGCGGCCAGCCGCTCGAGCTCAAGCTGATCTACAACACCTCGGAAGCGCACAAGGCGATCGCCACGGTGCTGGCGCAGATGTGGAAGCAGAAGCTCGGCATCAACGTCACCATGGAGAACATGGAGTGGCAGACCTATCTCGAAGTCCGCAAGGAAGGGAATTTCGACGTGGCGCGTTCGGCCTGGTGCGGCGACTATAACGAGGCGTCGACCTTCCTCGATCTGGTCACCACGACCCACGGCTCGAACGACGGCAAGTATTCGAACGCCCGCGTCGACGAGCTGATGGCGGCGTCGAAAACCTCGATGGATCCGCAGGCGGCCTATACCGAAGTCGAGCAGATCCTGGCGGACGAGATGGCGATCATCCCGATCTACCACTATGCGAACGCGTTCCTCCTTTCTGCGGACGTCAAGGGCTGGCCCTATGACAATGTCGAGCAGAACTGGTACGCGAAAGACCTCTACCGCGTCGCCGAATAGGTGACGGAGGGGGCGTGCCGGATCCGGCACGCCCCGCTCATACGGGGGGCAAGCCGTGCTCAACTACACACTTCGCCGCATCGCGATCGCGATTCCGACGCTCCTGATCCTGGTCGCGATCACCTTCCTCCTGATGGAGGCCGCGCCGGGCTCGCCTTTCGCCACGGAACGCGGCGTGCCGGCGGCCGTGCTGGCCAATCTCGAGGCCAAGTACGGGCTCGACCGGCCGCTGATCCAGCGGATGGGGATCTATGTCTGGAACATCGTCGCCCATGGCGATTTCGGCGTGTCCTACCGGCTCAAGGACCGGACGGTGAACGACCTGATCGCGCAGGGCTTTCCGGTGACACTGATCTATGGCGGGGTCGCCTTCGTGGTGGCGGTGCTGGTGGGCGTGAGCCTCGGCGTCGCCGCGGCGGTGCGGCAGAACTCCTGGCTCGACTACGCGGCGGTGGGCGTCACCATCGGCGCGCAGGTGCTGCCGAATTTCGTGATGGGGCCGATCCTGATCCTGGTCTTCACGCTCTGGCTCGGATGGCTGCCGGGCGGCGGCTGGCAGGGCGGGCAATGGCAGTACATCATCATGCCGGTCATCGCGCTCTCGACCTCGTTCATGGCTTCGATCGCGCGGATCACCCGGGCGTCGATGCTGGAGACGCTGAATTCGAACTTCATCCGCACCGCGCGGGCCAAGGGCCTGCCGATGCGCCGCGTGGTCATGTACCACGCGCTGAAACCGGCGCTGATGCCGGTCTTGTCCTATCTCGGCCCGGCCTTCGTGGGGATGATCACCGGCTCGGTGGTGGTCGACCTGATCTTCTCGACCGGCGGGATCGGGCTCTTCTTCGTCAATGCCGCGCTCAGCCGCGATTACGGGTTGATGCTGGGGCTCACCGTGCTCCTTGGCACGCTGACGGTGGTGTTCAACCTCGTCGTCGATCTGCTCTATGCCTGGATCGACCCAAGGATCCGGTACTGACATGGCGCTGGCACTGGGAAAGAAACCCCTCGGGCTCGACGCCGCCCCGGTCGCGGGCCGCTCGCTCTGGCAGGACGCGCGCGCGCGGTTCTTCCGCAACCGCGCCGCCACCGCGAGCCTCGTCGTGCTGAGCCTCGTCGGCCTGTTCGCGGCGTTCGGGCAGTTTCTGGCGATCTCGCCGCCGGACTATGTCGATTTCGGGCTGCTCGGGCAGGTCAAGGAACAGGGCGCGCCGTCGCTCACCAACGGCCACTGGTTCGGGCTGGACGAACAGGCGCGCGACCTCTACGCCCGCGTCGTTCAGGGCACGCGGATCTCGCTCATGGTGGGCATCGTCGGCGCCCTGGTGGCGGTCGTCGTGGGAACGCTTTACGGCGCCACCTCGGGCTATGTCGGCGGGCGCGTCGACAACGCGATGATGCGGATCGTCGATATCCTGAAATCCATCCCGTACATGTTCGTGCTGATCCTCCTCCTGATGGTGTTCGGCCGTTCGATCTTCATGCTGTTTCTGGGCATCGGACTGATCTCTTGGCTCGACATGGCGCGGATCGCCCGCGGGCAGACCCTGTCGCTCAAGAACAAGGAATTCGTCGAGGCCGCGGTGGCCACGGGCGTGAAGCCCCTGACGATCATCCTGCGCCATATCGTGCCCAATCTCCTGGGCGTCGTCGTGGTCTACGCGACGATCCTGGTGCCGGAGATGATCATCTACGAAAGCTTCGTCTCGTTTCTCGGGCTCGGCGTGCAGGAGCCGAACACCTCCTGGGGCGCGCTGATCAGCGACGGGACGGGGACGATGCAGTACGGCACGATCTGGCAGCTCCTTTTCCCGCTCTTCTTCTTCGTCGTGACCCTCTTCGCCTTCTTCTTCGTGGGCGACGGGCTGCGCGACGCGCTGGACCCGAAGGACCGGTGAATATGACGTCACTTCTTTCCGTCAGCGATCTCAACGTCGCCTTCCAGACCGGCGACGGTACGGTCAACGCGGTGAACGGCGTCACCTTCGGGCTCGAGCCGAAGGAAACCCTTGCCATCGTGGGCGAGTCCGGCTCGGGCAAAAGCCAGACCGCCTTCGCGATCATGGGGCTTCTGGCGCGGAACGGCCGGGCGACGGGCAATGTCGCGTTCGAGGGGCAGGAGATCCTGAACCTCCCCGACGCGCAGCTGAATTCGATCCGGGCCGAGAAGATCGCGATGATCTTCCAGGACCCGATGACCTCGCTGAACCCCTATCTGCGGGTGTCCGACCAGATGACCGAGGTCCTGATGCTGCACAAGGGCATCTCCCGGAAGGCGGCCTGGAACGAAGCGGCCCAGATGCTCGACGCGGTGCGGATCCCGGATGCTCGGAACCGGGTCGACAACTACCCGCACGAGTTCTCGGGCGGGATGCGGCAGCGGATCATGATCGCCATGGCGCTCCTCTGCCGCCCGGCGCTCCTGATCGCCGACGAACCCACGACGGCGCTCGACGTGACCGTCCAGAACCAGATCATGGTGCTCCTCTCGGACCTGCGCGAGGAGTTCGGAATGGCGATGATCCTGATCACCCACGATCTCGGCATCGTCGCCGGCGCCTGCGAGCGGACGCTTGTCATGTATGGCGGGCGGATCATGGAGGAAGGGCCGACCGAGGCGGTCTTTGCCCGGCCCTCGCATCCGTACACGCTGGGGCTTCTGAAGGCGATTCCGCGGCTCGACGAGGACCACGAGGTGCTCCCGACCATCGACGGCGAGCCGCCGAACATGCTGGGGATGCCGGCGGGCTGCCCGTTCCATCCGCGCTGCAGCCTGAGCACCGAGATCTGCGAACGCGAGACGCCGGCGCTCGCGGCGTTCGATGGGCGGCGGCGGGCCTGTCACGCCGATCCGGAGGCGGTGGCATGAGCCTGCTTCTGGAGACCCGCGGCGTCGAGGTGACCTTTCCGATCCGCGGCAAGGGCGACTGGCCCTGGACGCCGCCGCGCCTCCTGCGCGCCGTGGCGGGGGTGTCGCTGACCCTGCGCGAGGGCGAGACGCTGGGCATCGTGGGCGAATCCGGCTCGGGCAAGTCGACGCTGGCGCGGGCGATCCTGGGGACGATCCCGCCCACCGGCGGCAAGGTGATCTGGCAGGGCCGCGACGTCACCGGGCTGTCGGGCGAAGCGCGGCGGGCGCACGCGAAGGACGTGCAGATGGTGTTCCAGGACCCGCTGGCGGCGCTGAACCCGCGCATGACCGTGGGGCAGATCATCGCCGAGCCCTTGCGGACGCATCACCCGGAAGTCTCGCGCGACGAGGCGCGGGCCCGGGTGCAGGAGATCATGGCGCAGGTCGGGCTCCTGCCGAACCTGATCAACCGCTATCCGCACGAGTTCTCGGGCGGCCAGTGCCAGCGGATCGGCATCGCGCGGGCGCTGATCCTGCGGCCGAAGCTTCTGATCTGCGACGAGCCCGTGTCGGCGCTCGATGTGTCGGTGCAGGCGCAGGTGATCAATCTCCTGAAGGAGATCCAGGGGGCGTTCGGCCTGTCGATCATCTTCATCGCGCACGATCTGAGCGTGGTGCGCCATGTCTCGGACCGGATCGCGGTGATGTATCTCGGGCGCCTCGTCGAGGAGGCCGCGGGCAAGCGGCTGATCGCCGAGCCCTGGCATCCCTATACCACGGCCTTGATCGCCTCGGTGCCGGTGCCCGATCCGGCGGTGGAGCGCAGCCGGGCGAAAGCGGCGCTGACGGGCGAGCTGCCCTCGCCACTAGCGCCGCCCTCCGGCTGCGTGTTCCGGACCCGCTGTCCGGTCGCGCGCCCCTCCTGCGCGGAGGTGGTGCCCGAGGTCAGGAGCGAGGGTGACCGGATGGTCGCCTGCCCCTTCGCACCCGAGGAGATCGGTGAACTCGACGAGAGTGTGGCGGTCCGGGCCGGCGGGATCTGACAGGCCCCGTTGCTCGCGCGGTGACGAGGCCGGTCCGATGCCGCGGCCGATCGGATTGACGCGGTCGTATGTTCACTTTATGTTCTCACCCGCAGCACAGTCGGGGAGTGACGGATGAAACCACGGATCAGCATGGTCGCGCTCGGGGTCGCAGATCTGGACCGGTCCCGGGAGTTCTACGAAACCGGACTGGGCCTTCCGCGCCTCGACTCTCCGCCTGGCGTCGTGTTCTTCAACCTGAACGGAACCTGGCTCGGACTTTCCGAGCGTAAGGCGCTGGCGCGCGATGCAGGCGTGCCTGCCGAGGGAAGCGGCTATGCCGGCTTCAACCTGGCCCACAACGTCCGGACCGAAGCGGAGGTCGAACAAGTTGCGGAGGCGGCTGTCGCCGCTGGCGCCACGCTGGTGAAGCCACCCTCTCGCGCCAACTGGGGCGGCTATCACGCCTATTTCAGCGACCCCGACGGGCATCTCTGGGAGATCGCGCACAACCCCTTTGCCTGGATCGGCCCCGAAGACGCCGCGGAATAGGTCCCCGGGACCGGCCATCTCGCCGCAGAGCGATCGCGCGGCCCCGGTCAGGCGAGCCGGACCGAGACCCCGCCATCGGCGAGGAGCGGGCTGCCTGTGACAAAGCTTGCGCGGTCGGAGAGCAGGAACAGCGCGGCCTGGGCGATTTCCTCGGGCTCGGCCATGCGCTTCATCGGGTGGAGCCCGGCGATGTAGGCACGGGCGTCGGGGTCGTCGCCGGCCATCGCCGTTCTGCTGCCGCCCGGGAGGAGCGCGTTGACGCGGATGCCCTCCGCGGCATGGTCCTGGGCAAGCGATTGCGTGAGGCCGATCAGCCCGGCTTTCGCAGCAGCATAGGCGGCCATGCCCGGGAGGCCCGCATTGCTGTAGCCGACGAAGGAGGAGGTGAAGACCAGCGCCCCGCCACCGCTTTCCCGCAGGGCAGGCACCTGGGCCTTCGCGGAAAGGAAGGCGCTGGTGAGATTGGTCTCGACGACCTCGGTCCAGGTTGCGAGATCCGTATCCGGGACCAGCCCCATCTCGCCGACGGTCCCGGCGTTGTTGAAGGCTCCGTCGAGCCGGCCGAACCTGTCCCGCGACAGCGCCACCAGAGCGGCGGCGTAGTCCGGGTCGGTCACGTCGCCGGCGAGATAGGCGGTCTGTCCGCCGGCCCGTTCGGCCACCTCGGCGAGGTTGCGGCCGCGTCTCGCGCCGAGCACGACATTGGCGCCTTCGCGGGCGAAGAGCGTGGCGGCGGCGGCCCCGATGCCGCTCGAGGCGCCGGTGACGATGATGGTCTTGTTCGCGAGTTCCATGGATCCTGTCCGTTGTGATCTACGGGACGAGGATGGGTCGGGAGGGCCGCATCGGGCGACCCGGATCGTGCGATCCCGCACACCGGTGCCGACGAAGCCGCAAGATCCGGGGCGAGTCTATTCCGCGGCGGCGCGGTCGGGCGCGATGCCGCGTGCCCATGCCAATGCGCCGTGGAGATCGGCGGGGACCTGTTCGGCGAATTCGCCGGCGAAGGCGAGGAAACCCGGCAGGTTCACCGGGCCGACGGCGGTCAGGACGGGGATGCCGTCGGAAAGCGCGCGGCCGATCAGCGGGCGGAACCCGCCGCCGTCCACTTCCTGCTTGCCGAACTTGTTCACCACGACAAGACGCGGGGCGCGGTCGAGCGCGGCTTCGGCGAGGCCGACGGCGGAGGCGAGGCCGGCGGGGTCGAGGCGGCAGCCCCTGGCCAGCGCGCCGAGGTCCTGGCTGATGCGGATCACGTCGCCCGAGGCGAGCACGTGGAGATCCATGTGGCATTTGCCGCCGCTGGCACCGTCCGGGTTGGCCTGCACCGCCCCGGCGAGCGGCCATCCCTCTTCCATCAGCCGCTCGGCAATGGTGGTGAGGAGCCTGTCGGCGGCGCCGGGCGTGTCGATGAAGATGTAGCCGAGCATCGCGTCAGTCGAGCCGCACGCTGGGCGCGGCCTG
>JBNKWI010000137.1:0-8154 GCA_050299695.1 Paracoccaceae bacterium
TCATCTTCCGGGGTGCGCTGGATGCGGGCGCCACGGCGATCAACGACGAGATGGAGCTTGCCTGCATCGAGGGCATCGCAGCCCTGGCCCGGGCCACCACGAGCGCCGAGGCCGCGGCGGCCTATCACGGCGAGAAGATGACCTTCGGCGCGGATTACCTGATCCCCAAACCCTTCGACCCGCGGCTGATGGGCGTGGTGGCGACCGCCGTGGCGAAGGCGGCGATGGAGACCGGCGTGGCGACCCGGCCGATCACCGACATGGGCGAATACAAGCGCAAGCTCGACGGCTCGGTGTTCCGCTCAGCGCTGCTCATGCGGCCGGTCTTCGAGGCCGCCGCCACCGCGCGGCGCACGCTGGTCTTCGCCGAGGGCGAGGACGACCGCGTGCTGCAGACCGCCAATGCGATCCTCGAGGAGATGACCGACAGCCCGATCCTGATCGGCCGTCCCGATGTGGTCGAGGCGCGCTGCGAGCGGCTCGGCCTGACGATCCGGCCCGGCCGGGACTTCCAGGTGGTGAACCCGGAGAACGACCCGCGCTATCGCGACTACTGGTCGACCTATCACGAGCTGATGCAGCGCAAGGGGGTCACGCCCGACCTCGCCCGCGCGATCCTGCGGACCAACACGACGGCGATCGGCGCGGTGATGGTGCACAGGGGCGATGCCGACAGCCTGATCTGCGGCACGTTCGGGCAGTATCTCTGGCACCTGAACTATATCTGCAACGTGCTCCGGACCCCGGATCTGAACCCGGCCGGCGCGCTGAGCCTGATGATCCTCCAGGACGGCCCCCTGTTCGTGGCCGACACCCAGGTGAACGCGCAGCCGACGCCCGAGCAGATCGCCGGGACGACGATCGCCGCGGCGCGCCATGTGCGGCGCTTCGGGCTGGAGCCGAAGATCGCGCTGTGCTCGCATTCGCAGTTCGGCAATCTCGAGGTGGACAGTGGCAAGCGGATGCGCGGCGCGCTGGCGATTCTGGATTCCGAGCCGCGGGATTTCGAGTACGAGGGCGAGATGCATGCCGATGCGGCGCTCGACGTGGCGCTGCGCGACCGGATCTTCCCGAATTCGCGGATGCAGGGCCCGGCGAACACGCTGATCTTCGCGAATACCGATGCGGCCTCGGCGGTGCGGAACATCCTGAAGATGAAGGCCCAGGGGCTCGAGGTCGGGCCGATCCTAATGGGGATGGGCAACCGGGCGCATATCGTGACGCCGTCGATCACCGCGCGGGGGCTTCTCAACATGTCGGCGCTGGCGGGGACGCCGGTAGCGCATTACGGGTAGGCCCGAAAAAGACCGCGCCGCCAGCGGGGACTGACGGCGCGGCGCTTCTGGTCCTTATTGGCCGGCTGGGTACCGGGCCTCGAAGGCTTCGGCTGTGTTCGCCCGAAGGCGTCGACCTTTGAACAGGGGCCGCGCGAGTTGCACGCTGCCTTGCCCTTCAAATATGCCAAAAATGCAACAACGCAAGCAGAATCTCGCCTTAGTTGCAGAAAGTGATTCGGTGCGAGGGAGCGGCGCCGAAATTTAGCGCAAACAGCGACCCTCTGGCACAGACGGCGATCTTGCCGAACTCAACCCGCTGGCCCTAACTGGCACAAGCGAGGGAGGAGTTCATGGCCTACAAAGACGTCTACGCAGCGAGCCTTGCGAACCCGGAGGGGTTCTGGATGGAGGCCGCGCGCGAGATCGACTGGGAGCGGATGCCGTCCAGGGCGCTCTTCGACGCGCGGGCGCCGCTCTACGAGTGGTTCTCGGACGGGCTGGTGAACACCTGCTGGAACGCGGTCGACCGCCATGTGGAGGCCGGGCGAGGGCACCAGACCGCGATCATCTGGGACAGCCCGGTCACCGGCTCGAAGCGCGAGATCAGCTATTACGAGCTGCGCAATCGCGTCGCTTCGCTGGCGGGCGCTTTGCGGGCGAAGGGCGTCGGGAAGGGCGACACGGTGATCATCTACATGCCGATGATCCCCGAAGCGCTGGAGGCGATGCTGGCCTGCGCGCGGATCGGCGCGATCCATTCGGTGGTGTTCGGCGGCTTCGCGGCGAACGAGCTGGCGGTGCGGATCGACGACGCCAAGCCGAAATGCATGATCGCCGCGTCCTGCGGGATCGAGCCGGGCCGGACGGTCCACTACAAGCCCCTGCTCGACGGCGCCATCGACATGGCGACGCACAAGCCCGAGTTCTGCGTGATCTTCCAGCGCGAGCAGGAGGTGGCGCAGCTGATCGAGGGGCGCGATTTCAACTGGCACGGTTTCCAGTACGGGGTCGAACCGGCGGAATGCGTGCCGGTCGAGGGCAGCCACCCGGCCTATATCCTCTACACCTCCGGCACCACCGGGCAGCCCAAGGGCGTGGTGCGGCCGACGGCCGGGCATCTCGTGGCGCTGAACTGGACGATGCGGAACGTCTACGATGTCGAGCCGGGCGACGTGTACTGGGCGGCCTCGGATGTGGGCTGGGTCGTGGGGCACAGCTATATCTGCTATGCGCCGCTGGTCTACGGCTGCACCACCGTGGTCTTCGAGGGCAAGCCGGTCGGCACCCCGGATGCGGGCACCTTCTGGCGGGTGATCGAGGAGCACGGGGTGCGCGTCCTGTTCACCGCGCCCACCGCCTTCCGCGCGATCAAGCGCGAGGATCCGAGGGCGGCGCTTCTGGAGAACTACGACACGTCGTCGCTCAAGGCGCTGTTCCTGGCGGGCGAGCGGGCCGATCCGGACACGATTCAATGGGCGCTGGACAAGCTCAGGGTGCCGGTGATCGACCATTGGTGGCAGACCGAAACCGGCTATGCCATCGCGGCGAACCCCCTCGGCATCGAGGCGTTGCCGGTGAAGATCGGCTCACCCTCGGTGCCGATGCCCGGCTGGGACGTGCGGATCCTCGACGAGGCGGGCCATCCGGTGCCGGCGGGCACGCTGGGCGCCATCGCGGTGAAGCTGCCGCTGCCGCCGGGCACGCTGCCGACGCTGTGGAACGCGGAGGCGCGGTTCCTCAAGAGCTATCTCGAGCATTTCCCCGGCTATTACGAGACCGGCGACGCGGGCTATATCGACGAGGACGGCTATCTCTACATCATGGCCCGCACCGACGACGTCATCAACGTGGCGGGCCACCGGCTCTCGACCGGCGCGATGGAGGAGGTGCTGGCCTCGCATCCCGACGTCGCCGAATGTGCGGTGATCGGGGTCGCGGATGCGCTGAAGGGCCAGCTGCCGCTCGGCTTCCTCTGCCTCAACGCGGGCACGACCCGCGACCATGGCGAGATCGTCGGCGAGGTGGTCAGGCTGGTGCGCGACAAGATCGGGCCGGTGGCGGCGTTCAAGCTCGCGACGGTGGTGGACCGGCTGCCCAAGACCCGCTCGGGCAAGATCCTGCGCGCGACCATGGTGAAGATCGCCGATGGCGAGGCGTTCAAGACGCCCGCGACCATCGATGACCCGGCGATCCTCGACGAGATCCGCGGCGCGCTCCAGGGGATGGGCTACGCGAAGGGTTGAGTCGATCTGCCTAGGCGGGATGAGGCTTGGCGACCCCGGATTTTTTCCGGCGAAAACTGTCGCCGCGAGCCCCGGCACCCTCGTTACAGCAAGCGCAAGCCGGGCGAGCGCCAGCCCGTGGGGTGGCGCAGCTACGATTGAGCGGGCCGGTTTATGGCGCGGCCCCGCTGTACGATTGTTCGGCGCGGGACGGTGAAGAAGCGCCAGCCCGTCACGCCGAAGGCGTGCCAGCTTTGGTGGCGCACCTCCGGTGCGACGACGGGCAGGCGCTCGCCCGGCGCCTCCGGCGCTGTTCGGGCGGGGAGTGGTTAGCGGCGCCGGATCCTCTTGGGCTCGGCGAAGAACCAGACATCGTCCGTGCTGTCGGGAAGGCGCTTTCCCTCGGGCGTTTCCCCGAGGCTCACATAGTGATCGCCGTTGCGGATATAGGACGTGCAGTTGCGGCCAACGGAATTCAGCGCGTCCCGGTGAAACGCCACGATGGCCGCGGAGTCCGATTTGCGGACCTGTCCGGCAACAGTGATCTCGGCCTTCCGGAGATCCGTGCAATAGCGGTCGCCGCGAATGACGGAGGTGACGCGGAGGATCAACTCCCCGCCGTTCCGTCCCGGGGCCGGCCGCCAATGGGTTCGCGTCCGGATATCGTAGTGGATGCGGTCGCCGTCCAGGTCGAGCTTCGCGACGGTTTCGCAGCTGTCGGTGCGCCGGTCGTAGTCGACGCATTCATAGGGCCTTCCGGCGGTCTCCTCGAGCAGCCGGCGAATGGGGACCCGCTCCGCGGCCTGCGCGGCAGCAACCGTGCCCAACGCCAAGATGCACGCCGTTCCAAGTGATTTCATTTGCTCTGCCCTTCGTTCTCGGCGCGCCTGCGAACAGACACCGGGCGAAAATGGGGCGCAAGTCGAAGCTTTGCCCCGTTTCGGCACCGTTCCTTCGGCAATTGCCGGGTGCTCCCCGGCATTGTCCTGTGCGGCGGGGCCAATCCGGGTGCCCGGAGGTGCGGATTTGGACTTTCGCCGCCCGGGCGCGCAGTCTCGGAGGCGGTTGTTACGAGTGGGTACCGGGTAGGGTAGCGATGTCTCCGATCGAAAAGGCGCAGGCGAGGTCTGCCGCGATGGCGGCGTTGGGGCTGGGGGGGCACCCCGCGCCCGACGAGATCCGGGCGGCGTGGAAACGGGTGGCGTTCCGCACCCATCCCGACCGCAATGGCGGGGCGCTCGACGCCTTTGCCACAGCACGGGCGGCCTACGACCTTCTCCTGGCCGATGGCCCCGCGACCGTGCCGGGCCCGGCACCGGTGCGGCCGACGCGGGTGTCGCCGGCCCGGGCCGAGCGGCCGCAGGCGCCGCGGGTGGTGGAATTCTCCGCCGACGTCGTGACGCGCTGCCAGGCGACGCTCGACTGCGAGCCGGGCGCCGAGCGGGGCGCGACGGCCGATCACCTGCCCCGCGCGGTGCGGCGGCAGGGCCGGACCCTGACCTATGTGGTGCCGACCCCGCTCTCGGCCGGGATCAACCGGGTGGCGCTGCCGACCGCGATCCTCGAGGATCCGCGCAAGGTGGGGGCGAAGATCGTGTCGATCCGTTCGGGCAGCGCCGGGCCGAGCGAGTTCGAGATCCCGGACGCGATGCGGGCCCAGCTCTTCCCGGGCGCGCGGTCTGTGCATATCCGCTTCGGCAAGGAATGAGGCGGCGTCTCAGACCTTGAAGGCGAAGCGCACACCGCCCCAGTGGCGGCCGCGCACGAAGATCGGCGCCGAGAGATCCTTCATCAGCACGAAATTTCCGCCGCCCATGTCGCGGCGGTAGATCTGCATCAGGAAACTCTTTTCGTTGCGGCCTGCCTTGAGCCCGACCCGGTCGTCGAAGATCCGCCGGTTGCGGCAATTCGCGGCGTTCCAGACCGGATCGTTGCCCTGAGGGCGCGAGAATTTCTTGTTGTGGGTTGGCAGGTAGCCATTGGTGTCGACCGCCGCGCAGAACACCACCGAGGGCGCGAATTCGAGCGCTGCCTCCTGGATCGGCGGCAGCACCCGGTCGGTGAAGCGGGTGAAGGGCGCCATCACCTGCTCGGGGTCGCTGCCCTGGATCTTCTGGTAGCTGCGGGTGAAGAGCTCGGCCTCGGAGATCTCGCCCGAGGCGATCCCCGCCTCGAACGCCGCGCTGATCTGGGCGGCGAGATCCTGCACCTTCTCGATGAAGGCCCCGTCCGAGGCGGCGCCGCCCGCTTCGACGCTGCCCTGGACGATGCTTTCGGACAGATCGACGAGGTTCTCGACCCGCCCCCGCACGGTCGTCACGTCCTCGGTCACCCGGCGCACCTGGCCCTCGAGCCCCGCGAAGGTCCCGCCGAACGTGCCCAGCGCCTGATCCATCCGCACGACCTCGTCGGCGATGCCGCCCGCGGCCTCCGCGCTGCGCTTGACCTCGTCGGCGATCTTGCTGAGCGCCCCGTCGGTGCCCTCGGATTCCGTCAGGACGCGGCCCGCCTCGGTGGACACGGTCTCGGATTCGGTGCGGAGCTTGGCCACCGCGCCCGAAAGCGTCTCGGTCGCCGCCCCGATCTTCTCGCCCGCCTGGGCCGTCTTTCGGCTGAGCTCGTTGATCGCGTCGGCGACGATGGCGAAGCCCCGACCCGCATCGCCCGCCCGCGTGGCCTCGATCTTGGCGTTGATCGCCAGGATGTTCACCTGCTTGGCGATCTGGCCGATATTTCGATTGTTCTCCTGCACTTCCGACAGGACGTCCGCCACCTCGGCCATGCGCCGTTCCAGCCGCTGCACCCATTCGGCGACCGATTTCGCCCGCGCCCCGGAACTGCGCAGATCGTCCACCGAACCGAGCACCAGCTGCAGGCCGGACTCGCTCGCCTCCACCACCTCGTCGGCGCGTTCGCGCACCCGCGCGCTGGCATCGACGATCTGGTCGGACGCCTGCCGCGCACTGCCGATCGCCAGGACCTGCGACCGCGAATCCGCGTCGAGAGAATCGAGAAAGCCGCTGATCTCGACGATGTCGAACCCAAGCCGCGTGCTGTTCTCCGCGAGCGCGGTCAGCACATTGGTCCCCTCGGCGTGCGACGTCTGGGCCTGCCTATCGAACATTTCTGCTCCCATACCGGTCGGGCGGCACCATAGGAACGAGTGCTTATCAGCGGATTAATCCAGTTGCGCTCAGGCGAACTGCTCGCGGATCAACCGTTCTTCCAGCCCGTGGCCCGGGTCGAACAGGATCCGGTGCTGCACCTCGGGCTCGCTGCGGATCTCGACCGTGACAACGTTCCGGACGGAGCGCCCGTCGGCGTCGGCCATGACCGGGCGTTTCTCGGAGTTTAGCACGTCGAAGCGGACCACTGCGTTTTTGGGCACCAGAGCGCCGCGCCAGCGCCGGGGCCGGAACGCGGCGACCGCCGTGAGCGCGAGGACCTCGGCGCCGATCGGCAGGACCGGCCCGTGCGCCGAGTAATTGTAGGCCGTCGACCCAGCAGGCGTCGAGATCAGCGCCCCGTCGCAAACCAGTTCCTCGAGCCGGATCTTGCCGTCGACGCTGATCCGCAGCTTGGCCGCCTGCGGACCGGCACGCAGCAGCGAGACCTCGTTGATCGCCAGCGCCTCGCGGACCGCGCCGTCCTCGCATTCGGCGCGCATGGCGAGCGGGTTGATGACCTCCTCCTCGGCCGCCGAGAGCCGCTCGATCAGCCCGTCCTCGGAATACTCGTTCATCAGGAAACCGATGGTGCCGCAATTCATGCCATAGACCGGCAGGCCCAGCGCCATGGTGCCGTGCAGCGTCTCGAGCATGAAGCCGTCGCCGCCCAGCGCCACGATCACGTCGGCCTCTTCCGGCGCGGCATCGCCGTAGCGCGCCACCAGCGCGCGGCGCGCATCCGCGGCGATCTCGCTGTCGCTCGCGCGGAACGCGATCTTCTCGATCTGCCGCATGGTTCCTCCCAAGGCCCGGTTCTCCCGAGACTTTGCCCGCCCCGCCCCGAAACACAAGCGCGCGGGCACTTTCGCGCCTCGCGCAATCGGTCTATGAACCGCCACAAACACCAGAGGGAGCGCCGAAGATGACCATCCTGCACCGGGACGCCGGGTTTTTCACGGAAGGATTGGAGAGCCGGGACGCGGAGGTTTTCGGGGCGATCCGGGCGGAGCTTGGGCGTCAGCGGGACGAGATCGAGCTGATCGCGTCGGAGAACATCGTGTCGGCGGCGGTGATGGAAGCCCAGGGCTCGGTGATGACCAACAAGTATGCCGAGGGCTATCCGGGCCGGCGCTACTATGGCGGCTGCCAGTATGTGGACATCGCCGAGGAGCTGGCGATCGACCGGGCGAAGGCGCTCTTCGGCTGCGATTTCGCCAACGTGCAGCCGAACTCCGGCTCCCAGGCGAACCAGGGGGTGATGCAGGCGCTGGCGACGCCCGGCGACACGATCCTCGGCATGAGCCTCGACGCCGGCGGCCACCTGACCCATGGCGCGAAGCCGAACCAGTCGGGGAAGTGGTTCAACGCCATCCAGTACGGCGTGCGGCGGCAGGACCTGGAGATCGACTACGACCAGATCGCTTCGCTGGCCTCCGAACACCAGCCCAAGATGATCATCGCCGGCGGCTCGGCGATCCCGCGGGTGAT
>JBNKWI010000138.1:0-7847 GCA_050299695.1 Paracoccaceae bacterium
GGCGCTGGTTCCTGCAATTCGCGCCGGATCTGGTGCGGCCGATGCCGTTCCTGATGCCGCTTTACGGACATGGCAAGCGCGGACCGATGGCGCTCAGGGCGGCTTTCGCGCTCGAAGGCGGCCTGACCTTCTGGCGGAACCGCGGTGTGGCGGAAGAGCTCCATCTCGGAGCGGGCCGGGTCCTGTCGCCGCAGGAAACGCGGCGCCGGTTCGCCGATGTGCGGTGCAACGGGCTCAGCGGCGGCGCCTTGTGGAACGAGGTCGTGGTGCCGGACAGCGCACGGCTGATCGGGCGGCTCCGGGACGCGGCAGCGGCCCAGGGCGCCGAGATTCGCGAGGGTTGTGCGGCCGAGGGGCTGGAAACCGTGGGTGGTCGCGTTTCGGGAGTGATCCTGTCCGGGGAAAGTGACTCCGTGCGCGCGCCGGTCGTCGTCAACGCCGGCGGCCCCTGGTCGGCCGAGATCGCGGCGCGGTTCGGCTGCCCTGCCCCGAACCTGTTCCGCCCGGCGCTGGCCTTCAATCTTCTCCTCGATTGCCCACCACTCGCCGAGACAGGGCTTGCTGTCTCGCCCCCGGGTTCCGGTGCCGCGCTGTTTCTCTACCCGCTCGAGGGCAAGACCTTCGCGGGTACCTGGCACTGCCCCTGGTCGGCAGAGCACCGCAACGCGCAGGTGCCCGAGGTGGAGATCGACGCCTTCCTCGACGCCCTCGCCGCGGCGGCCCCTACGCTGGGCGCGACACGGAAGAAGATCCTCGGGGTCTATCCGGGTCTCCAGCCGGCGCGAAACGTGGCGAGCGTGGAGATTTCGCACCGGGACACGATCGTCGATCATGGCGCGACCGGCGGACCGCGCGGTTCTTTCAGCCTTTCGGGCGTGAAGTTCACCACCGCACGGCGAGTTGCCGCAAAGGTCCTGGAACTGGCGGAACGCTCCGGCGCCTGGGATTAGCCCTGCCGGAGCTTCTCGGGCAGGTCGCCGCAATCCGACGCCGGTTGCGGTGTTTCCCAGATCACCGCATCGAAGCCGTAGGGGGCCAGTTCGGGCACGCGGGTGAGCACCGCCGGGCCGGAATAGGCGTCGGGATCGGGGAAGATCGGGCGGATCCAGGTGTCGACATTGCTGGGCACGATGAAGAAGCCGTGGCGGGTGCAGGCCACGAGATGCGCCGCGCCTTCGGCGGTGCCCACGGTGGGCAGGCCGGTGCGCGGGTCGATCCCGAAGTCGCTGAGGCCGCTCAGTTCGGAGAGGCGCGAGACGCTGACCGTCACGTCGGCCCGGCCGATGTGGTAGAACGCCTGCAATTCGCGCGGGGTGGCGACGATCATGTCGTCGGTGACGATCCGGCGGAGGACCGGCTCGGCGCCGAACCAGTCGCCGCGCTCGGTCGCCTCGTGGATGCCGCGAGCCATGCGGGCGGAGTCGAGGAAGGCACCGTTGCCGATAGCAAGGAAGAGAAGCGCCACGAGGGCAGCCAGTACGGCGAGCGAGCGGGCGAGCGGCCTGCCGAAGACGGCCTCTCCAGTTCTTCCGCAGGCCGAAACAAGTCCCTTCCAAGCCTGCGCCGCGACCGCCGAGAACGCGATCCCGTAGACGCCGAAGAGGAACGGCATCACGAAATAGATGTAGCGGAGCGACTTCATGCCCGCGATGGACATGAGTGCGAAGGAGGCGACGAAGACGGTGCCGAGAAAGATCGCCGGACGCGGCTTGCGCGCGGCGGCGAGGATCAGGGCCAGGGGAAAGGCCGGCCAGAGCACGCCGTACTGGCCGATCAGGATGCGGTGGTAGTAGCCTTGCGAGTTCTTCACCGCCGCGGCCCAGTCGGGCGCGAAGCGGAGCTGTTTCCACGCCCCGCCGACGATGCCGAGCGCATAGGCAGCGGCGAAACCGGCAAGGCCGAGGACGACGGCGCCCAAGACGATCCAGCGCCCCGCGGGATGCCGGGACGCCCAGGGGAGGAATATGAAGGCCCCCCACCAGAGCCCGACGCCGAGGACGCCCACCGCCGAGAGCGGCTGGAAATAGAGCGAGGCCGCCAGAAACATGGCTGCGAGACCGGTGGTGACGGCGCGGCGGCCAAGGCCCATCGCATCGACCGAGGCGGAATAGGCGAGGATCGCGAAGAGGAAGAACGCGACACCCTGCCAGACATAGAAGCGGATCCCGATCGCGGTTTCGATGCCGATCGGCGAGAGGATCGCGAGCACCGTCGCCGCGAGCGCGGCGACCCAGCCGGCCCGGGCCCGCATCCAGAGGAAGGCGATGGCGATCAGCGCCGAGGCGACGAGTACGGAGCTCAGCCGGGCGGCCAGAATGTCGTTCTGGGCAAGCGCGAATATCTTCGAGATGAACCAGGTATAGACGTAGACGCGGGGATAGATACCGTCGCCGATCCGCGGCTCACCGGTCTCGAGCAAGCCCTGCGCGGCGAGGATGTGGTAGTACTCGTCGAAGAACAGCGCCGAGGAGAGCAGCCCCAGGCGGAAAGCCACGGCGCAGGCGAACACCGCGACACAGGCCAGGGCCAGCCGCAGCCGGCTGGTCCCTGCCCGGTCTCCTGGGACTGTCGCCGTCACGCCCGTCAATCGCTGGAGCGGTCGGGGTTCAGGCTGACGATCCGGTCGATCTCGTAGGATTTCGAGCGCCGGTTCGAGGTGTAGACGATGATCTCGCCCACGAGGCCGATGGCGATCACCTGCACCCCGAGCACGATCATCAGCACGCCGAAGGTGAGGAGCGGCCGGTCGGCCAGCGAAGTGAGCTGCAGGAGGCGCGCGATGACCAGATAGCCGGTGATGAGGCAGCCGATACCGAAGATCGGCGCGCCGATGGCGCTGAAGAAGCGCAGCGGGCGGTCGAGGAACTTCAGGACCACGAACAGCATCAGGAGGTCGATCAGGGCGCGGTAATGCCAGCGGAGCCGCGGACGCCAGACCGAGAGTGCGGGGAGCCTTGCCTCTTCGGCCGGGATCGGCAGTTCGGCGACATTGTAGCCGCGCCAATCGGCCACGAGCGGGATGAAATGCTGCCGCACCCCGAGCGCGGCGCTTTCCTTGAAGACCGACCGCTTGCCGAGCCGGAAGCGGCAGAACAGATCCTGGTAATCGCGGCCGAACATCTTGCGGATCGCCCAATGGAGGACGTTCTTGCGGAGCCCGCCCGCCTTTTGCGCGTCCTCGGAGACGCCGACCACCAGATCGTTCTCGCCGAGCCCTTCGAGGAGGCGCCGGATCGTCGCCGCGGACCCGGGTTTGCGGCCCGGGACGGCCAGAACCAGATCGCCGCGCGCACGGGCCAGTGCGAGCTTGGTCGCCTCGTCCTCGCCGGCGGCGAAGCTGGTCTCGACCGGCACGAGTTCGCACCAGTCGAAGCCGCCGTCCCGCACCTTGGCGACCCGGTCGCGGGTCCCCTCTTCACCGACCAGGATGATCTCGAGCGGAGTCACGATCCCGGACATGGCGTCGCGGTAGGCTTCGAGAAACGCCTTGGCGTCCCCGCACTCGCCGAACGTGGCGACCACCACCGACAGCGTTCGATCGGTCATCAACGCCTCCCCGGCGCTCTCGCGCACCGATGTCATGCTTTGCACCGTCGCGGCTTTCGACAAGGCCATCGCGTTCTTCTCCTCAATCATTCACCGGGTACTGTCGGGCATGGGCACGCGCGCCCCAGGGCCGCCGGGACGGGCGCCGTCCTGCATCAGCCCGACGATCACGCCGGCCGACACGAGGAACACCGTGAGCGAGCCCGACAGGACCGCCAGGGTGGAAAACACGACATTCGATTCCGCGTCGCTCGTGAGCGCCGCGATCACGAAGGCCGCCGTCGCGGCGAAGGTGAAGGCGACGAGGCCGCTGAAGCAGGCCAGCGGGCGCGCGGAAAAGGTCAGGATCAGGCGCACGGCGAGCAGGTCGAAGAACACGCGGTAGATCCGGAACAGACCGTATTTCGACTCGCCGAACTGGCGCGCGTGGTGCCGCACGCCCACTTCGGCGACGCTGACGCCCGAGGGGATCGACATCGACGGGATGAAGCGGTGCATGTCCGAATAAAGCGGCACGCGCTTGATCACTTCGGCGCGGTAGGCCTTGAGCGAGCAGCCGTTGTCGCGGATCGGCAGGCCGGTGACCTTGCCGATCAGCCGGTTGGCGATGATCGACGGCAGCTTGCGGGTGACGAACTTGTCCTGGCGGCGGATCCGGTAGCCGACCGCGAGGTCGTAGCCTTCCTTCACCTTCGCGACCAGCGCCGGAATGTCGGCCGGGTCGTTCTGCAGGTCGGCATCGAGCGTCACCAGGATCGGGCCGCGCGCGAGGTCGATGCCCGCCGCCATCGAGGGCGTCTGGCCGAAATTCCGCAGGAACTTGACGACGACGAGACGTTCGTCCTTCTGCGCCAGTTCCTCGAGGATTTCGAAGGTGCGGTCCTTCGAGCCGTCATCGACGACGATCAGCTCGAAATTCGGGAAATCCGGTTCGACATTCGCGACCACCTGCTCGTACAGGAGCGCAATCGCACCCTCCTCATTATAAGCCGGTACGATAATCGAAATGTCGGGCCGGCGACGGCCCATTTCATGAACTTCCAAGGGCAACCGAAACACCCCGACACCGCTTCCCAATGGTGAAAGTGACTACTTTACGCGGGACGAGTCGGCAATTTCTTTCGACCTTCGGCGGGTTCTGGCCCAAATTGCGCGGCTTGCCCGCGCATTGTTTCGGCACCGCAGACGGTCCGCGATTATCCGTGCAGCCCCTTGCGGGCGATCACCAGCGCCCCTGGCGTTACGGCCAGCACCGAGAGCGCATAGGTCATCAGCGAAACCGCCACCGCCGATTCCGGTGCGATGCCGGCGAGCCCGAACAGCGCGACGAAAGTGGCCTCGCGGACACCGATTCCGCCGATGGAAATGGGGATCTGCGTGACGAGATTCACGATGGGGACGGCATAGAGGAAGATCTCGACCGGGAGATCGAGCCCGAGCGCCTTGGCTGCAGCCCAGACGCAAAGAACGCGGAACAGCTGGAACACGATGGCCACGAGAAAGCTCAAACCCAGGAGTGTCCGGTGGGTGAGGAAAATGTCGAAGCTCTCGTAGACCTTGATCATCCCCCGGCGCACCCGCGCCAGCTTGGGATGCGCCAGCACCCGGTCGACGATCCGGCGCACCGTCCGGCTGAACACCAGCGCACAGGCGAAGCCGATGGCGGCGAAGCTGAGGAGCACCGCGTGGACGACTGCCGTCGGCGGCGAAAACGGCGCGGTGGCGAGACCGATGACGATCAGAAGCCCCAGTGCGACAAGGGCCAGAACCCGCTCGACGAACACCGAAGCCAGGGCCCGCGAGACCGCGATGGCGCCTCGGGTCAGGCCGTAGATCCGGAAGATTTCGCCAGCCACGCCGCCCGGCAGGAAGAACGCGATGAACGTCGCCGAAAAGATCAGCGAAACGAAGCGCTCGAAGGGGGGCGCCTCGCCCACCCCGGCAATCAGCATCCGCCAGCGGAAGGCGGCGAAGACCCGCTCGCCCACGAAGAGCGCCAGCGCCACGATGGTGATGAACGGAGACGCGCCGCTCAGGATGTTCAGGATCGCCTTTGCATCCACGAAGAGGAAGATCGCGCCAAGGAGGCCGAGCCCGAGAAGGATCCTGAAGATCAACCAGCGCCGCGTCGGCGCCGCCGCAGGCGCCTGGGTGAGTTCATCGGTCACTTGAATGCCCAACCGTTCGAAGTCCTGCACCGCCTATACCACCTGAGGTCGACGGTCACGCCAAGCCTGCAACGCGACCGGCGTTTCGTTGCTCAGCCTGCGGAATGTCCGAACGACCATGTCCGCGCCCGGACGAATGGTCCGCCATTGGAAACAATGGCATGCGTCCTCGGGTTCGTCGCAGGGGATTGCCCCGTGGCGGCGGGGGCGACATGCGTAGCGCACGCAGCGGAACGCCCGAAAAACAGGCGGCCGATGCAAAGCGGTCAGTCGATCCCTTCCGGTGATTCCCCGTCGGCGGGCGGACGCATGCGTTCCGACAGGTTCAGCGCCTTGACGACTTCGCGCGCCGCTGCCCCCGTGAAGTGCCCGTAATCCGAGTGATACGGCACGTCTTCCGCGGTGGTCAGGCGGCAGACGTCAGGGCAGACGATATCGTAGAGCGACACGTAGCTGGCACTGCCCCAATCGAGTTGTTTCATGCGTCGGTCGCGGTCGCGCACGCTTTTCGACAGGTATTGCCGGAGCGACGACCTGGGGAGGTCGTTCCGCACCGCGCGGGCGAGAAGCCGCGGGAAGCTCGTGACGTATTCCGGCGAGGGCCCCAGGAAAAAGACCTTGTCGACCTGGGAGGTCAGGTAGTCCACGGCCTCGGGCAGCACGTCGAAATCGTCATCGCGCCATCGCACCGAAACGATCACGGCATCGATATCCGCCTTGGGCAGGTACTCCTCCACCACCGGGCGGAGCATGGCGGGGCAATACCAGTCGCCCACCTGCCCAGGGAAGGGGCGGCAGCCCGTGCTCGCGGCCGCCTGGAAGTTGAACTGCGGATAGGTCTCCTCCAGCGCGGCGAGGAAATGTTCGCTGAAGCTGTCGCCCAATACCAGGATTGTCGGCCGAGTCTCGTCTTTCTTGAGGCAGACTTCCGGATCGAACGCCGCGGCGCCGCCGGGCACGCGGGCGTGGATCATGCAGGGATGCACCTCCCTGCGCCCGTGATAGCCGATGTAGTCGGCGATCCGGTGCGCCTCGGGCGAGATATTTCCCCATTGCGCGGCGTAGGTCGAGACGAGCATCCCCAGACCGGCCGCCACTGCCAGCACCGCAAGCGCCCCCAGGTTGACGCACAGGGCGCGAATCCGCGGAATGGTACGCCCGCGACGAAACGGCGTTTCGACCAGATGGTAGCTCAGGGCACCGAGCGCGAGGGAGAGCACGAACAGGATCAGCACGCGAACCGGTAGATCTGTCGGGGGCATCTCGAGCCGCCAATAGACGATCACCGGCCAGTGCCAGAGATAGACCGAATAGGAGATCCGCCCCACGGCGACCATCGGCCGGGTGGACAGTATCGCGCCGACCGGCGTGCCCTCGGCGAAGGCGATCAGCAGCATCGCCCCCACCACCGGCCAAAGCGCGTGTCCGCCCGGAAACAGCGTTTCGCTATCAAGCAGCACGAACCCGCACAGGATCGAACCGGCGCCAAGCAGGGCCAGAATCGTTCGAGCCGTGGGACCCGCGCCGCCGAGGAGCCCGGCTCCGCCCAGGCCCGTCGTGGCGGCCAGGGCACCGAAGCCGAACTCCCAGGCCCGCGTGGGAATCAGGAAGAACGTGGCCGTGCTCCGGTAGTGCACGCCCCAGGCACTGGCCATGAAGGACAGGAGCGTCGCGACCGCAATCGCAAGGACGTAGCGCCCGCGCAGCCAGCGGCAGACCAGGACCAGGAACAACGGCAGGAACAGATAGAACTGCTCCTCGACCGCGAGGGTCCAGGTGTGAAGCAAGGGCGCCGTTTCGAGATCGGGATCGAAATATCCCGACACCCTCCAGAAATAGATGTTGGACACGAAGAGCGAGGCGGCGGCGAGCGATTTTCCGAAGGCCCGCGTCTCGTCGGGAAAAAGCACGAACCAGGACACCGCCAGCACGAGGACGATCATCGCGACATAGGCCGGCAGGATGCGCAGGGCGCGGCGCTTGTAGAATTCGAGGAACGAGAACCGGCCCTCCTTCAGATCGTCGACGACGATCCGGGTGATCAGAAAGCCCGAAATCACGAAGAAGATGTCGACGCCCGTGTAGCCGCCCGGGACCAGCGCCGCGTCGATGTGAAAGAGCACCACCGACAGA
>JBNKWI010000139.1:0-7547 GCA_050299695.1 Paracoccaceae bacterium
CGACCTGATCCATGCGCATCATTTCGAGGGCCTGCTCGCCGCGCGGGCGGCCCGCGGGGACCTGAACCTGCCGATTCTCTACGACGCGCACACGATGCTGAAGAGCGAGCTGCCCACCTACGGAACCGGCCTGCCCCGGCGCGCGGTCGCGCGGTTCGGATCCTGGCTGGACGGGCATCTGCCGGAACTCGCCGACCATATCGTGACCGTCACCTCCGACATTCGCGACCGGCTGGTCGGGCGCCACGGCTTCGACCCGACGGCGATCACCGTGGCGACGAACGGCGTCGAGGCCGAGCGCTTCGCCGCCATCGACCCGGACGCGGCGGTCCCCGACACGCTGATCTATTGCGGCACGCTGGCGCGATACCAGGGCGTCGATCTCCTGCTCCACGCCTTCGCCCGCGCGGTCGCGAGCCGGCCGTCGCTCAGGCTGGTGATGTCGGTGAGCGAGCCTTTCGGCCCCTACGAGGACCTGGCGCGCGACCTCGGAATCCGCGACCGGATCGTACTCGAGGACGGGTCGTTCGACCGGCTGCCGGAGCACCTGGCCGGGGCGTCGGTCGCGGTCCTGCCGCGCACCGCCTGCGACGGGATTCCGCAGAAGCTTCTCAACTACATGGCGGCCGGCAAGCCGGTGGTGGCGTTCGAGGGCTCGGCGAAGCTGCTCGAGCACGAACGGACCGGCCTCGTCGTCCCGAACGGCGACACCGAGGCATTCGCCGCCGCGCTGGTCCGGCTCGCGGGCGCGCCCGGTCCCGCCCGCGCTCTCGGCAAGGCGGCGCGCGACTACGTGCTGCGGTTCTGCACCTGGGACCGGGCCGCGGCGCAATGCGAAGGCGCGTATTTCGGCCTCGTCGCGGCGCCGCTGGGCAATCCTGTCGAAGGCGTGGGTTCCGTAGCGTCGGAACCGATGGTGGGGGGCTGACGCGGCTTCGGCCTAGATCGCGATCAGCTCGGCCGCGACGCCCAGCTTCGCCAGATCGCGCCCGATCTCGTCGAGATAGATCGCGTTCATCGCGATCACCAGGTCGGGGCGGATGTCGGTGAGCGCCGTGGGCGCGACGATCTCGTGCCCGGTGCCGGCGAGGAACTTGCCGTGCTTGTGCGGATTGATGTCGACCACCGCGGAAATCTCGCCGCCGAGGCCGAGCGTGGTCAGGAACGATACCGCTTTGGATCCGGATCCCCAGATCGCCACGCGGCGACCCCCGGCCACCGCATCGGCGACCGTGGCGCGCAGCCCTGCGATCCTGTCGCGCACGCCGGTGCGGAAGCGTTCGACGAGCGCCAGCGTGCGGGCGAGGTCGTCCTCCGCGTCCATCGGCGCTGACGCGGCGCCGCCCGCCGGGCGCGCCTCCAGCATCAGGTACTGATCGTCATAGGCACGCCAGAACCGCCGCGGCTCGAAGCCCGTGCGCCGGAAGAGCCGCATCAGCGAGCCGGCGGTGAAGTAGCTGCAATGTTCGTAATAGATATCCCAGAAGGCGCCCTCGGCGAGGACACGTTCGACATCCGGAAGCTCGAAGAAGATCTCCACATCCTTCCGCGGGCCGATGCCCTCAAGGACCAGGGCCATGAACTCCGCCACCTCGCCGATATGCTCGAGCGTGTGGCGGCAGGAGACGTAGTCCGCGCTCAGATGGGCGAAGGCGGGGCCGAAGAAATCGGTGATGAAGGTGATGCGCTCGGCCGCCGCGCTTCGGGTGCGCTCGGGGCGGTAGCCCGGGTCGATCCCGATGCCGCGTGCGCGGGGCGCGCGTTCGCAGAGGCCCACGAGATATTCGCCCTTGCCGCAGCCGATTTCGAGAAGCGTCTTGCCGTCGAGGCCGAAGCGCGCGACCTGGTCGTCGCAGAGCTCGTCGAGGAACTGCATGAAGCGGGGCGAGAAGGCCTGGGTCTCCTCGTAGGCGGAGGAATAGCCCTGCAGGCTCGCGTCATAGCGCGCGTTCTGGATGAAGCCGCAGGCGCGGCAGACATGGAGATCGAGCGCGCCCATCGGGAAGGCGAGCGCGGTGGCGCGGTCGTCGACCATGAGGCAGCTATGCACCGGCACCGAGGGCACCCGGTAGAAGCTCTCGGTCTCCGCGCTTCCGCAGGCGCGGCAGGCGGGGGCGGGGTCAGAGGCCATCGACGATCTTCGGCTCCGGGATCGGCAGGAGAAAGCGGCCGCCCCGGCGGCGGAACCCCTCCTGCTGCGCGATGATCTCTTCCTTGTGGTTCCAGGGCAGGATCAGGAGGTAGTCGGGCCTCTCCTCGGCGATGCGCTCGGGCGGCACGATGGGAAGTCCGGCTCCGGGGACCCAGCGGCCCTGCTTCTCGGTATTGCGGTCGGCGACGAAATCGAGGAGCGCCGCGTCGGCGCCGACACTGTTCAAGAGGATCGTGCCCTTGGCCGCGGCGCCATAGCCGGCGATGCGGCTTCCCTCGGATTTGAGCCGCTTCAGGAGCGCGCCCAGCGCGGTCCGGATTCCGGAGACCCGGCTCGCGAAATCGGCATAGTAGGCGAGCCGGTCGAGCCCCAGCGCACGTTCCTCCTCGAGGAGCGCGGTGACGGAAGGCCCCCGCGCGCCGGTCTTCCGCGCGAAGAGCCGGAGCGAACCGCCATGGATCGGCAAGCGCTCGGCGCGGGTGAGCGTGAGGCCGTGGCGGGAGAGGAGCGCCTCGGCGGCGGTGACCGAGAAATAGCAGAGATGCTCGTGATAGATCGTGTCGAACTCGCAATGGTCGATCAGGTCGCGGAGATAGGGGAACTCGATCACCGCGACGCCACTGTCCTTCAAAAGCGCCGCGATGCCCGCCACGAAGCCGTTGGTGTCGGCCACATGGGCGACCACGTTATTGGCGTGGATCACGTCGGCGCGGCGGCCCTCGGCGGCGAGGGCTTCGGCCTCGGCCAGGCCGAAGAACATCTGCAAGGTCTCGATCCCGCGGGCGCGGGCCGCCGCGACCGCACGTTTCGCCGGGTCGATCCCGAGGACGGGGATGCCGGCCTCCCGGTAGTTGGCGAGGAGGTAGCCGTCATTGCTGGCGAGTTCGACCACCAGGCTGTCGGGGCCCAGGTTCTCGTCCTCCATCCGCGCACGCGTGTTTTCGCGCGCGTTGCGGACGACGGTGTCGGTGAAGGAGGAGAGGTAGAGATAGTCGTCGCCGAACAGCACCTGCGGCGGGACGGTGTGGCGGATCTGGACGAGGGCGCACTCGGCGCAGAAGGCGACGTCGAGCGGGAAGCGCGGCGCCGCAAGCGCGGTTTCGCGGCTGGGCGTAAAGCCGTCGGAACAGGGCAGGTCGCCGAGCGACAGGAAGGTCGTCAGCGCGGCAGAGCCGCAGCTGCGGCAGCCGGCGATCTCGGCGGCCTCGGTCGTGCTCATGCCGCGCGGCGCCGCCAGTGGAGGCGGGTGTCGAGCCGGCCGGCGCCGATCAGCCCCTTCACATGCCTGAGACGCTGGTATTGCGGGCCGAGGAAGGTCTCCTCGCTCAGGCCCTGGTCGCGATAGGCCGCGTAGATCTGCTCGATCCCCTTTCGCACGGTCCAGCGGGGCCGGAAATCGGCCAGGCGGGTCGCGAGCTTGTCGCAGCTCACCCGGTAGTTCCGCGCGTCGGGGCCGGCATCGGAGGCGAACTCGACTTTCGAGCCCGGCACCACCTCGGCCACCATCTCCGCCACCTCGCGGACCCGGTAGTTCTCGGAGGTCGCGCCGACATTGAATGCCTCGCCCCGGACCAGCTCCTCGGGCGCCTCGGTCACGCATCTGAAGGCAAGCGCGATGTCCTCGATATGGACAAGCGGCCGCCAGGGCGTGCCGTCGCTCTTGATCAGCACCTCGCCCGTGGTCACCGCGTAGCCGACGAGGTTGTTGACCACGAGATCGCCCCGGAGCTTCGCCGACATGCCGTAGGCCGTGGCGCTGCGCAGGAAGACCGGGCAGAAATCGGCGCCCGCCATCGGCGCCACGTCGCGCTCGGTCCAGACCTTGCTTTCGGCATAGGGGGTGACCGGTTTCAGCGTCGCGGTCTCGTCGAGGATGTCGTCGCCGGCGGCGCCGTAATTGCTGCAGGACGACGAGAAGACAAAGCGCCGCACGCCGGCCGCCCGCGCGATCTCGGCGAGGCGCACCGAGGCGCGGTGATTGATGTCATAGGTGGTGTCGGGCTCGAAATCGCCGAGGGGGTCGTTCGAGAGCCCCGCGAGGTGCAGCACCGCGTCGAAGCCCGCAAGGTCGCCGCGCTCCACGTCGCGGATGTCCTTGCGGATCGCCTTGCAGTTCAGGCGCTGCTGGCCGGGGAAGGCGCAATCCTCGAAGAAGAAGCTGTCGAGGCCGGTCACCTCGTGGCCCGCGGCCTCCAGCATCGGGACAAGGACATGGCCGATATAGCCGTCATGGCCGGTCACCAGGATCCGCATCGTCACGCCCAGGTCTTCCAGGGCGCCTCGTTGGCGGCCCACATCTGTTCGAGCCGCACCTTGTCGCGCAGCGTGTCCATGCACTGCCAGAAGCCGTCATGCTTGTAGGCCATTAGCTGGCCGTCGCGGGCGATATTCTCCAGGGGTTCCTTCTCGAAATGCGTCATGTCGCCGTCGATATAGTCGAAGATCCCGGGCTCCAGGACGAAGAAGGCGCCGTTGATCCAGCCCTCGTGCATCTGCGGCTTTTCCTGGAAGCTGACCACCTGCTGGTCCTCGATCTCGAGCCGGCCGAAGCGGGCCTGCGGCCGTACCGCCGTGACGGTGGCGAGCTTTCCGTGCCTGCGGTGAAACTCCAGAAGGTCGTCGAAATCGACGGTCGAGACGCCATCGCCCCAGGTGAGCATGAAAGTCTCGTTGCCGAAATAGGGCGCCAGCCGCTTGATCCGTCCGCCGGTCTGGGTCTCCTGCCCGGTGTCGATCAGTTGAACCCGCCAATCGTAGGAATGATCCTGGTGCTTTTCGACGCGACCCGCCTTGAGGTCGATGGTCAAATCGCTGTCGAGCGCACAGTAATCCGCGAAATACCGCTTGATGTAGCCACCGAGATAGCCGAGCGCGATCACGAAATCCCGGTGCCCGAACTGCGAGTAGAGCATCATGATGTGCCACAGCATCGGCCGCCCGCCGATTTCCACCATCGGCTTCGGCCGGGAACTGGTCACTTCGGACAATCTGGAGCCGACGCCACCTGCGAGAATGCCGACACGCATGGCGATTCCATCCTGGTTGAGCAACGCCGCGAGATTACGCCGATGCCTGGGGGACTCACAGAGCGAATCCGACAGGGGCAACGCCGAAACCACAACAGAATGTTCCTGCCTTCGCGCCAGTGCGTCGGCGCCGGCCGGGCTCGCATCGCCCGTCCGCTCTGCTAAATTGTCGACAAAAGGTTGAAGCCCTCCCCCATGGCCCAGAACCCGGCTCCCGAAGGCACAGCACCGCGCGTCGTGCAGCCCGCGCCGTCCCGCGCGATCGCCCTGAACATGGGCGCGGCCCTCATGGGGAAGGGCTTGGGCGTCCTTGTCGGGCTGGTCACCACGATGCTCCTGACCCGCCATCTCGGCCCCGAGGATTACGGGCTCTACCGCTCCGTTCTGACCTGGGTGCTGTTCGCCTCGCTGATCGGCGATCTCGGCCTCTACATGGTGCTCCTGCGCGAGATCTCCCGGCGCGAGGATCCCGGCGAGGTGATCGGCGCGGCGCTCATGCTCAGGCTCGTCGCGACGGGGTCCGTGCTCACGCTGGCGGCGGTTGCCTGCGCCTTCCTGCCGGTCGCGCCTTCCGCCAAGGCCGGAATGTTCGTGGGCGCGGCCTATTTCACCGCATACCAGTCCAGCGAGCTCCTGGTCGCCGTGTTCCAGAAGGCGCTGCGCCAGACCTATCAGGCCATGGCGGAGGCGCTGGGGAGCCTCGCGCTGCTGGCGCTCACGATCTTCGCGACGCTCGCGGGCGGCGGGGTCGAGGCGATGCTCGCCGCGCTGTTCGGCGGCGCGACGGTGACGCTGGCCCTGATGCTCTACTGGGGCCGCCGGCTGGAGCCGATCCGGCTGCACTACGATCCCGCCCTCTGGCGCCAGCTGGTGGTGGCGGGGCTGCCGATGGCCGGGTCGCGCGCCCTGTCGATCACGCGCCTCAGGACCGACATGCTGCTCCTCGCGGTCCTCCAGCCCGCCGCCGCGGTCGGGCTCTACGGGGTGCCGACCAAGGTCTACGAGATCGCCGCGAACGTCCCCTTCCTGTTCGGCGGGCTGATGATGCCGCTCTTCGTCGAGGCCTTCGCCTCGGGCGACAGGGCGCAGCTTCTCAAGCGGATCGAAAGCGCGCTGATCGTGATGATCGTCTTCGGCGGCGGCGTGGCGCTCGCCACGGTGGTTTTCGCCCGGGAAATCGTCGTGTTGCTGGCGGGCGATGCCTATGCCGCGGCCTGGCCGTCGCTCGCCATGCTCGGACCGTCGGTCGGGCTGACCGCCGTCGCGCAGGTCTGCCGGTTCGCGCTGATGGCCGCCGAGCATCAAAGGCGGATGCTGATCGTCGACGCCTCCGGCACGGCCTTCGCGCTCATCGTCTATGTCGGTCTCATCGCCGCCTTCTCGCAGACCGGCGCCGCCGCCGGCCGGCTCCTTGTCGAGACCGTCCTCCTCGCGGGCCTGGCGGTGGCGCTGAGCGCAAGCGGGCTTCGCCCGCACTTGGGGGCGCAGCTCCTGAAATGGGCCGTCGCGATGGCCTGCGGCGCGGCTGTCATGCTCCTCGCCGACCGCATCGGCGGCCTCTGGGCCCTGAGCCTGGTCGTCGGCGGCCTCGCCTATCTGGCGATGATCGTGGCGCTCGGCGTGGTGTCCCCAAGGGCGCTGCGCGCGGCCCTCAGGACCTGACCGGCGATACCGGGCGCGCCGCATCGGGCCGCGGAAATCCCGGATTTCTCGATTGCGGGAGGCCATGTTCTGGCCTTCGCGCTCTGCCGGTGGATACCCGCCCGCCTTTTGCCCTATAGATGCAGCTGCATCATCAGGGTGGGAGGCGGCTATGGACGGCGCGACGACCGAGGTTCAGGGGGCCTGGCGGGCATTGCTTTCGGTCAGCAAGGCGCTGCTGGAGGAGATCGAGAAGCGGCTCAAGGCCGAGGGGCTGGCGCCCCTCACCTGGTACGATGTCCTGCTCGAGGTGGAAAAGGCCGGGCAGGAGGGCATCCGGCCCTTCGAACTGCAGGAACGGCTGCTCCTGCCGCAATACGGCATGTCCCGGCTGCTCGACCGTATCGAGGCGGCGTGCCTGGTCCGGCGGGAAACGCATGATGCCGACCGGCGCGGGCAGATCGTGTATCTGACGCCCGAGGGCGCGGCCATGCGCGCGCGGATCTGGCCGGTCTATTCCCGCTTCCTGTCGGAGCGCGTCGGCGGGCGCCTGTCCGGCGCCGAGGCCATCGCGCTGGGCGATCTGTTGCGCAAGCTGAGATAGACGGGTTCGGAAGGGTAACATGCAATCGCATGTACCTTGACGGGCACCCTTGCGCTGCCTATTTATATGCAGCCGCATCTAATTGACCCTCCCGCCGCAAAAGATGCGAACGCATGTAAATGGA
>JBNKWI010000140.1:0-7394 GCA_050299695.1 Paracoccaceae bacterium
CCTGGCTCGCGCGGCTGGCGCCGGCGGAGATCCGGAGCCGGTGGCGCTGGACCGGCATCGCGGGCGACGCGTGGCGGTTCGAGACACCAGAGGGCGCGCGCCTCGTGGCCGCGCGGGTGACGGTGCTGGCCTTGGGCGGGGCGAGCTGGGCACGGCTCGGCTCGGACGGGGCCTGGGCCGGGGCGCTGGCGGCCGCGGGCGTGCCGCTCGCGCCGTTCCGCCCCGCGAACGCCGGGCTCGCCGTGACCTGGACGGCGCCGATGGCACGGCATTTCGGGGCGCCGGTGAAGAATGTCGCGCTCTCGGCGGGCGTTCTGAGCCTGCGCGGGGAATGCGTGGTCTCGGCGCGCGGCCTCGAGGGCGGCGGGATCTACGCGGTCTTCGCTTCGGTGCGGGACGGGGCGGACCTGGTGCTCGACCTCGTGCCGGATCTTTCCGCCGAGGAGGCCGCGCACCGGCTGGCGCGGCCGAAGGGCAAGGCAAGTGTCTCGGAACACTTGAGAAAGACGCTGGGGCTCGATCCGGTGAAGCGGGCGCTTCTGCAGGAATTCGGGCGGCCCTTGCCGGAGGACCCCAAGGCGCTGGCGCGGCTGGTGAAGGCGCTGCCGGTGCGGCACGCCGGGCCGCGTCCCATGGACGAGGCGATCTCGACGGCAGGCGGGATCCGCTGGGAGGGGCTGACGCCCGACCTCGAACTCCGCGCGATGCCCGGGGTCTTCGCGGCGGGCGAGATGCTCGATTGGGCGGCGCCGACCGGGGGGTATCTTATCACCGGCTGCCTCGCGACCGGGCGCTGGGCGGGACGCGCGGCGGCGCGGGCCCTGCGGGATCGGGGCTGACGCCCCCTGGGCGTCAGGACGGCGCCGTCCGAACGGTACGCCCGCCGCGCGCGAGGATATAGAGCCCCGAGGCCACGATGATCGCGCTGCCGATAAGCATCTGCGGCTCCAGCCCTTCGCCGAACACCGCCACGCCGAGGCCCACGCCGAAGACCAGCCGCGAGTACCGGAACGGCGTCACCGCCGAGACCTCGCCGGTGCGCATCGCCAGCGTCAGCGCCGAATAGGCCGCGACCCCCACCAGCACCGCCGCCGCCAGCGCCGCCGCCGCCCCCGGCCCGGGCAGCGCCATCCGCGCCCCCGACAGCGCCCCGTAAACGGCCCCCGCCACGACGATGGCGAGAAACCCGTAGACCCCGAGCGTGAACGTCCCGAGCCGCCGCGGCGCCGCCCGCGTGGCAAGATCGCGCCCGGCAAAGCCCAGCATCCCCGCCACCGCGAGGAGCGACAGCGCCGAGAACGCCTCGGCCCCCGGCCGCAGGATCACCAGCACGCCCGCGAGCCCCACAAGGATCGCCGTCCAGCGCCGCCAGCCCACCGTCTCGCCGAACAGCACCGCCGCGCCCGCGACCACGACGATGGGCGTCGCCTGCAGGATCGCCGAGGCCGCCGACAAGGGCGTCAGCGCGATCGCCAGGGTGTAAAACAGCCGCCCCGCCACTTCGAACACGGCCCGCAGCCAGAGTGCCCGCGCCCGCGCCTCGGGCGGGAACAGCGCCTCGCCCCGCGCCCGCGCGAGCCCCGCGAAAACCGCCGCGCCGCCGGCACCGAACAGAATCATCACCAGCGCCGGATCGACGCTCCGCGCCGCCGCCTTCAGGAGCATGTCCTCGACGGCGAATCCCGCCATCGCGGCCACCATCCAGAGACTGCCGGCGAGATTGCTCCGGTCGGACCCCGCGGTCAGTTCAGCAGACCCGCATGGCGCATCGCGGCGTCGATCTTCGCCTTGGTGCCCTCGGTCACGCCCACGAGCGGCAGCCGCACCTCCTCGGTGCAGCGCCCGAGCCTCGACAGCCCGTATTTCGCGCCCGCGAGCCCGGGCTCGAGGAAGATCGCCCGGTGCAGCGGCAACAGTCGGTCCTGGTACTCCAGCGCCTTGGCGAAATCGCCCGCGAGCGTTGCCTCCTGGAACTCGGCGCAGAGCCGCGGCGCCACGTTCGCGGTGACCGAGATGCAGCCGACGCCGCCCTGGGCGTTGAACCCCAGCGCGGTGGCGTCCTCGCCCGAGAGCTGGATGAAATCCGCCCCGCAGGAGGCGCGCTGGTCCGACACCCGGCCGATATCGCCGGTCGCGTCCTTCACGCCGATGATTCGCGGCAGCTTCGCCAGCTCGCCCATCGTGGCCGGGCTCATGTCGATCACCGAGCGCGGCGGGATGTTGTAGATGACGATCGGCAAGTTGCAGCTGTCGTGCACCGCCTTGAAATGCGCGTAGAGCCCCGCCTGGGTCGGCTTGTTGTAATAGGGCGTCACCACCAGCGCGGCATCGGCGCCCGCCGATTCGGCGTGGCGGATCAGCCGGATCGCCTCGGTGGTGTTGTTCGAGCCCGCGCCCGCCACCACCTTGACCCGCCCCGCGGCGACTTTCACCACCACGTCCACGACCTTGTCGTGCTCGGCATGGCTGAGCGTCGGGCTCTCGCCCGTCGTGCCCACGGGCACGAGGCCCGTCGTGCCCTCGGCGATCTGCCAATCCACAAGTTTCTCAAGGGCGTCGAAGTCCACTTCACCACCTTGCATGGGCGTGACGAGGGCCGTGAGCGAGCCTTTGAGCATGGGTCTGTCCTTCGGAATAAAGGGGGCGGTCGCGCGCCCCGGATCGGATGCCGGCGGACCCTAGCGATTTGCCTTCACAATGCCAAGTTTGTGTGTTGTTGGTTAACCGGGGGGCATTAGGCTCTGTGTTCATGTCGATTGCCCGGTTTATCCAGATCGCCGTCCTCACGCTGAGCCTCTCCTCCGGCTTCGGCCCTCGCTGCGTTGCCGCGGCGCAGGAGGATACCGCTCTTGCCACGGCGCTCGAGGAGATGCGCGAGGGTGATTGGGACGCCGCTGCCGCCACCGCGGCGCGGGCCGGCCCGGTGGCCGCCGACATCATCGAATGGCACCGCCTGCGCGCCGGAAAGGGCACGTTCGACGAGATGCGCGCCTTTCTCGCGCGCCGGGCCGACTGGCCCGGGCTCGCCTATCTCAGGAAGCGCACCGAGGGGCTGGTGCCCTACCGCAAGCGGCCCGAGGAGGTGATCGCGCATTTCGCCGAAATGCCGCCCCAGACCGGCGCGGGGATGATCGTGCTCGCCGCCGCGCACGAGACGCTCGGGCATCGCGACGAGGCCGACCGGCTGCTGATCCGGGCCTGGCGCGACTTCGACCTGACCACGGGCGACGAGTCCTACCTGATGGAGCGCTATGCCAAGCTCCTGAAGCCCTATCACGAGGCGCGGCTCGACCGGCTCCTGTGGAACGGCAACGAGAAGGCGGCGGAACGGATGCTGCCGCTGGTCTCGAAGGGCTGGCAGGCGCTGGCCCAGGCGCGGCTGGCGCTGCGCGGCACGAAATCGGGGGTCGACGGGCTGATCGAGAAGGTCCCGGCCGCGCTCCGCGACGATCCGGGCCTTGCCTTCGAACGGTTCTACTGGCGTACCCGCAAGGGCCGGAACGAAAGCGCGATCGAGATCGCGCTCACCCGGTCCGGCACCGCCGAGGGGCTGGGCCGGCCCGAGGACTGGGCCAACATGCGCCGGCTCCTGGCGCGCTGGGCGATGCGGCAGGGCGAGGCCGAGACGGCCTACAAGCTCGCCTCGTCGCACGGGCTGAGCTCGGGCAGCGACTATGCCGACCTGGAATGGCTCTCGGGCTACCTGGCTCTGAAATATCTCGACAACCCGGCGGCGGCGCTGACGCATTTCGAGGCGTTCGAGAAAGCCGTGGTGACGCCGATCAGCCTCGGCCGGGCGGGCTACTGGAAGGGCCGGGCGTACGAGGCGATGGGCCAGCCCGAGGCGGCGCTGGCGGCCTGGCGCGAGGGCGGGCGGCACCAGACCAGCTTCTACGGCCTCCTCGCCGCCGAGCGGGCGGGGATGGAGATGGACCCGGCGCTGACCGGGACCGAGACCTATCCCGACTGGGCGACGGCGGCGTTCACCCGCACGACCGTGTTCGAGGCGGCGTTCCTGCTGCACCACGCGGGCGAGGACTACCTGACCGAGCGGTTCCTGGTGCATCTGGCCGAGAGCCTCGATGCGACCGGGCTGGGCCAGCTCGGCGATTTCGCGCTCTCGCTCGACGATCCGCACCTGGCGCTGATGATCGCCAAGCGTGCGGTCTACCAGGGCACGGTGCTGCCCCGGGCCTACTACCCGGTGGTCGACCTGGGGGTCGAGAACCTGCCGGTGCCCGAGGAGCTGGCGCTCGCCATCGCGCGGCGAGAGAGCGAGTTCGACCACACCGTGAAGAGCGGGGCGGGGGCGATGGGGCTGATGCAGGTGATGCCCTCGACCGCGCGGGAAGTCGCGGGCTGGATCGACGTGAAATACGAGAAGGACCGGCTCCTGACCGACCCCTCCTACAACGCGCGGCTGGGCGTGACCTATCTCGCCGAACTGACCGACATGCTGGGGCCGAACTACGCGCTGGTGGCGGCGGGCTACAATGCCGGGCCGGGCCGCCCGGTGCGCTGGATCGGCGATTACGGAGACCCGCGCGACGCCGAGGTGGACGCGGTGGACTGGATCGAGCACATCCCGTTCCGCGAGACGCAGAACTACGTGATGCGGGTGATGGAGAGCCTGCCCGTCTACCGTGCGCGGCTGACCGGGAAGACCGCGCCGATCCGGCTGAGCGAGGAGCTGAAGGCGCGGTAGATCCAAAGGAGCGCCTGCGGCGCATGCCTTCTGGCCCTCCGGGCCGCGGGCCCGCGGCCCTGCGGGCGGCGGGCGCCCGTGGCGGGCCTAGCGCGCCGGGACAGGGCGGGCGCCATCTTGCTCCCGGACAGGCAATCGCTATCATCGCGCGCGACCCGTACAGCCCGAAGGACAGGCCCCATGCCCATCGACCCGCCCGAGACCGAGATCGTCAGCGCCTGGCGCGTGGCCTGCGACGGCGGCGAGGGCGCTCTGGGCCATCCGCGGGTCTGGCTGTCCTTGCCGCATGACTCGGGCACAGTCGAGTGCGGCTATTGCGACAAGCGCTACATCCACGAGGATTTCGCCGGCGACAGCGCCGCGTGAGGCGCCTCCTGCGCGGCCTCCTGGCCATCGCTACCGTTCCGGCGCTCTACCTCCTCGCGGCGCTTGTCGGTGCGCTGATCCCGGCGGGCGGGGCGGGCGCTCCCGCGGACGGCCCGGTGACCGTGAAGCTCCTCCGGAGCCCGATCCACTACGATTTCCTGCTCCCCGCCGACGAAGACACCCGCGCGCTGTTCGGTTTCGCCAAGACAGCCGGAGTCCCAATCGACCATCCGGACGTCGCCTGGATCCTCGTCGGCTGGGGCGCGCGGGACTTCTACACCACCATCGGCGGCTATCGCGACGTCAGCGCAAGCGCGATCCTGAAGGGCATCGCCGGCGACGCCACGGTGCTCCGCGTCGACGCGCTGGGCCCGGTGCCCGACCCGTACCCGGCGATCCTCACCCTGCACCTCACCCGGGCCGAATACGCCGCCCTCCGCGCCTCCATCGCCCGCGACATCACCGGCGCCCCGGCGCTCGACCATCCGGGCTTCTCGCCCACCGACGCCTTCTTCCCCGCGACCGGCCCTTTCAACATCTTCCGCACCTGCAATGTCTGGATCGGCGAGCGGCTGCGCGACGCGGGGATAGGCACCGGGATCTGGACCCCCACGCCCTACGCGGTGACGCTCTCGCTCGCCCGCTCCGGCGAGACAGGCTAGCACACCCCCTGTGCGGCCCCGCGCCTTGGCAAACCGGCCACGGCCCCCGATATTCCCCGGCAAGCAACCAAGGAGTGCGACCCATGTCGTTTCGTCCCGTCAAATCCACCACGCAGGCCCGGCCCACGCTCGAGGGCGCCGGCGTCCACCTGCACCGCGTCTTCGGCTTCGGCGATCCGTCCGAGAGCGACCCGTTTCTCTTGCTCGACGATTTCCGCAACGACGACCCGGTGCTCTACGAGAAGGGCTTTCCCTGGCACCCGCACCGCGGGATCGAGACCATCACCTATGTGCTCGAAGGCACCGTCGAGCACAGCGATTCGCTCGGCAACAAGGGCCGGCTCGGGCCGGGCTCGGTGCAGTGGATGACCGCAGGCTCGGGGATCCTCCACCAGGAGATGCCGTCGGGGAACGTGAAAGGCCAGATGCACGGCTTCCAGCTCTGGGCGAACCTGCCCTCGTCCCTGAAGATGACCGCGCCGCGCTACCAGGACATCGGCGGCGCCGACATCCCCCAGATCACCGACGACGACGGCACCGTGGTCAAGGTCATCACCGGCAAGTTCTGGGGCAAGAGCGGGCCCGTGGACGGCATCGCCGCCGATCCGCGCTATCTCGACGTGTCCCTGCCGCCCAACACCCGGAAGGTGCTCCCGGCGGACACCTATGCGAACACCTTCGCCTATGTCTTCGCGGGGGCCGGCACCTTCCGCGACGCCTCGGCGCCCCAGGGCGTGCGGGTCGAGAAGGAGGTGGCCGGCGAGGAGCTCAACATCCGCGACATGACCGGCAACCGCACGCTTGTCCGGTTCGACACCGGCGACGAGATCACCGTGACCTCCGGGCCGGAGGGGATGCGCTTCCTCCTGGTCTCGGGCCAGCCGATCCAGGAGCCGGTGGCCTGGCACGGGCCCATCGTGATGAACACCCGCGCCGAGCTGATGCAGGCGATGCAGGACTTGAACAACGGGACCTTCATCAGGTCTGCGCATTGATTTTCCTTCTGCCGGCCCCCATTTTTGCCTAGCTCTGGGTATATCGGGGGCCGGCGAGAGGAGAAATTCATGTCGCAGGCTGTCACTGTGCCGCGTCCGCGGGCAACGTTCGGCTGGAGCGGATTTGCCCTCGGCGCGGCGGCGCTGATGCTGGCCGTGGTCCTGTTCTGGGCCGGCCCCCTCGCGACGCCGGACCCGGACGCGTCGCTCGCCGACCGGATGGCCGAGACCGCGCGCTCGCTGATCGGCAAGACGGAGGTCGTCGAGCCGGTCGCGGCGCCCGGGCGCACCATCGACGACTGGCTCCGCATTGCCGTGGCCGGCCTCTCGGGGCTGGCCGTCATCCTCGGACTGGCGGGCCTCGCCCTGCGCGAGCCGCCGCGGCCGGCCTTCTCCGCCGTCACGCTCGGCGGCGGCACGCTCCTCTTCCAGCTGGTGACCGTCTTCGCCCTGGCGCTGGTCTGCCTGCTCCTCTTCGGCGGCCTCGCGCGGCAGGGCGACAGCCTGGGCGACATCCTATCCGGCGTCCTGGAGGCCATCTCCGGCTTCTTCTCGGCGATCGGCGATTTCTTCTCGAGCCTCTTCGACGGCTGGTTCGGGGGCTGACGCCGGGGAGGGCGGCGACAGCTGCGCTCGATGCGGATCGGCCCTCGCAACGGTTGTCCA
>JBNKWI010000141.1:0-7186 GCA_050299695.1 Paracoccaceae bacterium
GGTCGTGAGGGTGCGGACGGGAAGCCCGAATTTCTCGAACATCAGCCAGCCGCGGAGCGACCAGCTCGAGAAGGAACGGTCGCCGATATAGAGCACATAGGTCATGCTTCCCTGCTAGACCGTCCCCGGATTCCGGGGAAACGACAATTCGTGGCCTGGCGGATCAGCAAAGGTGATTGATCGCCGCGAGCCGCCGGGCCGGACCGTAGGCGATCCGGGTCACCGAGAGGGGATCGACGCGCTGCGCGAAGATCTCGGGCCCGGTCCAGCCGGCGGCGCGGGCGGCCTGCGCCAGGATCGGGCCGAAATGGGCCACGATCACCAGCCGCGGAAGCGAGGCGAGGAGCCGCAGCGCGGCGGCCTCGACCCGCGCGGCCATCTCCGACCAGAGCTCGCCGTCCGGCGGACGCACCGCGTCGGGCTCCTCCCAGAACGCGCGAATGCGGGCCGGGTCCTCGGCCTCGATCTCGGCATGGGCGCGCAGCTCCCAGGCGCCGAAATGCATCTCGCGCAGATCTGCCTCGTGCGGCAGACGGGCGCGGGGGCCGGCGATGGCATCGGCGGTGGCGATGGCGCGGAAGAGGGTCGAGGAGACCACCGGCGCGTCCTCGGGCAGGGCGGCCGAAAGTCGCCGAAGCGCCGCGACGTCCGAGAGATCGGCGGGAAGATCGCTCCAGCCGACCATGCTTTTCGCATGGGTCGGCCCGTGCCGGATCCACCAGATTTCTCGTTCCATGTCAGATACTTGTCCCTCAAGGTAGGCGCCGGAGCCTCGCAGACCTAGCAGCGCATGGCGCGAAGGCAAGAAGTTTTCCACCAGAAAAAGTGAACCGGATCGGGGGTACGCGCGTAGTTAGGGGAAAGACGTCAAGCGAAACAGCAGGGAGCCGAACCATGGCACGAGCGCTCCATAGCGACCAGATGCTGTCGCGCCACGCAATGCGCGCCGAGCTTCTGGATGCCGAAACCGAACTGGAACTCGCCTATGCCTGGCGGGACCGGCGCGACGAAAAGGCGCTGCATCGGCTGATCATGGCCTATATGCGGCTGGCGATCTCGATGGCCGCGAAATTCCGGCGCTATGGCGCGCCGATGAACGACCTGATCCAGGAGGCGTCGCTCGGCCTGATGAAGGCCGCCGACAAGTTCGATCCGGACCGGGGCGTGCGCTTTTCGACCTATGCGGTCTGGTGGATCAAGGCCTCGATCCAGGATTACGTGATGCGGAACTGGTCGATGGTCCGGACCGGTTCGACCTCCTCGCAGAAATCGCTGTTCTTCAACATGCGCCGGGTCCAGGCGCGTCTGGAGCGTGAGGCGGCATCGCGCGGCGAGCGGCTGGACGCACACCAGATGCGGCAGCGGATCGCCACCGAAGTGGGCGTGCCGCTCGCCGATGTGGAGATGATGGAGGGCCGGCTGGCGGGCTCGGATTTCTCGCTCAACGCCACGCAATCCTCCGATGACGAGGGACGGGAGTGGATCGACACGCTGGAGGACGAGGCCGTGATCGCCTCGGAGCAGGTCGAGCAGGACAAGGATATCGACACGCTGCGCACCTGGCTTCTCGGCGCCATGGCCGAGTTGAACCAGCGCGAGCGGTTCATCGTCAAGGAGCGCAAGCTCAGGGACGATCCGCGCACGCTCGAAAGCCTCGGGACCGAGCTGGGGCTTTCCAAGGAACGGGTGCGCCAGCTCGAGGCCGCGGCCTTCGGCAAGATGCGCAGGAGGCTTGAAATGCAGTCGAAGGAAGTGGTCCACTTCCTCGCATGACAGGGGCCATTGGCAGCGCGATCCTCCGGGGCCCGCTTCTGGCGGGTCTTTTCCTGCTGGCCGGTGCCGTGCAGGCGGAAGAGATCGGCCCGGAGGGGCTCGACGCGCTGCCACCGGCCGATGTGGTGATCCTGGGCGAGGTGCATGACAACCCAGCCCATCACCTGAACCAGGCACGGGCCGCGGCGGCGATGGGGGCGCGGGCGCTGGTCTTCGAGATGATCGGGCCCGAGGCGGCGCTCCGCGCAGTGCCGGATCTGCGCGTCGATCCGGCGGCGCTTGGCGCGGCGCTCGGTTGGGAGTCGGGCGGCTGGCCGCATTTTTCCTATTATTACCCGATCTTCGCGGCGGCGCCCGGGGCGGCGGTCTTCGGTGGCGCGATGCCGCAGGACGCGGCGCGCGCGGCGATGCGCGACGGCGCGGCGCGGGTCATGGGCCCCGGCGCGGCGCTGTTCGGGCTCGACAGGCCGCTCGACCCGGCCGAGCAGGCGGCGCGCGAGGCGCTCCAGCGGGAGGCGCATTGCGGCGCGCTCCCCGAAACGATGCTCGCGGGCATGGTCGAGGCGCAGCGGCTGCGCGACGCGGGTCTCGCCCGCGCCGTGGTGGCGGCGATGGCCGAGACCGGCGGGCCGGTGGCGGTGATCACCGGGAACGGCCACGCGCGCAGGGATTGGGGCGTGCCGGCGATGCTGGCGCGGGCCCTGCCCGACGCCAGGGTCCTCTCGGTCGGACAGGTCGAGGCGGCGCCCGATGCGCCGCCGCCCTACGATTTCTGGCTGATCACGGCGCCGGCGGAGCGGGCCGATCCCTGCGCCGGGTTCCGCTGACCGCCCTCGTGGGAAAACCGGTTCCCACTGCCCGGATTGCGCTCTAGGGTGCCGCGACCAAGGCGGAGCGGGCGATGCTGGCGGGAAAGCGCATTCTCCTGATCATCGGCGGCGGGATCGCGGCCTACAAGGCGCTGGACCTGATCCGGCGGCTGCGCGAGCGGGGTGCGGGCGTGGTGCCGGTGCTCACCCGCGCGGCGCAGGAATTCGTCACGCCGCTTTCGGCCTCGGCCTTGGCGGCGGAGAAGGTCTATACCGATCTCTTCGACCTCACCGACGAGGCCGAGATGGGGCATATCGAGCTGTCCCGCGCCGCCGATCTCGTGGTGGTGGCGCCCGCCACGGCCGATCTGATGGCGAAGATGGCGGGCGGTCACGCGGATGACCTCGCCTCGACGCTCCTGATGGCCACCGACAAGCGGGTGCTGGTGGCCCCGGCGATGAATGTGCGGATGTGGGAGCATCCTGCCACGCAGCGGAACGCGGCGGTGTTGAAGGGCGACGGCGTGCTCTTCGCCGGCCCGGTCGACGGCGCGATGGCCTGCGGCGAGTTCGGCCCGGGGCGCATGGCCGAGGTGCCCGAGATCGTCGCCGCGGTGGAGGCGGCGCTGGCCGACGGTCCGCTCAGGGGGCGCCGTATCGTGGTGACGTCGGGGCCGACGCATGAACCCATCGACCCGGTGCGCTATATCGCCAACCGCTCCTCGGGGGCGCAGGGCTCGGCGATTGCGCGGGCCCTGGCGGGGCTCGGCGCCGAGGTGGTGTTCGTCACCGGCCCGGCCACGGTGCCGCCGCCCGCGGGGGTGACGCTGGTGAAGGTCGAGACCGCGCGCGAGATGCTGTCGGCCGTCGAGGCGGCGCTGCCGGCGGACGGGGCCATCTTCGGCGCGGCGGTGGCCGACTGGCGGGTGGCCGAGGCCTCGGGGCGGAAGATCAAGAAGGACGGGTCCGGTGAGGTGCCGGGGCTCGCCATGGTCGAGAACCCCGACATCCTCGCCCGCGTCGCGCAGCGCAGGGACGGGCGGCCGCGCCTTGTCGTGGGTTTTGCCGCCGAGACCGACGATGTGGTGGCCAACGCCACCGCGAAACGGGCGCGGAAGGGCTGCGACTGGATCGTCGCGAACGATGTGAGCCCGGGGACGGGGATCATGGGCGGCACCGAGAACGCGGTGACGCTGGTCACCGAGGCGGGCGCCGAGAGCTGGCCGCGCATGGCGAAGGACCAGGTGGCGATGCAGCTTGCCCGGCGGATTGCCGATGCGCTGGGCGGTGCTTAGAGGTCATGCCTCCGGCGGGAGTATTTTTTGGCCAGATGAAGGGGGAAAGCCTGTGCCGGTGGTGAAGGTCCTGCGCGAGGAGTGGGCGGACCCCGCGGTTCCCTTGCCGTCCTACGAGACGGCCGGCGCGGCCGGTGCGGATCTGCGCGCCAATCTGCGGCCCGGGGACCGGGCGGCGGGGATCCTGCTCGCCCCCGGCGCGCGGGTGCTGGTGCCGACCGGGCTCGTCGTCGAGATCCCCAAAGGGTTCGAGCTGCAGCTCCGCCCCCGCTCAGGCCTGGCGCTGAAACACGGGATCACGCTACCCAACGCGCCGGGCACCATCGACAGCGACTATCGCGGCCCCCTTGGGGTGATCGTGATGAATGCCGGCACCGAGCCCTTCACCGTCACCCATGGCGAGCGGATCGCCCAGGCCGTGCTGGCGCCGGTGCTGCGGGCCGTCTTCGCCGAGGCCGAGACGCTTACCGAGACCGCGCGGGGCACCGGCGGGTTCGGTTCGACGGGGCGCGGCTGATGGTGCTGTTCCTGGGTCTTGCGGCACTGCTCTGGAGCGTGGGGCATCTGCTCGGGCTGCCGGTCCGGGCACGCTGGCTCCTGGTGCTGCTCCTCTATGTCGCGGTGCTGATCGCCGAGGTGCTGTTGCCCGAAGGAGCCCCCCTGCGCGCGGCGCTCGGCGGGAGCAAGGCGGAATGGTTCCTCCTCGGCGGGCTCGGCCTCCTGGTCTGGGGCTATACCGTCGCGCTCGGAGCCCTGCGCGCGCGGGTCCGGCCCGAGAACCGGCCGGCCGCCGCCGAGGGCCGCGCCACCGCGACGGAGATCGAGCGCTATGCCCGCCATATCGTGCTGCGCGAGATCGGCGGGCCGGGGCAGAAGCGGCTGCGAGAGGCGAAGGTGCTGGTCATAGGCGCGGGCGGGCTCGGCTCGCCGGCGCTCCTCTATCTCGGTGCGGCGGGGGTGGGGACGATCGGGGTGATCGACGACGATGTAGTGGCGAATTCCAACCTGCAGCGGCAGGTGATCCACGAAGACGGCTGGATCGGGCGGCCCAAGGTGTTCTCGGCCGAGGCGGCGATCCGGGCGCAGAATCCCTATGTCACCGTCCGTCCCTACAATCGCCGGCTCACGGCGGAGATCGCCGGGGAGCTGTTCGCGGAGTACGACTTGATCCTCGACGGGACCGACGGGATCGAGACGCGCTACATGGTGAACGAAGCGGCTTTCGCCGCCGGGAAGCCGCTGATCTCGGCGGCGCTCTCGCAATGGGAAGGGCAGATCTCGACCTATGTGCCGAAGGACGGGACGCCGTGCTATCGCTGCATCTTTCCCGAACCCAACGCGCCGGGCCTCGCGCCCTCCTGCGCCGAAGGTGGCGTACTCGGGCCGCTCCCGGGTGTGATGGGCGCGATGATGGCGGTGGAGGCCGTGAAGGAGCTCACCGGCGCGGGCGAGGGGCTGCGCGGGCGGATGCTGATCTACGACGCGCTTTATGGCGAGACGCGGGTGATCGCGTTGAAACGGCGGGAGGGGTGCCCGGTTTGCGGATCGCGCTGAACGATCCGGTCTGGCAGCGATTGCGGCCGTGTTTCGGAGATATGGACGTCCCCGGGAGCCTCGCGCGGCTGCTCGAGACTTGGGATAGCGAGTTGGCAAGGGATCTTCTCTACGAGGAACTGCACCATCAGGAAACGCTCTATCCGGCGAGTTTCGCGGCTCTTCCCTGGCTTGAGACGATCGCCGAGGAGCAGCCGGCGGGACGGCTGGAGATCGTTGGGTTCCTCACCTATCTCGTCATGCTGATCACCCGGAACGGTGGAGACAGTCTGGACTTCGACAAGGGATCGCTGACGTCGGCGGATGGGCAAATTGTCGAGCGTTTGCTGGACCATGCCCGGGCGCAAAGCGGTCATTGGAGCGCTCTGGCGCTGGATCTCATTCCCGGGGCGGAGCCCGGAGCGGTGGGACATCTGCTGCAGGGCGCGCTGTGCCTCGCCGGGTCGGTGAACCTCGTAGCATGCGAGGATGCGGTGGGAGGATATGAAGGCTGGATGTGGTGCCCGGATTGCGGGCGTCAGCATTTTTCCGAATGGAATGCCGATGCGGTTCGTTTCGTTCGAAGCGTGCCCTGCGATTGGCAGACAGAGGCGGAACTGCATTTGGAGACTCCGGGCGGAGAGCGGGAGCGGATGATCGCGCGGAATTTCCGAGAGCTTTGCGATGGCGTTCAGCCGAAGGCTGCGGCGGTGCTGGGCACATTTTCGGAATGGAGTTGCTGCCAGCGATGAACTGGGCGGTCCGCAATGCCGTGCCCGGCGAGGAGGCGGCTCTGGCGGCGCTGTGGCACGGGGCCTGGAACGACGCGCATTCCGCTGTGGTGCCGGCGGAGCTGACCCGGATGCGGACGCTTGCCTCCTTTGAAACGCGCGTCGCGCGGGATCTTGCGGCGATCCGGACGGCCGGGGCGGTCGGTGCGCCGACGGGGTTTTGCATGACCCGGAAAGACGAGCTTTATCAGCTCTTTGTCGGCGCCGCCGCGCGGCGGGGCGGAGTCACGAGCGCGCTGGCGGCGGATGCCGAGGCACGGATCCGGGCGGCGGGACATGACCGTGCCTGGCTGGCCTGCGCGATCGGCAACGAGCGGGCGGCGGCGTTCTATCGGGCGCGGGGCTGGGATCTGGCCGGGACTGTCGTCGAGCGGCTCGAGGCGGAAGCGGGGGAGGTTTTCGAGATGGCGGTCTGGCGCTTCGAGAGGGCGCTCTGACCGCCTTGCTCCTTTCCGGCGGCTTGTCATACTGGCGCGAAACCTGACCTGACGGGGAGTCTGAAATGAAACTTGTCCTGACCGCCGCGCTTGTCGCGCTGGGCGCGAGTGGCGCTGCCGCCGCCGATCTGCCCGATCTCGCCGGCCGAGAAATCACCGTGGTGACCGAGAACGCCTATCCGCCCCTGCAATTCGTCGATCCGAAGACCGGCGACGCCATCGGCTGGGAGTATGACGCCATCGCCGAAATCGCCAAGCGCCTCAACGCCACGATCACCTATGAGAATGTCTCCTGGGACGCGATGATCCCGGCGGTGTCCGAGGGCCAGTTCGACATCGGCATGACCGGCATCACCATCCGCGAGGACCGGATGGAAAAGGTGGACTTTTCAGATCCCTACCTGCGCTCGGAAATGATGATGCTGGTGCGTGGCGACGAGGACCGTTTTGCCGACCATACGGAGTTCGCCGCCGATGACGACCTGCTGATCGGCGCCCAGCCGGGGACGACGCCGTTCTATGTCGGCATCTACGACATCCTCGATGGC
>JBNKWI010000142.1:0-7003 GCA_050299695.1 Paracoccaceae bacterium
CGCCACCGCCTGGGAACTGATCGGCGATGCGCTGTCGCGACTTGTGAACCCGCGCGACGACGTGATCCGGGTCATGGGCGAACCCGCCCGCGGCGCCGGCCTCCTGATCGAGGTGACGCTGCCCAGCGCGCCCTTGCGCATGGCGATGATCGACTACGGGCTGCGAATCCTGATCCTCTCGGCGGTGATCTCGGTCTTCACCGCCGCGCTGCTCTTTTTCGCGGTGCGCAAGCTCCTGGTGAAGCCGATCCGCGGCGTGATCGAGGCGATGCAGAGCTATGCCTCCGCCCCCGAGGACGCGCGGCGGATCATCATGCCGTCGGCCGGCGTGCGCGAGCTGCGCGACGCCGAGGACACGCTCCGTCAGCTCGAGACCGAACTCACCAACGCGCTCCGCCAGAAGGAGCGGCTCGCCCAGCTCGGCGGCGCCGTGGCGAAGATCAGCCACGACCTGCGCAACATCCTCACCACCGCCCAGCTCTTCGCCGACCGGATCGAGCATTCCGCCGATCCCACCGTCTCGCGCCTCGCGCCCAAGCTCGTGGGCTCCATCGGCCGCGCCGTCAGCCTTTGCGAATCCACGCTCGCCTTCGGCCGCGCCGAGGAGCCGCCGCCCGCGCTCGACCGGGTGCGCCTCGGCGCGCTGGTGGACGAGGTGATCGAGGCCGAGGCGCTCGCCGCCGCCGAATGCGTGTCGTTCCGCGCCGAGGTGCCGCCCGGCCTGATGCTCCGCGCCGATCCCGAACAGCTCCACCGGGTGCTGTCGAACCTGATCCGCAACGCCCGCCAGGCGCTCGAGGCCGCGGGCCGCCCGGGCACCGTGACCGTCTCGGCGGGCGAGGACGAGACCTGCTGGCGGCTCCGCGTCGAGGATGACGGGCCGGGCCTGCCGCCCAAGGCCCGCGAGAACCTGTTCCGCGCCTTCCAGGGCGGCGCGCGCAAGGGCGGCTCCGGCCTCGGCCTCGCCATCGCCGCCGAGCTGGTGCGCGGCCATGGCGGCGAGCTCACGCTCCTGCACAGCGGCCCCCAGGGCACCGCCTTCGCCATCGCGCTCCCGAAATCGGTGATCGCCCTCGAGGCCGCGGCGCTCTGAGCCGCTTTTGTGTCGCGAGCCCCTTGCATCGCCCGGACGCCTTCTCTATGTGACGCCTCCACGCGCTGGTAGCTCAGTTGGATAGAGTACTTGACTACGAATCAAGGGGTCGGGGGTTCGAATCCTCCCCAGCGCGCCACTCTTCTCAAGGACTTAGCCGAAATCTGCTTACGTGAGTAGGGATGAAGGCAAGGCTCCGACGTGAGACGGGCGATCCGCAGACCGCCCGCTCTCTTTGTTTACAATTCCGTCAGATCACTCGGGGCGCAGAAGCGGACCAGGGAATTTGCAGCGTCAGTGACCTTTGCGCGCAGAAAAGCGGCTACTTCGATATGTGAGCATCGCTCTCCGGTCGTCCTTCAAATGGCCATGCCACGCAGCCGCCTAGCTGTCCCTGTCCGCCCTCTCGGCAAGGGCCAGCAAGCTTTCCAAGGACTGCCGAAGATGCTCCGCCAACAAGGTTGAGCCTTCATCGGCATGTCCTGCAGCATATGCCTCCGCAATTACCTCATGATCGCGCAACCATCGCTGCGTTTCGGTGGAGAGTGACGTGTATTGGGAGGCTTGCAGAACGCAGATCTTTCGCAGGTCGTCGACGATCGCCAGTTGTCGCGGCCGACCGGCCGCAGCGTAAAGCGCCTGGTGAAAATCCCAATCCCCCGTGTGCCATCCGGGCCGGTCCGCCTCCAGTGATGATCGCCGAAGCATATACAGGACCTCTGCCTTTGCCGCGTCGTCGGCGTTGCCTATGGCGCGGTGTAGAAGGTCGCATTCGAGCATGATCCGGAGATCGAACACCTCCTTCAAGTCCGTGGCCGACAGGGTGATGATCCGCGCGCCTTTTCCGGGAACTACTTCGACCAATTTGTCGGCGGCAAGAACCAGCAGGGCATCGCGGATCGGGATGCGGCTGACGGCATATTCCTTGGCGAGGCTGGATTGCGACAGGAGCGTTCCAGGAGCGTATTTCCCCTCCAGAATGGCAATGCGCAGTTGGGTCGTAACGTCCATTGTCTCTCTTCTCGTCGATGTGTATACAGGTATACGTGATTCACGATGCTAGGGAAAGCCAATGGCGCATCAATACACGTCATCCGTCATCTGGACGGGAAACCGGGGCGCAGGCACGGTCAACTATCTCGGATACGATCGCACTTGGGATGTCGCCGTTCCGGGCAAATCCGTCATTCACTGCTCCAACGACTCTTTGCTTGGTGGCGATCCCACCAAGATGAACCCTGAGGATCTTCTGCTCTCGGCGCTTTCGGCCTGTCACATGCTTTGGTATCTGCACTTCGCTTCGGATGCGAAGATCATAGTGACCGGCTATGAGGATAGCCCGCTCGGCGTTGGCGAAGTTGAGAAAGGTGGTGCCGGTCGCTTCACGTCGGCGATCCTGCGTCCACGCATATCGGTTCGTGCCGGAACCGACATCGAAGTTGCGACCGCAATCCATCACAAGATCCACGAAGTGTGCTTCATCGCGAGATCCGTCAATTTTCCAATCACTTACGAACCCGAATTTGCGATCGACGCTTGATGGGCAAGGAGCGTGGTCTATGTTTGTTCTCCTGGCGTTCGTCACGAACGGCAGGAGAAAGGGTTCCCCCGGCAGGAAGCGGCAGCCAGCCGGAGTCCCTGCTGCATGGTTCACGTCGATGGAGGCGGAACGGAGACCTTTGCCGCGCGACGGCCGAATGTCCGAGGAACCTCAGACACGATAGGCAATATCTCCCAAGGACGACTGGTTCTGCTCGTAGCGCGGCGTCGACGGATTGTGTCGCCGGTGCCGGTCTCGATCTTCGGGAAATCTGCCTTGGAGCGGGCGGCGGGAATCGAACCCGCGTCATTAGCTTGGAAGGCTAAGGTCTTACCACTACACAACGCCCGCTCGGCGTCGCCGTGATTATGCGATGGGCGGTGCACGGTCAAGTAACCGCCGCAGAGACGCTGCGGGAGTGCCCGCCCCGACTTGGACCGGCGCCTCTTCATGCTTAGGTGAGGCGCACTGGAGAACCCCATGGATCACTACTCGCTTCTCGACCTGTCGCCCGTTCCGGAGGGAATGACCGTTTCCCACGCCCTGGCGAATACAGTGGACCTTGCCCGGTCCGCGGAACGGTTCGGCTATCACCGCTACTGGCTGGCGGAACATCACAACATGCCCGGCATCGCGAGCGCGGCGACGGCCGTGGTGATCGGTCATGTCGCCGGAGCGACGAAGACCCTGCGCGTCGGCGCCGGGGGCATCATGCTGCCGAACCATGCCCCGCTGGTCGTGGCCGAGCAGTTCGGCACGCTCGAGACCCTCTATCCCGGCCGGATCGACCTCGGTCTCGGCCGTGCCCCTGGAACGGACATGGCGACCGCGCGTGCGCTCCGGCGGCACATGGTCCAGGAGGACAGCTTTCCCCAGGATGTCGTCGAGCTCCTGCGGTACTTCGAGGATGCCGAGGCCGATGCGCGCGTCAAGGCGATACCCGGAGCCGGAACCCATGTCCCGGTCTGGATCCTGGGCTCGAGCCTTTTCGGGGCGCAACTCGCGGCACATCTCGGCCTGCCCTATGCCTTCGCTTCGCATTTCGCGCCGACGATGCTGGAGGACGCGATGGTGACCTACCGCAATACCTTCAGGCCGTCGAAGTGGCTGGCTCGGCCCTACTTCATGATGGCCGCCGGCGTTTGTGCCGCGGAAACCGATGAGGAGGCCGCGTATCTGCGGAGTTCGCAGATCCTCGCCTTCGCGAGGCTGCGCAGCGGGACGCCGGGCAAGCTGCCGCATCCCACGCACGATTTCGAAGCGGAAATTCCCCCGGACAGGCTCGCCCAGATCGAAGCCGCCCTGTCGGTCTCCGCCGTTGGCTCGCCCTCGACGGTGAGGGATCGGCTCGCGGAACTCGTCGAAACCTACCGGCCCGATGAAATCATGCTCACCGGTCTGATCCACGACCACCGGGCGAGGGTCCGGTCGTTCGAGATCGCGGCCGAAGCGCTGACCGGCCTCGAGACCCACCGGAAGCCTGCCGTATCGGCCTGAGGCCCGGAGCGGTCATTCCCGGCGACCTCGGCTCTCCCAACCGTGGAGTGCCCGGGTCATACGCGCGAATGCGGTCGGGCGCTCACCGCCGCAGCCAGTCCTCGGCGAATTCCACGTTCTCCGTGCCCGCCAGATGCCGGACCCGGTCCAGCTCCGCCAGGAGCCCCGCCACGCGCGCCTTGCCCATCGCCACCCCGGGTTCCGGCCAGAACGCCCGGACCGCGAGCGCCGTTCCGCTCCGCTTGACGTCGAGCCGGCCGATCACCTTCTCGCCCTGCAGCACCGGGAACACGTAGTAGCCGTAGCGCCGCTGCGGCTCCGGCACGAAAATCTCGATCCGGTAGTGAAAGCCGAACAGCCGCTCGGCGCGGGCCCGGTCGCGCAGGGCCGGGTCGAAGGGCGAGAGGAGCCGTACCCGGCCGGAAGGCGCGGGCAGGGAGGCCGCCGCGTCGAGGATCGCGGTCCGGGTGAAGCTCCGCCGCCGCGAGCCGTCGGCCATGCCGATCTCGGCCTCGACGATCCGCCCCTCTGCCAGCGCCGCCGCGCACCAGGCCCTGGCTTCGTCGCGCGTGGCGATCTCGAAGAACGCCGCCAGTTCGCCGCTCGTTCCGAAGCCCAGCCGGTCGAGCGCCTCCGACATCGCCCAGTCGACGATCTCCGCGTCCTTGCGCCGCGCGGCCAGGTGCTCCGCCGGGATCACCCGCTCGGTCAGGTCGTAGAATTTCCGGAACCCCTCGCGATGGCAGATCGCCAGCCGCCCCGAGCGCCAGAGGAATTCCAGCGCGGTCTTCGACGGGTGCCAGTCCCACCAGCCCGACGAGCCCTTCTTCTCCTCGCCGCCCACGTCGAGCGAGCATGCCGGCCCGTTGTCGGCGACGTGCCGCAGCACGGTGTCGATCTCCTCGTGCCAGCCGTCGCGCCGCCAGGCCGGCCAGCGCGCCCGCATCCGCGCCTCGTCGCGCGCGAACTTGAGCCGCCACATCGGGTAGAAGGCCATCGGCACGATCGCCGCGTCATGGGTCCAGTGCTCGAAGGCGCTGCGGCGCTCCGCCACCAAGGCCCCGAGCGCGCGCGGCCGGTACTGCCCGCGCCGCGACCAGAGGATCAGGTCATGCGCCCGCGCCAGCGTGTTGACGCTGTCGACCTGCACGAAGCCGAGCGCGTGCAGCACGTCGTCGAGATCCGCGCCCTTGCCCGGCCCCGATCCGGGGCGCAAGAGGAGGTGGCGGTCGAGGAACAGGCGGCGGGCGGTCGGGTTGTCGAGAAACGGGCGGCTCATCGCGCCACCTTAGCGGCGGACGCGGCGGACGCGAGGGGGCGCTTGAACATTCCGCGCCGATCGGGAATGTCGGCTTCGACGCCTTCGCCGCGCCGCGCGGCGCCTGAAATCCAGCCCCGATCCGGCCCCGGATCCCCTCTCGGAGGACAATCCCAATGCTCAAAGTCGGTCTCCTCGGCGCGGGCCGCATCGGCCAGGTCCACGCCGTCAACATCGCCGGCCATCCCGGCAGCACGCTCGCCGCCGTTTCCGACGTCAACGCGCCGGCGGCCGAGGCGCTTGCCGCCCGCTACGGCGCCGCCGCGACCAGCTCCGAGACGATCATCGCCGACCCGGCCATCGACGCGGTGCTGATCGCCACCTCGACCGACACCCATTCCGGCCTGATCGAGGCGGCGACGGCGGCGGGCAAGGCCGTCCTCTGCGAAAAGCCCGTCGATCTCAGCCTCGCGCGTGCCCGCGCCTGCCAGGCGGCGGTCGCCGCCACCGGGAAACCGGTGATGATCGGCTTCAACCGGCGCTTCGACCCGAGCTTCGGCGCGCTCAAGGCGTCGCTCGCCGCCGGCGAGATCGGCCGGCCCGAGCTCCTGTCGATCACTTCCTTCGATCCGGCGCCGCCGCCAGTCGCCTATATCAAGGTCTCGGGCGGGCTGTTCCGGGACATGATGATCCACGATTTCGACATGGCGAATTTCCTGATGGGCGACGCGCCGGTCTCGGTCACGGCCACCGGCAGCGCCATCGTCGATCCCGAGATCGGCGCCGTCGGCGATGTCACCACGGCGGTGGTCACGCTCACCTATGCCGACGGGCGGATCGCGGTGATCAAGAACTCCCGCCGGGCCGTCTACGGCTACGACCAGCGCGTCGAACTCCTTGGGTCCGCAGGGCTCCTGCAGGCGCAGAACATGCTCGAGAACACCGTGGTGAAATCGACCAAGGGCGGGGTGACCGGCGCCAAGCCCACCTATTTCTTCCTCGAACGCTACATGCCGGCCTATGCCGCCGAATGGGCGGCCTTCGTCGAGGCCGTCGCCGCCGGGAGCCCGTTCCCGGTGACACTCGACGACGGCGTCGCCGCGCTTGCCATGGCCGAGGCCGCGACCCGCTCGGCGGGCACCGGCGGCCCGGTGCGCCTGGACGAGGTCTGATCGGCCGGTTTCTTGCGGGCTGCGCCGGGAGTTCGTAGGGTTCGGCGCCCGGGATTTAAGGGGGTGCGGCCGCGATGGGGCTCCTGATCGTCTATCACTCCACCACCGGCGGCACGCGGCAGATGGCCGAGGCCGCGGCAGAGGGGGCGCGGGAGGAGGGCGGCTGCACGCTGAAGCGGGCAGGGGAGGCGGGGCCGGAGGATATCCTCGCGGCCTCGGGCTACCTGTTCTGCACCCCCGAGACGCTGGCGGCGATCTCCGGCCCGATGAAGACCTTCTACGACCGCAGCTACTACGCCGTGCTCGGCCGGATCGAGGGCCGGCCCTATGCGCAGATCGTCTGCGCGGGGTCGGACGGCGAGAACGCCGCGCGCCAGACCGCGCGGATCGCGACGGGCTGGCGGCTCCGCGAGATACAGCCGCCCTTGATCCACGTGGTTGGC
>JBNKWI010000143.1:0-6967 GCA_050299695.1 Paracoccaceae bacterium
AAGGCCGGACCTCTACCTGGTTCAGGGCTGGCAGGTCGTCTCTGCCGAAGGGCTCGAAGTGCTGGGGCTCGGGATGGCGGCACCGCCTCCGAACGGCGCTCCCGTGGCGGAAACGGTCGCGCCGGTGAGCGCGGCGGGCGGGCTCGCGGTGCTCCCCTGGGGAGTCGGCAAGTGGCGCGGGGCCCGGGAGGCGCTGATCCGCGAGATCGCGGCCGATGTCATACGGTTTCCGGACGTCTCCTTCGGCGACATCGCCGGGCGTCCCGGTTTCCTCCGCACGCCGGAGATCTTCGGCCACATCGCCGCCCGGGGCCGCCGCATCCTGCCCGGCACCGATCCGTTGCCCTTCGCAAGCGATGTCGCCAAGGTCGCCCGGCTGGTGTTCCGGGCTGAATTCGACCGCGACGCGCCGTTCCGGAGCCTTTCGGCCTGGCTCCGATCTGCGCCACCAGGGCTGGAGGTCAGCGGGGACCATGAGCGTCTCTTGCCGTTCCTCAGGCTCCAGCTGGCCATGCAGATCCGCAAACGCCTGCGCTGAACTCCTGCTCCGCAAACTGCCTCAGCCCCGCTTGCCGAGGCGCGGCAGCACATCGGTCTCGTAGAATTCGGCGAGCTTCCGGACGAAGGCCGCCTGCGAGAAATCCCGCCGCACCCGCGCGCGCGCGGCCTCGGCGAGACGGGCGGCCAGTTCGGGGTTCTCGACCAGTTCCACAAGGCCCTCGGCCATTGCCTCGGGCGTCGGCGCGACCAGATGGCAGAAGCCCGGATCCAGAACCTGCGTATGCGTGGGCAGGTCGGTGGCGAGCAACGGCCGGCCGCTGTCGAGATAGGAATAGACCTTCATCGGCGTGTTGATCCCGACGAGCCGCGGCGACACCACCACGCGCGCAGCCGAGAGATAGGCGGCGAGCCGCGCGATCGGGCGCGGCCCGAGGAACTGCACTCGCTCGCCGATGCCGAGTGCCTCTGCCCGCACCCGGTACTCCGCGATGTCCCCGTCCGATCCGCCGACGATGGCCAACCGCATCGGGCACCGCTTCACGGCCAGCGCAAAGGCGTCAAGCAGGAGGCCCACGCCCTGGTAATGCTCGAGATTGCCCACATACATCACCACCGGATCGTCGCGCACGACATCTTCGGGGGGCTCGTCCGGCGCCTCCTGCGGCACCAGCGCGCCGTCGAGCAGGCTGATATCCTCGAGCGTTCGCACCGGCAGATCCGGCGCCTGTTCCCGTGCGATCGCCTCGAGCGCCGGGCAGCAGCAAAGCGCCGCGACGCTCGCCGTGAGGGCCCGCCGCTCCTCGCGCTTCAGAAACCGGTCGGCCCAACCGGGCAGGGTGTATTTCTCGGCGATCTGCGCGGGGATCGAGGAATCGAGGTCATAGACGAAGGGCACCCGGAACAGCGCCTTGAGGCGCCGCGCGATCCAGGCGGCCTCCTCGACCGCGTGGATGACGTCGTAGCGATGCCGCAGGAGCTTCCAGACGGCCATCTTGGCCATGACCACATCGCAGATCGCTTTTTTCACCGAGAAGCCGGGCCGGACACCGCGCAGACCGGGCAGGGCGGGAATCCGGGTGAAGGTGCAGCCCTCGATCTCGATATCCTCGCCATCGGCGAAGATCAGCACGTCGAGCTGATGGCCACGCGCCGCCAGCGCCTCCAGCAGAAGCCGCACCGCGATGGGGGTGCCGCGCACGGTGAAGAAGGGTTGCGGGGCGAGAACCAGGATCCGCACGGTCACGCCCTGCGGCGCGCGCGCAGGATCACCGGCGTGCCGAACAGACGGTCGAGCCCGAGGAGTGCGAGCGCCCCCTCGGCGGACTTCGAGAAGCCCGGGCGCTTGACCGCGCGGTGAACCGCCATCGGCAGTACGAACTGCCCGACCATGGCGTCCACTTCGAATCCGTGCCGTGCGAATTCGGCGCGCACCTCCGCCTTCGGGATCGTCACGAAGCGCCGCGTGTTCTTCTCGAGCCGCTTCTTGAGCCCGAAGAACAAGGGCTCGAGCGCGTTCGACCCGCCCGGGATCGGGAAATCGACGATCACCGCCTTGTCGGCGACGGCGCAGAGCCCCGCCACCAGCGCGCGCCAGTCCATCACATGGGGCATCATCCGGAACGAGACGGCGATGTCGAAGGACCGGGCCGGGTAGGGTGGTTCGGCCAAATCCCCAACCGCGAGGGTCACCTGGTCGCCGAGCCGGCTGGCGCGGCCCCAGGCCTCCTCTTCGGAGGCGAGCACCGTCACAGCGAACCCCGCCTCGGCTAGGGGTGCCGCCGCCTGCGCGTGCCCGCCGCCGACGTCCAGCACACTCGCCTCCGGCGTGTCGCGAACCAGGTCCATGAGCGCCCGCGTCTGCACGTCCAGAAGATACGATCCGATCCGTCCCGAGAACCGGGCCGCGTAGTCCTCCGAGGCGGAATGTAGATCCGGCGTTTCGCTCTGGCCGGTCTCGGTCGTCTCCGCCATCGCACTCATCGCTTCAAGAGCCCTTCGGCGCGGTACCATTCCGCCGTCCGGTGCAGCCCCTCCTTGAGCGACACCTTCGGTTCGAACCCCATGATCCGCCGTGCCTTGTCGTTCCTGAACGCCCGCGCCTTGGTGAAGAATTCGACGCGCCGCCGATGCAGCGGCGGGTCGATGTTGAAGGGCTTGCAGAGCGCCTCGCAGATCGTCGCGGCAAAAAGGAGCGGGCCGATCGGCAGGTGCAGCCGCGGCGGCTTCACGCCCAGTTCGGCCGCCACGGATGCGACCAATTCGTCGAGCGTGCAATATTCGTCCGAAGCGATCAGGAACACTTCGCCGATCGCGTCGGGATGCTCGCCCGCCAGGATGATCCCCGCCACCATGTCGTCGATGAAGGTCATGTGGTAGAGGATCTGCCCGTCGCCGAACATCCGGAACGTGCCCGCCTGGATCGTGCGGAACAGCTTCAGGAAACGCGTGTCGCCGGGCCCGTAGATCCCGGTCGGCCGCACCACCGAAACCGGCGCGCCGTCCGCCATCGCCGCCTGGGCGAGCAGCTCGCCGTCGAGCTTGGTGCGCTGGTAGATGTCGCCCGGATTGTAGGGCGTCTCCTCGTTCGCCGGGATCTCCACGATGTCGCCGTGCACGCCGCAGGTGCTGCAATGGACGATCCGCTGGACGCCATGCCTCTTGGCCGCGGCGAGGACGTGTTTCACCGAGTCCGTATTGACCGCCCGGTATTCCTCGTCGGCGTGGTTGGCGGTCCGGTAGAGCGCCGCGATGTGGAAGACATGGGTGCATCCGGCGACGGCGCGGTCGACGCTCGCCGCGTCCGACACATCGCCCTGCACGAGGTCGATCCCGAGCTCGCCGAGCTTCGCGGCGCTCGGGTTGGAAAGATCGCGAACCAGCGCGCGCACCGCATAGCCGCGGTCCAGGAGCGTGCGGGCGAGGTGGCCGCCGGTAAATCCGGTCGCACCGGTCACAAGCGCGAGGGTATTTTGCGACACCTGGTCGTGGCCCCTAAAGTTCTTGTTCTCAAGGCATTTTGCCGCCGCAAGTAATGTCGGTTTTCAAGCGGATTGCCAGCCAGTATCCGCGTGTCGGGCGAAATGAACTGTTTCATGTGACCTGGCTGGCGCTTTCGCTGCCGCGACACGCGGTCTGTACCGGCCGATCCTTCCGCGCTAGGGATCATTCAAAGCCTTGCTTCGCGGGAACACCATGGCCGACCACGTGATTGCCCCTCCCCTCCGGGCTGCGCTGCCCGTCGTCGGAACCGACGCGACCTTTCCCGTGCGCCGGGTCTACTGCATCGGGCGGAACTACGCCGACCATGCCATCGAGATGGGCCACGATCCCGACCGCGAGGCGCCGTTCTTCTTCCAGAAGAGCCCGGAAAATCTTGACCCATCGGGCGAATTTCCCTACCCGCCGAAGAGCACCGACGTGCATCACGAGGTCGAACTCGCCGTCCTGCTCGGCTCCGGCGGCACCAACATCGCCGTCGGAGATGCACTCTCCCATGTCTACGGCTACGCGCTCGCGCTCGACATGACGCGGCGCGACCTGCAGGGCGAACAGAAGAAACAGGGCCGCCCCTGGGAAATCGGCAAGGCGTTCGAACGCTCGGCGCCGATCGGGCCGGTGCATCCAGCCGCGGCGGTTGGCCATCCGGAGCGCGGCGCGATCCGGCTCGCGGTGAATGGCGAGATCCGGCAGAACGGCGCCCTTGATCAGATGATCTGGAAGGTGCCGGAAATGATCGCCTATCTTTCGGAGTATTTCGAACTCGCCGCCGGCGACGTGATCCTGTCGGGCACACCGGCGGGGGTTGGTCCCGTGACGCCCGGGGATGTGCTCGAGCTTTCGGCTGACGCTCTGGGGCGCTTCACGGTTCGCGTCGTCTGAGGCGTCAGAGCGCGCGGATCCAGATCTGCATCGGCTTCGAACTCTCGGCCGCATCGCCCAGATCGCGCCAGCTATACGACGCCATCGCGCCCTCCAGCGGCCGGTAGCCCCGCGCGCGCCAGAACGTATCGAGCCTCCGGTAGCCGGCGGGCCGTGCCGGATGGTGGGCGGGACGGATCACTGCGCAGAAGGCGGCATAGCGATGGCCGAGCGCGCGGGCATGGGCCTCGCGCAGGTCGAAGAAGGCATGTCCCGCGCCCTGACCGCGATACTCGGGCAACAGGACCGACTCGGCGCAGTAGAACACCTCTCCGGGATCGTAGCCCCTGGTCGCCAGCGGTGCCGCGAAGGCCGCGTCGTGCTCGCCCAAGGGCGTGCCGGTCGCCGCGCCGACGATCCTTTCGCCGTCGCGCGCCGCCACCACCACGGCGCCGGGGCTTTCGGCGTAGGTGGCGAGATAGCGCGCCTCATAAGCCTCGTCGCCGTCGTAGAGATAGGGCCAGGCCCGGAACACCGCGATCCGCAGCCGGGCGAGATCGGGCAGGGTGCCAGGGATCTCCGCGCTGGGAACCGGTGCGACGAACAGCGGCACTACCGGGATCCGGACGGCGGTGTGAAATCGCCCGCGCGGGACAGGAGGCGTTCGTAGAAGGCGTCGAGTCCGGGAAACCGCTCGGCCAAGGCGCGGCAGGCCGCGATCTCGGCGGTGGCGTCCGCACCGGCCGCAAGCCGCACAAGCGCCGCATCATGGGCGGCGGCTAGACTGGCGAAGGCGGGCAGGGCGGCCACCTCCTCGTCGCCCACAAGGATCGCCGCCCCGAGCCGCGTGCTCACGCCCTTGGCCACCAGCGCCCCGGCGTCGAGCCAGGCGAGCCCTTCCGCCGCCTCGCACACCGCCCGACCCGCGACGATGTCGAATTCGACGCCCCGGCAGGCCGCTTCCAGCCGGGCCGCCTCGTTCACGGTCTCGCCGATGGCGGTGTAGTTGAACCGGTCGCGCGAGCCGATATTGCCGACGCAGGCCATCCCGGTCGCCAGCCCGAGTCCCATCCGTACCGCCGGCCGATGGCTCTCGGCGTTGAACCGCGCGAGCGCGGTCCGCATCGCCAGCGCCGCCCGGGCAGCGCAAAGCGCATGGTCGGGGGTGGGCAGCGGCGCGTTCCAGAACGCCATTACGCTGTCACCCATGAACTTGTCGATGGTGCCGCGGTTCCGCATGATCTCGTCGGACAGCCCGGAAAACAGCCTGTTCAGGAGCGCGACCACCCCCTGGGCGTCGAGCGCTTCGCTGAGCTCGGTGAAGTTCCGGATATCCGAGAACATTACCGTCACCGGCTGATCGATGCCCCCGAGGGCAACCTTGTGTCCGCCGGTCTCGATCACCCGCAGCACGTCGGGCGCCACATAGTGCGAGAACGAGCGCCGCACGAGCCGCACGTCTCGGTCGGTCACGAACAGCCGGTAGAGCGTGAGAAGCGAGAAGGTGACGAACGTCGCCAGGAGCGGAAAGGTCGCGTCGATCAGGAGGCCGCCATTGGCGAACCCGGCCCAGCTGGCCGAGACGATGGCCAGCGCCGAGCAGACCGCGACCGCCACCGAGGCGACGGGCCCCGAGAGCGACATCGCGGCGGCGACGAGGAGCCCCGCCGAGATCTGCAGCAGGAGTTCCAGGCTGCCGGCGAAATCTGACCGGATCAGGTGCTGCCCTGTCAGGATCTGCTCGATCGCCTGGGCATGCACCGCGACGCCGGGAATCGTCTCGCCGAGCGCCGTTGTGCGCAGGTCGAGGAGGCCCGCCGCCGACGTGCCGACCAGCACGATGGCACCCTTGAGATCGGGGATCGGGGCGTCGGAAAGCACACGCGCGGCCGGGATGTAGGCGCGCGGCGTCTCGTGGCGTGTCCGAAGCCACAGATGCCCGTCCGACGTGGTGGGAATGTCATAGGCGCCGACCGTCACGTGGTCCGCAGTGCCGGGAATGCCCTCATTGTCCCAAAGCACGATGGCAACCTCGCCCAGCGACAGGCGCAGGGCTTCGAGGGCGAGGCTCGGGATGGGCCCGTCCGGGGTGCGCCAGAGAAGCGGTGCCGTCCGGGTGACCGCGCCGTTGGCGCCCGGGTCGACGCTGATCACGCCGATTCCCTTCGCCGCCTCGGCCAGGACGGGGACGAGCTGGGTCGCTGGCCCGAGTTCCGGCAGCGCGGCCTCGGGCATGGTGCCGACCAGGGCGATTTCGGCCTTTGCGCGCGCGCTCGCATCCCCGGGGCGCCCGCTTCGCGCGGTGCCGAGCACCACCGGAACGGTTTCTAGGGCGCGGGCGAACTGGAAATCGGTGTCGAGCTGGTTCAGGGCCTCGGGCCCCATGGACTCGCGCAGGAACGGCGCGACGACCGGGCTCTCGGCCAGCCTGACCGGCGAAAGTCTGTCAGGTTCCGCGAAGATCACGTCATAGGCGACCGCGCTGGCGCCCGCCGCCGCCAGCCGGCGGGTCAGCTCGGCCAGCTCCCTGTGTGCCAGATCCTCGCGCGGGTTTCGGGCCCCGGGGTCGGCCAGCAGGCTCCCCAGCACCTGATCGCCGTCGTCCCCC
>JBNKWI010000144.1:0-6916 GCA_050299695.1 Paracoccaceae bacterium
GGTGCGCCGCAACGCGCTCTCCGACTTCACCAACGTGATGCGCAACGGCAAGATCGCGATGAAACTCCCCGAGGGCGTGTCCCTGGTGAACGCCCGGATCTGCACCGAGGACGACGACGTGATGCTCGTCACCGCCATGGGCCGGGCGATCCGCTTCCCGACGACCGAGGTGCGCGTCTTCAAGGGCCGCGATTCCACCGGAGTGCGCGGCATCCGTCTGGCGGAGGGCGACCGCGTCGTGTCGATGTCGGTGATCCGCCATTTCGAGGCCGATCCGCAGGAACGCGCCGCCTATCTCAAGCAGCGCCGCCTGATGGCCGGCGCGCCGGAGGAGGAGGTCGAGACCGACGAGGACGAGGAAGCGACCGGCGACGGCCAGCTCTCGCCCGAGCGCTATGCCGAGATGTCGGCCGCCGAGGACCTGATCCTGACCATCACCTCCGCCGGCTCCGGCCGGCTGAGCTCGAGCCACGACTACACCGTGCGCGGCCGTGGCGGTCAGGGTATCTTCGCCATGAGCCAGAAGCACCTCTCCGACACCAGGGCGACGCTCGTCGCCTCTTTCCCCGTCGAGATCGGCGACCAGATCATGCTCGCGACCTCGCGGGGCCAGTCGATCCGGGTGCCCGTCGAGGGCATCTCCTTCCGTTCCCGCTCGGCGGGCGGCGTGAAGGTATTCGACACCGGCGCCGGCGAGGAAGTGGTCTCGGTCGCCCGCATTGCCGACCAGGGCGACGAGGACGAGGCGGACGAGGGCTGAGCTCGCGGCGCGCGGCTGGCGCCGTTTCGACAAGACGGTTGCGCGAAATCCCCCGCCCGAATAGCGCCGAAGGCGCCGGGCGAGCGCCTGCCCGCCCCGACGGGCTGGCGCTTTGGTGACGTTTGCGCGGACCGTCGAGGGTCGGAGGTGTGTGGCACCATAAAGTGAGTTGAAAGCCGTTGTAGCGCAACCCACGGGCAGGCGCCCGCCCGGCTCCGCGCGCGGTTCTACCCCTCCGGCGCCATCAGCTCCACTTCCGCCCCGTCGCGGATCGCGGTGTAGAAGCACACCCGCCGGTTGGTGTGGCAAGCCGGCCCGGTCTGCCGCACCACCGCCAACAGGCAATCCCGGTCGCAATCGACGCGCAATTCCACCAGCTCCTGCACATGGCCGGAAGTCTCGCCCTTCACCCAGAAGGCCTGCCGCGACCGCGACCAGTAGGTCACGCGCCCGGTCTCCAGCGTCCGCGCCACCGCGTCGGCATTCATCCAGGCCATCATCAGGACTTCGCCCGTCGCCGCGTCCTGGGCGATGGCGGGAATCAGCCCGGCCGCGTCGTAGCGCAAGGTTGCGGGATCGAACGGCATGCTTCATCCTTTTCTCGGAGCGGAATCCGCCCTATCTAGGGCGGACTGCCGGAGAGGGGAACCCATGCCCGAGACCGACCTGATCAAACTCTATTCGGGGCGCATTCTGGCGCTGGCCTCGGATATTCCCCATACCGGCCGGCTCGCCAACCCGCAGGCGAGCGCGACCCTGCGCTCGCCCCATTGCGGCTCGACCGTCACCGTCGACGTGCGCCTCGAGGATGGCCGCATCGCCGAATTCGCCCAGGACGTCCGCGCCTGCGCGCTCGGCCAGGCCGCCGCCGCGGTGGTCGGCGCGAACGCCATTGGCCGGACCCGCGCCGAAATCGAGACCGCCCGCGACCAGCTCGAGGCGATGCTCACCCGGGGCGGCCCCGCCCCCGACGCGCCCTTCGACGGGCTCGACGTGCTGATCCCCGCGCGCGACTTCCGAAACCGCCACAAGTCGATCCTGCTCGCGATCTCCGCCACCGCCGAGGCGATGGAAAACGCCGAACGCGCCGCCTGCGCCTAGGGCATGGCGCGCAAAAGTGGGAACCGGTCTTGCGCTCCCCGGCCATGCGCGAAGGAGAGCCCGCGCTATTCGGGCACCAGCCGGTAGGCCGCGCCCTGCCCCACCGAGAGAAACCAGATCGCCCCGTCCGGCGCCTCCACCACGTCGCGCACCCTGAGCGTCTCCTCACCCCCGATCCGCTCCGCTTCGACCAGCCGGTCGCCCTGGCGCTCGAGCCGCGAAATCAGCCCGAATTTCAGCGAGCCCACGAAGAAATCCCCTGCCCAGTCGGGCCAGAGTGCGCCGGAATAGATCGCCATCCCCGAGGGCGCGATGGACGGATCCAAGTAGATGGCCGGCTGCTCCATGCCGGGCTTCGCTGTGCCCTCGCCGATCTTCAGCCCGGAATAGTGCCTCCCGTAGGAAATCACCGGCCAGCCGTAATTCGCGCCCGCCACGATCCGGTTCACCTCGTCGCCGCCCATGGCGCCGTGCTCGTCGACCCAGAGCTGGCCCTCGGCATCGAGCGCCGCGCCCTGCGGATTGCGGTGGCCGTAGGACCAGATCTCCGGCAGCGCCCCCGCCACGCCAACGAAGGGGTTGTCGGCGGGCACGCTGCCGTCGCGATTGATCCGGACCACCGAACCGTTATGCCGCGAAAGATCCTGTGCCGCCTCCATCTCGCCGCGCTCGCCCATGGTCAGGAACAGCGTCCCGTCCGGCGCCTCGACGATCCGCGAGCCGAAATGCCGCCCGCCCGAGGAACCCGGCGACATCTCGAAGAGCACCCGGACCCCGGTGAGCCGCGCGCCGTCCTCCGAAAGCCGCCCGACCGCCAAGGCAGTGCCCGCCCCGGTGCCCTGCGGCTTGGAAAAGCTCAGGAAAACGTCCCGGCTCTCGGCGAAATCGCGCGGCAACATCACGTCCAGCAATCCGCCCTGCCCCTCGATCCGCACCTCGGGCAGGCCCGCGACCGCCACCGCCTGACCATCGGGCCGGTAGTGCAACAGCCGCCCGCCCCGCTCGGTGATCAGCCAGCCACCATCGGGCAGGAAGGCGAGCCCCCAGGGCTCCACCAGCCCGGTCGCCATCGGTTCGGCCCGGATCGGTCCGGCGGAGCTCTCCAGCGCCTCCGAAACTCCGGGTACCGCGACCAGAAAGGCGACGACAACCAGTGCGCGCATCGGGCCTCCAATGTTTCCGCCACGGAGGAAACCTAATCCGAAAACGCCGACAGGTAACCTGATCCGGGCAAAATTCGCCCTGCGGCGCCCGCCAGTCTTTCCTTTACAAATCCGACCGCATAGCTTCCCATCCCAACATAATAACCACGTCAGGGAGACGACAATGCAACGACTTCTCACGGCCACGGCCGCGAGCGCACTCATGTTCGGCGCCGCGGTTTCTGCCGCACAGGCCGAAGACATCAAGCTGGGTGTGATCCTCGGCTATACCGGCCCTCTGGAATCGATCACCCCCGACATGGCCGCGGGCGCCGAGATGGCGATGGCCGAAGTGACCGCAAGCGGCGCGCTGCTCGACGGCGCCACCGTCACGCCGATCCGCGGCGACTCGACCTGCATCGATGCCGGCGCCGCCACGGCCGTGGCCGAGCGCCTGATCACCGCCGACGGGATCAAGGGCATCGTGGGCGGCGACTGTTCGGGCGTTACCGGCGCGATGCTCCAGAACGTGGCGCTGCCGAACGGCATCGTCATGGTCTCGCCCTCGGCCACCTCGCCCGGCCTCTCGACGGCCGAAGACAACGGCCTTTTCTTCCGCACCGCGCCCTCGGACGCGCGCCAGGGCCAGGTCATCACCGACATCCTGACCGAGCTCGGCATCAAGTCGGTCGCGGTCTCCTACGTGAACAACGACTACGGCAAGGGCCTCGCCGACGCCTTCCAGGCGGCCTTCGAAGCCGCCGGCGGCGAAGTGACGATCAACGCCGCCCATGAAGACCAGAAGGCCGACTACTCGGCCGAGGTCGGCGCGCTCGCTTCGGCGGGCGGCGAGCGGCTGGTCGTCGCGGGTTATGTCGATGGTGGCGGCTCGGGAATCACCCGCGCGGCGATCGACGCGGGCGCCTTCGACACGTTCCACTTCCCCGACGGCATGGTCTCGAACAAGCTCGTCGAGAACTTCGGCAGCGAGATCGACGGCTCCTCGGCCGACGTGCCCGGCACCGACAGCCCCGGCGCGCAGATGTATATCGACCTCGCCGGCGACAAGTTCAATCCGACCGGTCCGTTCTCGCCGGAGAGCTACGACGCCGCCGCGCTGATCATGCTCGCCATGCAGGCCTCGGGCTCTTCCGATCCTGGCGTCTACAAGGACAAGGTCATGGACGTCGCCAACGCGCCCGGCGAGCAGATCTTCCCGGGCGAACTCGCCAAGGCCCTGCAGATCCTCAAGGACGGCGGCGAGATCGACTATGTCGGCGCCTCCGCGGTGGAACTGATCGGCCCGGGCGAAAGCGCCGGGAACTACCGCCAGATCACCTATGAAGGCGGCAAGGAAGAAACCGTCAAGTTCCGCTGACCGGCGGACCCGCAAACGCGAAGCAGCCCGGCGGGACAACCGGGCTGCTTCTTCAGCGGCGGAGCCGAGAGCGGCCGCAATCGGGGTACGGTACAGAAGGCGCGACCTACGTGCCTGGGGAAGAAGCATGATCCGGGTCGATCAGCTCCATAAGCACTTCGGCGGCTTCCGCGCTGTCGATGGGGCAACGCTGGAAATCGCGAAAGGTTCCATCACCGGCCTGATCGGTCCGAACGGCGCGGGAAAGACCACGCTGTTCAACGTGATCGCCGGACGCCTGCCGCCCACCTCGGGCCGCGTGACCATGGCGGGCGAGGACATCACCGGCCTGCCGCCGCACGACCTCTTCCACAAGGGGCTCCTTCGCACATTCCAGATCGCGCACGAATTCTCCTCGCTCACGGTCCGGGAAAACCTGATGATGGTCCCCGGCGCGCAATCGGGCGAGACGCTCTGGAATTCCTGGTTCGGCCGCAAGCGCATCGCCGGGGAGGAACGCGCCCTTCTCGCCAAGGCCGACGAGGTGCTCGATTTCCTCACCATCGACCACCTCAAGGACGAACGCGCCGGCAACCTCTCGGGCGGCCAGAAGAAGCTCCTCGAGCTCGGCCGCACCATGATGGTCGACGCGAAGATCGTGTTCCTCGACGAGGTCGGCGCCGGCGTGAACCGCACGCTTCTGAACACCATCGCCGACGCCATCGTCCGCCTCAACGCCGAGCGCGGCTACACCTTCTGCGTCATCGAGCACGACATGGATTTCATCGGCCGCATCTGCGACCCGGTGATCTGCATGGCCGAGGGCAAGGTCCTCGCCGAAGGCTCGCTCGACGAGATCAAGGCCAACGAACAGGTGATCGAGGCCTATCTGGGCACCGGCCTGAAGAACAAGGCGAAGGTGGGGGCATGAGCGACAACCCCTGGCAGGACGACCGCGGCAACAAGGACCGCTCGATCACGAACCCGAACGGCCAGGGCAGCCTGCAGCCCGCGACCGAGCACGGCACGCCCCGGCCCGGCACCGCAGGCGAGCCCTACCTGATCGGCGACGCGATGACCGGCGGCTACGGCCGCGGCGCCGACATCCTGCATGGCTGCACCATCGCCGTGAACAAGGGCGAGATCGCGGTGATCGTCGGCCCGAACGGCGCCGGCAAATCCACCGCGATGAAGGCGGTCTTCGGCATGCTGAACCTGCGCGACGGCGCGGTCCGGATCGGCGGCAAGGAAATCACCGCGCTCAGCCCGCAGGACCGGGTGGCCGAGGGCATGGCCTTCGTGCCGCAGACCTCGAACATCTTCACATCGATGACCGTCGAGGAAAACCTCGAGATGGGCGCCTTCCTCCGCCGCGACGACATCCGCCCGACGATGGAGCAGGTCTACGAACTGTTCCCTATCCTAAAGGAAAAGCGCCGCCAGCCCGCGTGCGAGCTCTCGGGCGGCCAGCGCCAGCAGGTCGCCGTCGGCCGCGCGCTGATGACGCAGCCGCAGGTGCTGATGCTCGACGAGCCCACCGCCGGCGTCTCCCCCAGCGTCATGGACGAGCTCTTCGACCGGATCATCGAGGTCGCCCGCACCGGCATCTCGATCCTCATGGTGGAACAGAACGCGCGGCAGGCGCTGGAGATCGCCGATACCGGCTATGTCCTCGTGCAGGGCCGCAACGCCTATACCGGGACCGGCCAGGACCTTCTGGCCGACCCCGAAGTGAGACGGAGTTTTCTTGGTGGGTAACGGGGGAAGTTCAACATGCTGGAGGCGCTGCTGCTGGGGGCCGTGATCGAAACCGCGGGGATCGGCCCGAAACCCTTGGCCTGTTCGTTTCCCGGAGCCTATCCGGGCGAACGGGCCATCGAGGTCACCCTGACGCCAAGGCCTAGTCTCAAGGACCTGCCGGGCCTCTTCCGCGTGGAAATGGCGCTGAACGGCGGGCTCCGCCTGCCCGCCGCCGCGCAGCCGATCACCACGACCGAGGGCCGGGACGTCCTCGTCCGCGCCGGCCAGACCGCCGGCATCCACTACACGCTCGGCATCGACCTCGAAGGCCATGCCGCGCTCAACATGCTGGTCGACGGCGCCCCGGGCGAGGCCTCGCGCGAAGCCACCCGCACCGGTCATTGCCGGAACCACGAAAGCTACATCGAGCGATGGTCCGGCCTGTGAGACGCCTGTGCCCGGGGCAACGCCTGGAAAGAGAAGAAAGAATCCTCAATGCTCACCTCCTGCAACAGCCTCCCGGGACGCTGACATGGACCTCCTGAACGCGCTCGTCGCGCTCGCGAATTTCGTCATCATCCCGGCGCTCTCCTACGGCAGCCAGCTCGCGCTCGGCGCCCTCGGGGTGACGCTGATCTACGGGATCCTCCGCTTCTCGAACTTCGCCCATGGCGACACCATGGCCTTCGGCACCATGGTGACGATCCTCGTCACCTGGAAGCTGCAGGCCATGGGCGTCGGCCTCGGCCCCCTGCCCACGGCGCTGCTGGCGCTGCCCGTCGGCATCGCCGGCACCGCGCTCCTCCTGATCTTCAC
>JBNKWI010000145.1:0-6816 GCA_050299695.1 Paracoccaceae bacterium
AGCGGCTCCAGCAGCCGGTCCGAAAGGTCCAGCGTCTCGCCCAGCGCCGTGCCCTTCGAGCAGAGCCGGCCGAGATTGGCGGGATGGGACGGATCGCCCTTGATCGTCCAGCCGCCCGTGTCGGATTGGCCGACCAGGACGCCGCAGCCGACGCCGCAATACGGGCAGGTGGAGCTGGTGGCCATCACGCGGCGCCCCGCGCCGCGATCAGGGTTCCGTCGAGCAGGATCCGACCCTTCTCGACACGCGCCGTGAAGGTTTCGATCCGGGCCTCGTCGGCGCCCTGCGCCTCTTCCACCGTGAACGGCCGCTCCTCGACCCGCATCTGCGCCTCCCGCGCGAAGCGCAGCACAGCGGCGCGGGTGATCCCGTGCAGGATCTCGGTGCCGAGATTGCGGGTGACGATGGTGCCGCCCTTGACGATATAGGCGTTGTTCGACGAGCCCTCGGTCACGAACCCGTCCTCGACCAGCCACGCATCGTCGGCGCCCGCCTTCTTCGCCATCATCTTCGCCATCGACGGGTAGAGAAGCTGCACCGTCTTGATGTCGCGCCGGCCCCAGCGGATGTCGGGCACGCTGGCGACCTTGATGCCGGTCCTCGCCGCCGGACTCTCGGCGAGGCCGGGCTTCGACTGGGTGAACAGCACCACGGTCGGCGTTGCCGCCTCCGGAAAGGCGAAATCCCGGTCCGCCGCGCCGCGCGTGACCTGCAGATAGATCAGCCCGTCCTCGATCCCGTTCCGCACCACCATCTCGCGATGCACCGCCAGCCACTCCGCCTCGGTCAGCGGGTTCTCCATCTCGAGCTCGCCCAGGGAGCGGGAGAGCCGCGCCGCGTGGCCCGCGAAATCGATCAGCTTGCCGCCGAGCACGCTCGTCACCTCGTAGACCGCATCCGCGAACAGGAAGCCCCGGTCGAAGACCGAGACCTTCGCCTCTTCCTCGGGCAGGTACTCTCCGTTGACATAGACGGTGCGGGACATGGGCCGGGCCTCCTTCGTTCTCCGCGAAATGGCTAGCCCGGCGGCCCGGTCACGTCCACCGCAAACCTGTCCGGCCCGCACCGTCGGCCCCGTCGGAGTTCTCGCAGATTTCCGACCCGGAAACTCTGCATTTTCCGGGCTCACTCCGCGCCCAGCACCTCCCCGATCCCGTAGCGCAGCCGCTCGGTCGAGAAATCGTGCCCGCCCGCAAAGGTGCAGAACTCCAGTACCTGCCCCGCCGGGTTGCGCTCCCGCGCGCAATGCATCCCGCCCGGTGCGGCCCCCGTTCCCACCAGTTCGAACCCGCCCTCATCGCGGTACATCGCTAGCGCCTTCGCCACGTCGCCCTGCCGCGCCTGCCCAATGGCGCGCCCGGCCTGCGGCACCACCGGATCGGCATCCCCGTGGATATGGACGAGGTTCGCCGCCGGCGCCGGGCAGCGCTCCGGCACCGGCGCCCAGAACGTCCCCGACATCGGCACGAAGCCCGCGAACCGCTCCGACATCTCGCAGGCGAGCGTCCAGGTCAGCATGCCCCCCGCCGAGAACCCGGTCGCCACGATCCGCGCCGGGTCGATCCCCTTCGCCACGAGATCGTCCAGCACGTCGTTCACATAGCCAAGCTCCAGGTTCTCCTCCCGTCCCGGCGCCTGCGGCGTATGGGCGATCGCCCAGTCCGGCCCTTCCGAATCGAGCGCGACGAAGGCCATGCCCAGATCGTCCGCCAGGCGGCGCAGCGCGGGGTTGTTCATCGTCCCGGATCCCGAACCCCGGTAGCCGTGGGCGAACAGGAACGCCCCGTTCGGCGCCCCGCCCTCGGGCAGGTAGAGCCGGTAGCTCCGGTCGCCGACCCTGCAGTCGCTGTCGGGTCCGCAGGCGAGGGCGGGCGCGGCCGAGAGGGCGGCGAGGAGGAAGATCAGGCGCATGGGCGGGCTCCGGTTGCTACGCGCCGACCCAAGCAAATCCCGCGCCGCCCTGCACCCGACAAATCCGTGAGCGGCCCGTGGTGGCGGCCATCCGGTGTACGGGTTGTGTACAGGTTGTGTACAGGTTGTGCAGGGCGGATTCACCGAAGTCCGAGGGCCCTACCGGCGCTCCGCGCGTTCGCAGCTTGAAGGCTCCACCGGAGCCTTCATCGGCTACGCCGAATCGCTGCTCACCCCCAAAGCCCGGCGTCGGGGGGATGCACCCCGGCCGCATCGAAGCGGAGCGGCACTTCCCGGTCCTCGGCGAGAAGAAGCGGCCCGTCGAGATCGGTCACCGCCGCCCCCTGCGCCACCAGCACCGCCGGCGCCATCGCCAGCGAGGAGCCCACCATGCACCCCACCATGATCCCGTATCCCTCCGCCCGGGCCGCGTCCCGCAGCGCCAGGGCTTCGGTCAGCCCGCCGGTCTTGTCGAGCTTGACGTTCACCATGTCGTACTTGCCTGTCAGATCCGGCAGGGTAGCCCGGTCGTGGCAGCTCTCGTCGGCACAGACCGGGAGCGGCCGCGCGATCTCGCCCAGCATCGCATCGTCCCCCGCCGGCAAGGGCTGCTCCACCAGCGCCACCCCCAGCCGCAAGAGATGCGGCGCCAGATCGGCATAGATCTCCGCCGTCCAGCCCTCGTTCGCATCGACGATGATCCGCGCGCGCGGCGCGCCTTCGCGCACCGCCTCGAGCCGCACCATGTCGTCGGGCGTCCCCAGTTTCACCTTCAGAAGCGGCCGATGCGCCGCCCGCGCCGCCGCCGCCCGCATCCGCTCGGGCGTGTCCAGGGATAGCGTGAACGCCGTCACCTCCGGCCCCGGCGCCGGCAGCCCTGCGAGTTCCCAGACCCGCTTCCCCGCCGCCTTCGCCGCGTGGTCCCACAGCGCGCAATCCACCGCGTTCCGCGCCGCGCCCGGCGGCAACAGCCCCTGCAACGTCTCGAGCGTGACCCCCTCCGGCAGGCCCTCGATCTCGGCCGTCACGCTCTCCAGGCTCTCGCCATAGCGCGCATAGGGCACGCATTCGCCGCGCCCCACCACACCGCCCGCCTCGGCCAGCACCGTCAGGACCCGCGCAACCGTCCGGCTCTCGCGCGAGATCGTGAACGCCTCCTTCAGCCGGAACGTCTCCGCCACCACCCTCAGCCGCATCGGCACACACCCTGAAGGTTCGGGGGCGGGTGGGACGTCGTTCGCCGCAGGCGGACGCGGGTCACCCGACCCCTCACATCCCCTCCAGGGCGTCGACCAGCCGTCCGGCCCCCTGCCGGAACGGATCCGCCGCCGGCAGTCCCATCTCGCGCTCGACCTTTTCGAGATAGCTCAACGCCTCGTCCTCCCCCATCGCAGCGGTGTTGACCGAGATCCCGACCACCTGGCAGGCGGGGTTGACGATCCGCGCAAGCGGCAGCGCCATGTCTCTCAACGCGTCGAGGGACGGCAGCCCGTAATCCGGCAACCCCCGCATATGCGTGCGCGTGGGTTCGTGCGCGAGCACCAGCGCGTCGGGCTGCCCGCCATGGATCAGCGCCAGCGTCACCCCCGAGAACGAGGCATGGAACAGGCTCCCCTGCCCCTCGATATGGTCCCAGTGATCGGCGTCGTTGTCGGGCGTCAGCCATTCCACCGCGCCGGCCATGAAATCGGCGATCACGGCGTCGAGCGGCACGCCGTCGCCGGTCACCAGGATCCCTGTCTGCCCGGTGGCGCGGAAGGTCGATTTCAGCCCCCGCGCCCGCATTTCCCTGTCCATCGCCAGCGCGGTGTACATCTTGCCCACCGAGCAATCCGTGCCCACCGCAAGCACCCGCTTGCCGCTCCGCCGCTTGCCACTCGCGATCGGGTATTTCACCTGCGGCACGCGCACGTCGAACAGATGCCGACCATGCGCCTTCGCCGTTGTCACCAGGTCCGCCTCTTCGCGCAACAGGTTATGCAGCCCGCTCGCCAGGTCGAATCCCTGCTCGAGCGCGGTGTGCAGCTCCGCCTTCCAGATCTCGGAAATCACCCCGCCGCGATTGGCCACGCCGATCACCAGCGTCTTCGCGCCCGCCTCCCGCGCCGCTGCGAGCCCCATGTCCGGCACCTTCACATCGGCCCTGCAGCCCGGCAGCCTGAGCTGGCCGACCACGTTCTCGGGCCGCCAGTCGCGCACCCCCTGCGCCACCTTCGCAGCCAGTTGGTCGGGCGCATCGCCCAGGAACAACAGGTACGGGGTTTCGATCATCGCCATCCCTCCGGATCAAACATTCTGGGCCGATCCTGCCATGTCGCGGCGGGAAGGTCATCGCGATCTCGCGCGAAACTCCGGGAAGTTCCCACCCGGCAGATGCGGCAATTTGACGGTCCGGGCGCCGGTGCTGCAATGCAGAAAACCGGTTGCAGACACTCGCGCAATATTCTAACCGATTGACCAACCAATACGTAACATCCTTGCGGAGAAGCCCATGTCCTTCCGCCTCCAGCCCGCGCCGCCCGCCCGTCCGAACCGCTGCCAGCTCTTCGGCCCCGGCTCGCGGCCCGCGATCTTCGAGAAGATGGCCGTCTCGGCCGCCGACGTGATCAACCTTGACCTCGAGGATTCGGTCGCCCCCGACGACAAGGCGCAGGCGCGCAGGAACATCGTCCAGGCGATCGGCGATATCGACTGGGGCACGAAGCATCTCTCGGTGCGGATCAATGGGCTCGACACGCCCTTCTGGTACGCCGACGTGGTCGAGGTGCTGGAGAACGCCTCCGACCGGATCGACCAGATCATGATCCCCAAGGTCGGCTGCGCGGCGGATGTCTATGCCGTCGACGCCCTGGTCACCGCCATCGAACGGGCGAAGTGCCGCACCAGGCCCATCGCCTTCGAAGTCATCATCGAAACCGCAGCCGGTCTCGCCCATGTCGAGGAAATCGCCGCGTCCTCGCCACGCCTCCAGGCGATGAGCCTCGGCGCGGCCGATTTCGCGGCGTCGATGGGCATGCAGACCACCGGCATCGGCGGAACGCAGGCGAATTACTACATGCTGCACGAGGGCGCGAAATACTGGTCTGATCCCTGGCACTGGGCACAGACCGCCATCGTCGCCGCCTGCCGTACCCACGGCGTGCTGCCGGTGGACGGCCCCTTCGGCGATTTTTCCGACGACGAGGGCTTCCGCGCCCAGGCGCTCCGCTCGGCGACGCTCGGAATGGTAGGCAAATGGGCAATCCACCCGAAACAGGTGGCGCTCGCCAACGAGGTCTTCACCCCTTCCGAAGCCGCCGTCACCGAGGCGCGCGAGATCCTCGCCGCAATGGAAGAGGCCACGAAAAGCGGCGCCGGCGCCGCCGTCTACAAGGGCCGCCTCGTCGACCTCGCCTCGATCCGCCAGGCCGAAGTCATCGTCCGCCAGTCGGAGATGATCGCCGGCTGACGCCCCCAGCCATATCCGGCGGAAGCGCGCAAATTCCTTGAAGCAAGGAATTTGCAAGAGCCTTGCTTCAAGGCTTTTGCCCCGCACCGAACAACCCGCGGAGCGCCCGCTGGACGGTGCCGGTGACCGAAGGCCGCGTCTCGGCGCGGAACGGCAGGGGCCGGCAGACCTCCATCGCGGCGATGCCGACGCGGGCGGTGAGGGCACCATTGACGAGCCCCTCGCCGAAGCGGCGCGAGAGCTTGCCGAGGAGATGCCCGCCGCCGATCGAGCCCAGCAGATCGTCGCCCATCGCCACCGCCCCGGTCGCGACCAGATGGGTGAAGACCGCGCGGATCAGCCGCCAGGCGCCGAGCGTGCCGCCGCGCCCGCCATAGATCTCGGCGATCCGGCGGATCATCCTGAGATTGGCGGTCAGCGCCGCGATCACGTCGGCGAGCGCGATCGGGATGAAGGCCGTCGCGGTGGCGACCTGCCGGGCGGCGGCCTCCACCTCGGCGCGGGCCGCATTGTCGAGCGGCTGGAGCAGGCTGCGTTCGGTGAGGTCGAAAAGCGCGTCGGCATCGAAGGCATCGCCCTTGCGCTCGGCCAGGCGCTCCACCGCCCAGGCGAGATCCGCCCGGCCCCGGTAAAGCGCCTCGACCCGCTCCGTCACCTTCCGCGCGGCCGCGAGATCGTTGGCGTTCCGCGCCGCCTCCGCCGCGCGGTGGATCGCGTCGAGCCGGGCGAGGCGGGCGAGCGCCGCCCATTCGCGGATGACGATGGCGAGCGCCACCAGGAGAAACAGGCCGAGAAGCGTGACCGCGATGGTCCCGAGGATCCAGTTCCGCGCCACAAGCCCGGTCACGAAATCCCAGGCCCAGAGCGAGAGCCCGAAGGAGAAGACCGCCCCGAGGAGCCGCCAGAACCACGCCGCAAGCCGCGAGCGCGGCCGCGCCGCGATGGCCGCCATGGTCCGCATCGCCTGGCCCGAGGGCAGGTCGGCCTCTTCCGAAACAGGTGGCGCCTCGGCCGGCGACGGGGCCGGCCGCTCGTCCTCGATCTCGATCAGCACGGGGCCCTTGCGCTCGGTCACAGCCGGTCTCCGATCAGAAATTCCGCGGCCCGGTCGAGCCGGATATGCGGCGGGCCTTCGCCCGGTTTCAGCGTGAGCGGCTGCGGCGCGAAACGCATCACCTCGTAATCCTCACCCAGCCAGCGCTCGGCGCCCTGGCGTGCCGGGACGAGGAGATGCGCGGGATCCTCCGGCAGGTCGCCCGGGTGGAAGGCGGCGCGTTTGCCGCTCTCGAGAAGGAGGCCGCGCACCATGTCGAGGCTGCGGCCGCCATGCTCCACGGTTTCCTCGGTCGTCGCCCGCAGCGCCGCGAGCGACATCGCCCGGGTCTCCGCCCCCGCATAGTCGGCGCGCGCCTTCGCATCGGCCACCAGCGCCTCCATGATCGCGGTCAGGCGGGGAT
>JBNKWI010000146.1:0-6686 GCA_050299695.1 Paracoccaceae bacterium
GATTGTATTGGCGCCCTGCTCGCCCTTCTCGGTGACGCCGGACCTGATGCGCGAATCGGCCGATATGGCCCGGGCCTACGGCGTCAGGTTGCACACGCACCTGGCCGAGACCATCGAGGAAGATGCCTTTTGCAATGGGACTTTCGGCCAGCGACCGGTGCCTTACGTGGAATCTTTGGGCTGGGTCGGCGACGACGTCTGGCACGCCCATTGCGTGAAGCTCGATGCGGGCGAGATTGCGCTGTTCGCCCGGAGCGGCACCGGGGTCGCGCATTGCCCCTGCTCGAATTGCCGGCTGGGCTCGGGCATCGCGCCGGTCAGGGCGATGCGGGATGCGGGGGTGCGGGTCGGGCTGGGGGTGGACGGCTCGGCCTCGAACGACGCCGGGAGCCTCGTCGCCGAGGCGCGGATGGCGATGCTGCTGCAGCGGGTTGCGCGCGGGGCCGACGCGATGTCGGTGCGCGAGGCCTTGTGGATCGCCACGCGGGGCGGCGCCGAGGTGCTGGGCCGCGACGATATCGGCCAGGTCGCGCCGGGGTTCCGGGCGGATCTGGCCATCTGGGACATGGCCGGGATCGAGGCGGCCGGGAGCTGGGACCGCGCAGCGCTCTTGCTGGCGGGCCCGGGGCAGGTGCGGGATCTCTTCGTCGAGGGGCGGGGCGTGGTGCGTGATGGGCGGGTGGTGACGGTCGATGCGGACCGGCTTGCGCGGAAGGCGGAGGCGGCGGTGTGGCGGCTGGCAACGAGCTAGGAAGAGTAGTCGATGTCAGTCCCTGAATTCGCCCAGCCGCCGGGCATATGTGCCGAGTTACCATGACTTTCGAACAAGTAGTCCTCGCCTATCTTTCGGCAGCTCAACGTGGTGCCAGCGATGCGCGGCTCATGTTCGAAGATGTTGAGTGCAGCCATACACAAATAGTGGCGCCACCCATCCAATTTGTGCCCTTTGTCCGCGGCATTGTACCAGACCGAGCCGAGGCCGACCCGGTAGATCAACCCTGTCCCAATCTGCCTCTTGAGCTTCTCGAAGCACGTATAGACGTGGTCCTGAGTTGCGTCCTGGCCGTTTTTTATCAGGCAAAAAAGCGTATTGTAATGAGCGATACGCATCCGAGACCTCGCCGTGTCGATCGCGGCAACGGCGATGCAATTCGCAAGCCCGCTCGTGATGACAGTGTCGGTCAAGGCTGCGTTGGGAGAAATCTTGTCAAAACCGGCCGCGACGTAGGGCATGAGAATGCGAACCTTGAGGGATTGTCGGTACAATCATAGATTGCAACCGCGCAATTCCGCAAGCGTTCCGGGGTTGCGCATGGGCCGGGTCTGACCTGTCACGGGGAGATCGGCTTTCCCTCGACCCAGACCGCCTGCACCGCCCGGTCGTCGCCCATCATGATCGTCGGGAAGACGGCTTCCCAGATCGTCTCGGCGCGGGCGGTGGCCTGGGCGATGGCTTGTGTGGAGGCGAGGTCGAGGATCACGAGGTCGGCGTCGGTGCCGGGGGCGAGGGTGCCGATGCGGTCTTCCATGCGGAGCGCGCGGGCGGAGCCTTCGGTGGCGAGCCAGAGGAGTTCGGCCGGATGCAATCCGCGGCCGCGGAGCTGGGCGACCTCGTAGGCGGCGGCCATGGTGCGGAGCATGGAGAAGGAGGAGCCGCCGCCGGTGTCGGTGGCGAGGCCCACGCGCTGGCCGGCGGCGCGGAGGCCGTCCATGTCGAAGAGGCCCGAGCCGATGAAGCTGTTCGAGGTGGGGCAGTGGATCAGCGCGGCGTCCACTTCGCGCAGGCGGGCGCGTTCGCGGGGCTCGAGGTGGATCGCGTGGCCGTAGAGGCCGTTCGGGCCGAGGAGGCCGAAGCGTTCGTAGGTGTCGAGATAGTCGCGCGCCTCGGGGTAGAGGGATCTGACCCATTGGATCTCGTCGGTCTGTTCCGAGAGATGGGTCTGCATCAGGCAGTCGGGCTGTTCCGCCCAGAGGCTGCCGAGGGCTTCGAGCTGTTCGGGCGTCGAGGTGGGCGAGAAGCGCGGGGTGATGACATAGGACGCGCGGTGCCGGCCGTGCCAGGTTTCGAGGAGGCGTTTGGACTGGTCGTAGGCCGATTGCGCGGTGTCGCGGAGGCCCTCGGGGGCGTTTCTATCCATGCAGGTCTTGCCGGCGGCGACGCGCATGCCGCGCGCTTCGGCGGCGGTGAAGAAGGCCTCGACGCTTTCGGGGTGGATCGTGCAGTAGCTGGCGACCGTGGTGGTGCCATGGGCGAGGATCAGGTCGAGATAGCGGGCGGCGATCTCGGCGGCGTAGTCGGGGTCGCCGAAGCGCATTTCCTCGGGGAAGGTGTAGGCGTTCAGCCAGTCGATCAGCCGCTTGCCCCACGACGCGATGATCGCGGTCTGGGGGTAGTGTGCATGGGCGTCGACGAAGCCCGGGAGGATCAGGCCATCGCCGTAGGAGACGATGCGGGCGCCGGGATGGGCGGCGCGGAGCCGGTCTTCGGGCCCGATCGCGAGGATCGTGCCGCCCGAGAGCGCCACGGCGCCGCGGCGTTCGTGGCGCGCGGCATCGGGGCCCTCGGTGAAGGGGTCGGCGTCGAAGGTCAGGACCTGACCGGTCAGGAGGATCGTTTCTTGCATCGGGGTCTCCGTTCGGGGCGAGACTAGAGAGGATGCGGTCCGGAGGAAACGCTCGTTCTCCGCTGACATCGCCTTCCGACGTGCCGAAGCGCAAGCCGGGCGGAGCTGCAACGCCACCACCAAGCGCGGAGCCGGGTGAGCGCCTGCCCGTGGGAAGGCGCCGCAACGATTGATCGACGCACTTTATGGCGCCACCTGCCTCCGACCTCGAAGGTCTGCGCAAACGTCACCAGAGCGCCAGCCCGCCGGGACGGGCAGGCGCTCGCCCGCGGCTCGTCCCGGGCCCTGATTCCGGGCGAGCGGTTGCCGCACAGCCGCTGTCGGGGCGCCAGCGCGGTCGTGCCGGAGGCACGCCAATGGGGTGGCACGGGCCGGCGCCCGCACTGGCAGCCTTCGGCGTCCTTCGGGCCGGGGCAACGCATGGTCGACATTGGGACTCGGGAGCGCAGGATTGCGGCGAAGGTCCGCTTCCGAGGAAGCTTCCGGAGGCGGGCAAAGGGCCGCGAAACTCCGATCCGCCCCCTGTTTCTTTGAAACACCTTCGCCTAAGGTCCCCCGAAAGCGGGCGCGGGGCAGCATGAACGACGACGCCGAGATCATCGAGCTCGAGGAGCCGGACGAGACCGAGGAAGAGGGCTACCCGCTCACCTCCCGGTTCTATTCGGCGCTGCGGCTCGCCGTCGCGGCGGGCGACGGCGACCGGCTCCGCGAGGTGGTCGAGCCGCTCCACGCCGCCGATATCGCCGACCTTCTCGAACAGGTGGGCGGCGGCGAGCGGCGCGAGATCCTGCTGCTCGCGCCCGATATCGTCGACGGCGAAGTCCTGTCGGATCTCGACGAGGGCCTCCGCGAGGAGGTGATCGCCTTCCTGCCGCCCGAGGCGCTGGGCGAGGCGCTGCGCGAGCTCGATTCGGACGACGTGGTCGACCTGATCGAGGATTTCGAGGAGGAGCAGCAGGAGGCGCTGCTCGAGGCGCTCGACGATGCCGACCGGGTCGCGGTCGAGCAGGCGCTGTCCTATCCGGAATATTCCGCCGGCCGCCTGATGCAGCGCGAGGTGGTGGCGCTGCCCGAGCACTGGAACGTGGGCGACGCCATCGACTGGATGCGGAACCAGGAGGACCTTCCGGAGGATTTCTACCATATCGTGATGGTCGATCCGCGGCACCGGCCGGTGGGCTATGTGGCGCTCGGCAAGCTCATGGCCTCGCCCCGCGCGCGGCCCTTGTCGGAGATCCTCGACGACGATTTCCGCACCTTTGAGGCCGAGGACGAGGAGGCCGACGTGGCCTACGCGTTCAACCAGTATCACCTGATCTCGGCGCCGGTGGTGGATGCCGAGGGGCGGCTCGTGGGCGTCATCACCATCGACGATGCGATGATCGTCCTCGACGAGGAGCACGAGGAGGACATCCTGCGGCTGGCCGGTGTCGGCGAGGAGGGCGGCTCGATGTCGTCCTCGGTGACCGAGATCGTCAGGGGCCGGTTCCCCTGGCTGGCGGTGAACCTGGTGACGGCCATCGTCGCCTCCATGGTGATCGCGCAGTTCGAGGGCGCCATCGCTCAGGTGGTGGCGCTCGCCGTCCTGATGCCCATCGTCGCCTCGATGGGCGGCAATGCCGGCACCCAGGCGCTGACCGTGGCGGTGCGCGCCATCGCGACGCGCGACCTCACGGGGTCGAACGTGCTGCGCGTGATCCGGCGCGAGGCGATGGTGGGGCTCCTGAACGGCCTCGCCTTCGCGGTTGTCATGGGGGCGATCGGCGCGGTCTGGTTCGGGATGCCGCTGCTGGGCCTGGTGATCGCCGCGGCGATGGTGATCAATCTCGTGGTGGCGGGGCTCGCCGGGATCGGCATCCCGTTCCTTCTCGAACGCGCCGGGGTCGATCCGGCGCTGGCCTCGGGCGCCTTCGTGACAACGGTGACCGATGTGGTCGGGTTCTTCGCATTCCTCGGGCTGGCGGTGATGGTGCTTCTATGATGGACGAAGTGAAGAAAGAGGCGCGGAAGGCGGCTTTCGCGGCGCGGAAGGAAGCCAAGGGCGCGGTCGACGAGGACGCGGCGCGGGCGATCCTCGCGGGCGTGCTCGACCCCCATGACGGCCGAACGCTCTCGGGCTACCTGCCGATCCGGACCGAGATCGACCCGGTGCCGGTGATGGCCGGCTGGACCGGCAATGTCGGCGTTCCGGTGATCGGCGCGAAGGGCGAACCGCTCAGTTTCTCGCGCTGGCGGCCCGACGCCGATCTGGTCGAGGGCCCGTTCGGGGCGATGGTTCCGCGCCAGTGGCTTCCCGTGGTGCCCGAGGTGCTGATCGTGCCCCTCCTGGCGTTCTCCGAGGAGGGCTACCGGCTCGGCTATGGCGGCGGGTTCTACGACCGGACGCTCGAGAAGCTGCGCGCCGAGGGCCCGGTCTTCGCGGTGGGCTTCGCCTTCGAGGCGCAGCTCATGGAGGACCTGCCGCTGGAGCCGACCGACCAGCGGCTCGACGCGGTGGTGACCGAGGCGGGGGTGCGGCGGTTTCGGTAGGGGCGCGCCCGGATTGCGTCCGGCGGTCTGGAATGGAGCGACGGGGGGGGGCGCCTGACCGGGGGCTGGCGCCGCAACGGCCGAACGGCGCGCTTTATGTCGGCCAAGCACGTGCTCGGGTGGCACGGGGAGTGCACCATTCCCAAAGCGCCAGACCGCCGGGCCGGTCAGGCGCTCGCCCGGCGCGGCTTCGCCGCTTGATTCCGGGCGGGATGGCGCGGGTGGCGGTTCTTTTGCGAAACGAGTGATTTGCCCTTGAAGCCCGGGCCGCCTACCGATCCGACGGGTGGTTCACGCCGTCGTTCCAGCCGATTTCTCCCAGCGCGCGGACGTTGACGCCTTCGAGGATCGCGGCGTTGACGCCGTATTCGTTGGGGTTCGAGCGGCGGCGGTGGTGGGTGTAGATGCCGCAGACCGAGCAGAAATAGTGTTTCGCGGTTTTCGTGCCCCATTCGTAGAGGGTCAGCGCCTCTTCGCCGCGCACAATGCGGATGCCGCCCATCGGGGCCGTCACCGCGACGGCGCCGCGGCGCATGCAGAACGAGCAGTCGCAGCGGCGCGCGGTGGCGAGGCCGCCCTCGGCGAGGGTCACCTCCAACTCGACGGCGCCGCAATGGCAGGTGCCTTTCATCGTCTTCTCCTCACGGTCGGAATCCGGGTCCGGGCGATCCGGTAGCGGGCGCCGGGATGGGGCGGGTGGCCCTCGGTGCGGGTCCAGAACGCGGGGCCGCCGCGGCGGTGCCAGAGGGGCAAGGTGAGCAGGAGCCCGGTGACGAAGCCGCCCACATGGGCCCAGTAGGCGATGCCGCCCTCGGCGCCCGCGCCGACGCCGCCGACGAGCTGGATGGCGAACCAGAGCGCGAGCATGATCCAGGCCGGGACCGGCAGGATCCGGAAGAACACGATGAGGATGATGAGGATGTCCACGCGCGCCTTTGGGAACATCAGGAGATAGCCGCCCATCACACCGGCGATGGCGCCCGAGGCGCCGACCATCGGCGCGAGGGATTGCGGATCGGCGGCGATCTGCAGGAACGCGGCGCCGAGCCCGCCGGCGAGGTAGAAGGCGAGGAAGCCAAGAGGACCCATCTCGTCCTCCATGTTGTCGCCGAAGATCCAGAGGAACAGCATGTTGCCGCCCAGGTGCATGAGGCCGCCGTGGAGGAACATCGAGCTGAGGAAGGATACGGGGTTCCCGGCGGCCCAGGCGGGGACCAGCGCCCAGTCGGCGTAGAACAGGCGCAGCGCGTGCGGCTTCGACAGGAGCGGCCAGGTGGCGACGAAGATCGCCACGTTCACCGCGATCAGCGCGAAGGTGACATAGGGCACCCGCTCGGACGGGTTGTGATCGCGCAACGGGAACATGGCGCGGAGGCTGGCGGGGCGGGGCGGCGGCGTCAAGCGCTCCCGTCGAGTTGAGTTGACAGGGGCGGTCGGGGCGGCAGGATCGGGCGTATGCGTATTCTTGCCCTTCTCCTTCTCGCCCCCGCCGCCGCTTTCGCCGAGTGTCCGCCGGTGCCCGACCACGATGCC